>NZ_LWHG01000029.1:0-300000 GCF_001625445.1 Haladaptatus sp. R4 | reverse complement strand
CGCCGTCGGCGTCCGCGCGAGTCGGATAGATTCGCCCGGTGAGACAGCGCCGTTCGTTCGCGAACACTTCGATGACCGATCCATCGATGAACACCCTGAGGTCGACCCTCCCCTCCCCGTCGAGCGGCATCCGTATCGGGTCGTCGGCCGTCTCCGGGTGGAGGCTCGACGTGGAGCGTTCGAGGGTGAGTTCGTCCCGGCGGACGTGCAACGGCGTCCGTTCCTCGCCGTCTACGGTTTCCCGGAGAACGATACCCACCTCGTCGGCGGTGCCGAGATCCAGTGAGACAGCGAGTTCGAGCGCCCTGCCGCGTGTTTGGAGCACTTCACGGTGGCCGTCGGAGAGCCCCCGGGATTCGAATCCGTGATGGCCGCCGCGAAGCGATTCGACCTCGGCGGCGGGTCGTTGGCGCAGTTCGCCGTCCTCGACGCTGAGGACTCGCGGGAGCGAAAGCGCTCCGGACCACCCCGCGTCCCACTGTGCGCGCTCGCTTCGGGCTTCCTTCAGCCAACCGAACGTGAGCAGTCGACCCGACCCGTCCCGCAGCGTTTGTGGGGCATAGAAGTCGCCGTAATCGAGTATTCCGGACGCTTCGCGCTCGAAGCGCGCATCACGCATGGTCCCGAGGAAGTAGCGCACGTGCTCGTAGTTCGAGACGTGGAGCAGGCGTTCCTCGCCGAAGTCGAGGAGTTCGGGGCACTCCCACATGTGGCCTTCCGCCTCCGACTCGGCCGTGTACAGTGGCCCGAGATACGTCCAGTCGAGGAGGTCGTCCGAGCGGTAGAGGAGTGCCGTCCCGCCCACGCCCTCGATACCCGAGCCGATGAGCTGATACCACGAGCCGTTTTCGCGCCAAACGGAGTGGTCGCGGAACTCGGCGTCCCAGTGGTCGGTCGAGAGGATATCGAGTTCGACCGGTGGCTCGGCCACGACCGGGTTCTCGGGGTCTTTCTTCCACACGTCGAGCGTTTCGTCGACCGCCGTCGCGAGGCACGGGAGTTGGCATCCGTCGCGGCCGCCCGTGTAGAGCATGTGAACCGTTTCGTCGTCGTCGATTGCGCATCCCGACCAACAACCATCGCGGTCGGGACCGTCGGGGTCGGGCGTGAGCGCAACCGGACGGTCCTCCCAGTGGACGAGGTCATCGCTCGTCGCGTGCCCCCAGTGAATCGTGTCGTGGTAGGGTCCGCCCGGATTGTACTGATAGAACGCGTGATACGTGCCGTTCCACTCGATGAGGCCGTTCGGGTCGTTCAACCAATTCGCGGGCGGTGTGAGGTGGTAGCTCGGACGGTCGTAGTCGTCACGAAAGTCGGTCCGCATCGCGGCGAGGTCCGCGGCGGCCTTCGGCCGCCCGACGAGACCGTCGTCGGCATTTTCCCCGAGAAAACGAAGACACCCCGCGAGGAAGGTTTCGCGGCCGCCGTCCGCGCCGTGAGCGTCGAATTCGACGTTCGCACCGACGCCGAGAACCGTCCCCGTTCCGGGTTTCCATTCGACGACGGACACCTCGTTCGGGCGGTCGATGTCCCCTCGGACGGTCCCCGCGAGGACGTCCGCGCGTTCCGGGAGGACCTTGTCGTATCGCGCAAACGACTGCATGTCGCCACCGCCACGGGTGTGGAACCGAACGTCATCGAAGGCGGCGACCGCCGGATGGTCGGCGTACTGGGTCTTCCACAGCGGACCGACGGGCGTCTCGACCGGTTCCGTTCCCACGGCGTCCGGTGCGACCGGGTCGACCCCGAGCGCTTCGACCGCGGTCAACGCCTGGCCGGTCAACAGCAGGGTTCCACCGCGCTCGAAATAGGCGGCAAACACGTCTTCCGCCTCGGGGGTGGTTTGCGGGTCCACCGGTGTATCACGGTGCCACCAGAGGACGTCGTATTCCTCGAAACCGCCGTCGCCGCGTTCCGTAATCGGGACGCGGTCGACGGTACCCAGTTCGGTCGTCGCCCAATCGAGCGCCGACTGTTGCTCGAAAGAGAGGTCGTCACAGTGCAGGAACCCGATGGTCGGAGACGACGGTACCATTGACAGTACATATCGGCGCACGTCATATAATGGACACGGCTCGTTCGATGATACGAAATGACGGTTCGCCGCCGCCAAGCAGGCCGCAGCAACATTGACAACGAATGACATCCTCTATTATCGTATGGATGGGATGCTTGGGGGACGGTCAGCGGTCGTAACGGGCGCTGCAAGCGGAATCGGTCGAGCTATCGCACGAACGTTCGCCGAACAGGGGGCCGACGTCGTCGTCGCGGACGCGCGGGACGACCCCCGTGAGGACGGGGCGAAGACCCACGAACGGATCGAGGAGGAGACCGACGCGCACGCCGTCTTCGTTCCGTGTGACGTCAGCGACCCCGCGGCCGTGACGGCGGCCGTCGACACGGCCGTGGACGAGTTCGGCGGTATCGACGTGATGGTGAACAACGCGGGTATCGTCGGCCCGACCGCTCCGGTGACCGACATCGAACCGGACGCGTACCAGCGACTGCTGGATATCAACCTGAACGGCGTGTTTTTCGGCTCACAGGCGGCGGCACGGCGGATGCGCGAGGACGACGGCGGCAGCATCGTGAACGTCTCCAGCATCGCGGGGATTCAGGGCTACAGCGACCTCTCGCCCTACTGTGCGTCGAAAGGCGGTATCAGACTGCTCACGTACTCGCTCGCCGCGGAACTCGGAGGGGACGGGATTCGGGTGAACGCCATCCACCCGGGCGTCATCGAGACAGCGATGACGACGAGGACGTCCCGACCATCGGCACGGAATCCGGCGAGCAGATGCGCAAGTCGATTCCACTGGGGCGATTTGGAACTCCCGACGACATCGCCGACACGGCGCTGTACTTGGCGAGCGACCTCGCAAGTTACGTGACGGGCGAATCGATCATCGTCGATGGCGGGATGGTGAACACGGCGTGAGGCGTTGTTTCGACTGATTCGTGACGCGATAGGTGGAAATTGTCCGAATTGTGACTATCTGCCCAAATTGTGACTAACAGCCCGAATTCAGTAGCCGTCACCGGATTAGCAAAACCTCCGTTAGTAAAATCGTGAGTAGTACAATCTATATTTAGATAATCGGTAGCACTATCCGCCGTTCGCCGTTTCTATCGCCGACCACACCGTCTCGTTGGTCAACGGCATGTCGAGCGTCTCGACCCCGAACGGTTCCAGCGCGTCGAGTACCGCGTTGACGACTGCGGGCATCGAGCCGATGGTACCCGCCTCGCCCACGCCCTTCACGCCGAGGGCGTTGTTCGGCGACGGTGTCACGGTGCTGTCCCACTCGATGTCGGGGACGCTGATCGTCTTCGGGATCGCGTAGTCCTGCAAGGAAGACGTCGCGAGGTTCCCGTTCGAGTCGTAGTGACCGTCCTCGTACAACGCCTGACCGATTCCCTGAACGATCCCGCCGACGACCTGCCCCTCGACCAGTTTCGGATTGACCTGCGGGCCGACGTCGTCGACGGCGAGGTACCGCTGGAACGAGATTTCGCCGGTCTCCGGATCGATTTCCACGATCGCGACGTGGGTTCCGAACGGTGCCGTCGATCCCTCCGGTTCGAAGTACACCGACGTCTCTAAGCCGGGATCGACGTCGTCCGGGAGTTTTCGCGGATTATACGCGGCGTTAGCGACGTCTTGGAACGTAACGCCGTACTCCGGTGCGCCGCGGACGTGGAACTCGCCGTCCGAGAATTCGATATCCGCCTCGGACGCTTCGAGCTGATGGGCGGCGATCGTACGGGCCTTCTCCTCTATCCCTCGGGACGCCTTCCGAATGGCGTTCCCCGCCATCGGCAAACTGCGGCTACCGGCGGTTCCTCCCCCTTCGGTGACCTTGTCGGTGTCCCCCTCGACGATTTCGATGGTGTCGTAATCGACGCCCAGTTCGTCGCTCACGATCTGTGCGTAGCTCGTCGCGTGACCCTGCCCCGTGTCTTGGGTGCCAGTGTGAACGACGACTTGCCCGTCGGCGTTGACCCTCACTTGGCCGCTCTCGATGCTTCCCGCGGACCCGCCACAGATCTCAACGTACGACGAAATCCCGATGCCCAGATACCGTCCGTCGTCCCGGGCACGTTCCTGCCGTTCGAGGAACGCGTCGTACTCGACGTGTTCGAGGGCTCGGTCGAGGGTCTTCTCGTACTCGCCGCTATCGTAGTTCATCCCGAGGCCGGTCTCGACCGGGAACGACTCCGGCGGAATGAAGTTTCGGCGACGGAATTCGACCGGGTCCATGTCGAGTTCGCGGGCGCAGGCACTCGCCAGTCGTTCGATGATGTACGCCGCCTCCGGTCGACCGGCACCGCGGTAGGCCGATATCGGGGCCGTGTTGGTCATCACCCCGCGAACGGCGACGTGTCCGACGTCGATGTCGTAGGCCCCACAGAGCATCCCGGCGGTTCCCTTCGGAATGCCGACGCCACCGACCGTGGGATAGCCGCCGAGGTCCGCGTCGATATCCCCGCGAAGTGCCACTATGTGTCCCGATTCGTCCAGCGCGGCTTCGATGCTGGTCCGCTGTCGGCGAGCGTGAACCATCGATTGGAAGTCGTCGGTCCGGCGGGCTTGCCACTTGATCGGCCGTTCGAGTTGCATCGAACACCACGCCGTCAAGAGATGACCGGCGTACGGTTGGAGTTTCGCGCCGAAGCCGCCGCCGACGTCCGGCACGCGGACGGTGATGCGGTGACGAGGTAATCCGAGAACGTCGCCGAGTCGGCTCTGTACTGCATGCGGGTTCTGACTCGATAGTTCGACGGTCAGTTTGTCGTCCGATGGTTGGTACTGGGCGACCGCCGCTCGGGGTTCGATCGCCGTCGGAATCACGCGGTTGTTCGACGGATCGAGCGAGACCGTGTGTGCGGCCCCTGAAAACGCCTCCTCGGTCCCCTCGCGGTCGCCGGTCTCCCACTCGAAAGCGACGTTGTTCGGTGCGAGGTCGTGAATCGTCGGCGCGTCCGACGATACCGCGTCGTCGAGTTCCGGGGCCGAATCGAGTCGTTCGTACTCCACGTCGATCGCATCGAGCGCGTCGAAGGCGGCGTAGCGCTCTTCGGCGACGACCGCCGCGACGGGTTGGCCCTGATATCGAACCCGGTCGTCGGCGAGGAGCGGTCGTTTGACGGACGTGTCCTCCTCGTTGGAGCCGTCCTCCTGAAGGTCCTCGGCGTCGAGTTCGGCGGTCGGCATCGCGCCATCGAGGCCGGATTCGAGCAGGTCGTGGTACGTATAGACGGCGATCACGTCGCTGCGGGCTTCGGCGTCGCTCACGTCGATCGACTCGATTCGGGCGTGAGCGTACTGGCTGCCGAGCAGCGCGAGATAGCCCATCCCCGGATATTGAATGTCGTCGGTGTACCGAGCATCCCCCGTCAGAAGATGTCGGTCTTCTCGACGCTGAACCGCGGTTCCCGTCATCTCGCCGGGTCTGACCTCGTCGTACTCGACCGTGTCTATCTTCATAGCGTCCTCCCCGTACGCTGGCCGAACGGTCGATATCGTCGATGATTAACCGTGGCTTTCGTTTGCATGGTGAAGTACTGATTCGTCCAGGCCCATTAACCGACTGATTCCGGTGATCCAAGTGAGACGATTCGTCGCTCGACATTCTCGATGACACGACATCCTCGAACGGCATTCGCCCGTGATGGCCTTAGTTGAGTATGGGATTTCTGTCGCTGTCGCGCCGTGCGCCGAGCGGTTCGTAGATGAGGACGGTGTTGTTACTCCGAACGGTGACGAGATGGTTCTCGATCACGAATCGAACTTCGACGCCGCTCTTTTTCGTTCCGCCCGTCTCGACGAGGTCTTCGAGCGCGTCCGGGTTCACGTACTGGTACAAACTGAGCGAGGTCTGACCGTTCGGCGGTTCCAAAACATCGACGATCGTTTCGATCAGACTTACGGTCAGCGACTGGCACGGATCGATCGAACGAACGGCGACCAACGCGTACTGCGGTGGATCCGTCGGGTCCGTGGGCGCGTGCCCGTTTTCGAACCAGTTCGTCGTCTCGGTGATTCTCGTGCCATTAGACATAGTTTCTATTCGTACTCTATCTATTTGAGTAACACGTGCTTACCTCCAAAATTAGTATCGTTCGACTAACAGTAATATGGCGTCAGTCGAAACCCCTCCTCGCGTTAACCTATCTTCGCGTCGACCTACGTGCTTCGAGGCCCGTTTATTGAACGTTCAATCAAAGCGCTTTTGACCGATCGGTTGGTACGTTCAAGGGAGGATGAAGACGAAGACGTCCATGGGGATACTGCGGGCGAGAGGACGTGTCGTCGAAACGTCCCCTGAACTGTGGCTCGGATGGACGTCGGGGATGGTGTAGTGAATCCCCTACGGGGATCGAATCTCGGCGAGTGTCTTCCAACGGCGTGGTGATACCTAGTCATGTTAGAAAATCACAGTGGATCGGATGCGGTTTCTCGGTCAGTCGATCTTCCTGACGGATGGGACGAAACAACCGGTAGCGTCACCGATCCACGGGCGACCTACGCGTACGACGTAACCGATTCCGCACGAGTCGTCGTCGGTCTCGTGTTTCGTTCCTCGGACGCGTCCGGCGACATCCAACTCCGCGTTTCGGTCGTCGATAGTACGGCGTTGATCCACCGGCACGACTACGTCGTCGCCGAATACGACGACACGACGACGGCAATCGAAAAGATGGAAACGTTCGTGGAACTGGTCTCATCGACGTTCCGCGACGAATCGCACGCGAACGAACGGGTATTCGTGACCGTTGAGGGGATCATTTCGGAGTTTCAATCCGATACGAGTCTCTGGCACTCGCTTTTTTCCGGCGGACGGAAATAACCCGAAAACGCGGTCACACCGTCCGTAGTGGCTGAAGACTCCGCGCGGTGTCACGCGACTTGCCGCGGTCGATATGGACTCGCCCACGTGGGGATTTCACAGTCGAGTCGAGCGACGCGGTTTTCCATGGACGGATGGGTGGCGAACACCGCAAAGCGGAACGAACGATCCGCGTTCCACGGTATCGGTCCGGCGATGTCCTCCGTGTTGTCGCCGGTTGCGATTGCGGCGACCCGATAGAGCGCGGCGGCGAGCGTTTCGGGATCGACGACGTGGGCGGCGTACGCATCCGCGCGGTACTCCTCCAGTCGATTCGCGTATCGACTCAGCGCGAGCGCGAGCGGTTCGATACCGAGACTGCAAACGTAGCGGATACGGCGGATACGTCGATCATCGATGAACGTCACCGCGCTGAACAGCAGCGAGCCGACGGCGGCTACGAACGGACCCCGTCCCGCGAGAAAGACGAGCCAGAACGTACAGAACCCGAGTATCTGCGGGATGTACGCACGGACCGCGTCCGTGTGAATATCGTTCCCGAGGTGGCCGAGTTCGTGTGCGAACAGCGCCTCGATTCCCGCCCGCCCGACGATTTGCGGGAGCAGCGGATCGAGAGCGACGACTGGTTCGCCATCGTCGTAACCGACGACGGCACCTGGTGCGTCCATCTCCATGACGACGATCCGAGGGAGGGGACGACCGGCACGCTCGCAGACGTCGAGGATCGCTCGTTGGACGTCCGGAAACTCGTTGGGGTCGAACGGTTCGGCGTGTTCGTGTTCGAACTCGTAGCGCCCGCCGGAGCGATAGGACAGATACGCGATGACGACGAACACGAGAAATCCGAAGCCGACGATCGGAAGCGGCGCCCCCGTCCGAACGACGGCCGCAACCGCGAGGAGCGTGGCGGTTAGTAGTCCGAGCGTGATTCCCCACGCTCGAACGACTACTGAACTCATTATATAAACAGACACTCTCGGGGAGAATAATAACCGAATCGGTCAGCGACCAATCGAGCGGCGAACGCTCGCCGTATGGCGAAGACAGTGCGGAGAGTTATCAACCTCAGCACACACCGTCTTCAGACGTATCATAGCGATCGACGGACATCTGTGTCTCTTTCGAGACAAATTACGGTACTACCGATTTCGATCTAAACCTACCGATCTGACAGTCGCTGCTGTCTGTTCTCCGGGACGAGTGCGAACACCGCCGCGAGGTGGTGTCTGTAACACGTCTTGATTCATCGGCCATTGTTAGACGAGCGTCAGACATACATCGAGAAAATTCGAAAACACATATATTAATTCTCCAATATATGGATATTATGTTCCGTACTAACCCTCCAATAAATTCTCTGGGTCAGCCGATTTGTGGTCGCACTGATCCCGTCGTCGACGAGCCATGTCAATGCGTCGTCCCGTTTCCCGGGCGAGCGTGTCCACAACATAGAACGTGAACCGGACACCGAACACACGAACGCACTCGTAACTGGATCTCGAACGGTCGGTCGATCTATCATCTATTCTCGACAGTGACGCCCGTTCTCGAACCCCTCGACGGGGTCGCGTTTACACGAATCTAGCCGCTCACTTGGCTAGCGAGACCCTCGACGTCACCCAAATCGTCCGGTACCAAGATCAACCGAAGTCGTGGGCGACCGACGTCGATCGGGACCTTCTCCGTATCGATGAGGCCACGGTCTTCGAGTCGTGTCTTCGTCCGCGAGAAGGTCGCTTTGCTCGCGACACCGGTGTCCTCACCCCACTTGCTGATGTCGTAGAGGAGAACCTCGTTGTTCGCCGCCACCAACAAGGCGATGGCCACTTCATCCAACTCGTCGTCTTCGCCGGGAATCGTATCGACCGACTCGACGACCATCATGAAGTCCTCTTCGACGTCGTCGCCGAAATCCTCACTGAGCGTTTCCTGGATGCGCGACAGCGGTGGCGTACGCAGGGAATACACATCGCCGTCCTCCCAGTCGTCCGAAAACGTCGATTGGACGTTTTCGACCAGATCGCCATCCGCCGAGCGAAGTCCCGTCAACTCCCCATCCAACGTGATGACGGTTACGACCTCGTCATCGCTGACGAGCAACGAACTACGTGCGATATCGCCCGTCGTCCGGAGTTCGAGGGAGTCCTGGTCGATCAAATCCGAAACCTGGCTCGCGAGGATGAAATCGTCCAGCGACGCTTTCAGCACGTCCGGGTCGGCAAGTACCTGCATGTGCGGCAGATCACCGTCGAACGAGGCTGCCGTCAACATCACCGTTTGGAAGACGTTCGGCGCTGGATTGACGATGAGCACCGTGTCTGCGTCTTCGAAGAACGAATCGATCATATCGGCGAATTCCTGGTCCATGACTGTTGCATCTGCGGACATACTTTTTCACACGAGTAGTGCTTCCATTGTTCTACGCACATTACTACTCGAAGGTCGTTCCTAAAAATAGGAGATGGAACGGAGTAACTCCATGAATTTCGAGCCGAAAAGCCGTTTTGCCACGGGTTTGTACGAAGTCGAATCGTGTCCGATTCGGAGGGAATCTCGGAGATGCTGGGACGAACGATACTGCCCGTCCTACCGTCAAACCTCTCGAAATCCGACGGTAAGAGCGTTCTCTCCCTCCCGACGACGGATCGTTCACGTCCGACGTTGTCGATCATTGAATGTCTCGATGACCTCTAGTTATGTGCTTCTACCCTGTTATCCTCCCCTTATCACTAACTACGAGGGGAGCGAACCCCCATTCGATGCGTGTCGCAGCTTTCAGTGATCTTTCCGGACCGGATGGCGTCTCGATACTCAACCGACCGATTCCCGAACCGGGACGTCGAGAGGCGGTGGTATCGGTCGAGGCGTGTTCGATAAACCGTCACGACCTCTGGATCCTCGAAGGCGACTCCGCGATGGTCGATACGGACGATTTGCCGTTCGTCAGCGGCCTCGATGTCGCCGGAACCGTCCGGGACGTCGGCGAGGACGTCACCGATATCGAACCCGGTGACCGCGTGGTACTATGCCCGAACGAGACGTGCGGGACGTGTCGCTACTGTCGGGAGGGTCCGGAGAACCTCTGTGAGAACTTCTCCCTCTACCACGGCGGCCTCGCCGAGGCCGCTCGCGTCCAAGCCGACCGCCTCGTTCCGCTCCCGGATTCCGTGGGTATGGTCGAAGCGGCCGCGCTCCCAACGGCCTACATGACCGCGTATCACATGCTCCGCCGGGTCGAAACCGGTCCGACCGACGTGGTGTTCATCCCCGGCGTGACCGGCGGCGTCGGCGTCGCTGGCGTGCAACTCGCGGCCGTCCTCGATGCACGGAGCGTCGGGACGTCCTCCTCGCGGGCGAAACTAGACCGCCTCGAATCGCTCGGACTCGATCACCCGGTCGAGGGTACCGACCCGAGCGACATCCGGGATGCGGTCGCCGACGTCGGGCCCGTCGATGGCGTCCTCAACCACCTCGGCGGCGCGTACACCCAACTCGGCTTGGACGTTCTGCGACGCGGTGGCCGAATGGCAGTCTGCGGGCGGACGGCCGGTGGAACGTCCGAAATCGACGTTCCCGACCTCTTCCTCGGTCACAAACACGTCATCGGCAGCACGATGGGGACACAAGGCGATTTGGAGACGCTCGTCGAACTCGTCGTCGACGGCGCGTTCACACCGGAGATCGACGAAACCTACTCGCTCGAACGAACCGACGCGGCGTTCGCGGCGATGCAGGACCGTGAGAGCGTCGGTAAGCTCGTCGTAACGCCGTAGTCGCGGGTCCGATCTCTCCCCCGTGATGAGAACCGCACGACGCGGATAATCGATGCCTACCCCTCACAGCCCGTGCCTACCGGGAGGGTTCGTTTTCGTAGCCTTCCCGAAACGTGCAGTAGACTCGATCCGTCGTTCGACAGGTGGTCCTCCTCGGTCGTCTATCCGACTAGCTACATCGTGGCGAGACCCAAAACGCCCAGACAGTAGAGGGAGAGTACCAGCAGTGAGTCGATTCCCATCCGGAACCGTTGCCGACGCGGTCGGACGATGAAGCCGATGCTGTAGATGCTCGTGAGGAGAATGCCGAGGGCGGTGAGATACAGCGTGCTCGGCGGCATCGTGGCGAGTACGGCCCGACCGGAGAGGAGCGAGGCCACGAGGAACAGCGTCGGCAGAAACCCGTTGCCGCCGAAGATGTCGCTGATGGCGAGTTCGCAGTCGCCGAGCCTGATCGCCGCCATCCCCGTCGCGACCTCCGGCAGCGAGGTGACCGCCGCCAACGCTGTCGCTCCGAAGATTGCGCCACTGACCCCCGTCTTGCGTGCGATCAGGTCGCTGGTGCGTTCGAGCACCACGCCACCGACGAGCGATCGCAAGCGCGGCGAGCAGGAAGACGCCCACGACGTACCGCGTCGAATTACCGGCGGCCTTCATTCGGCGATGTTTCTTCCGTTTGGCGGTTCCCCGCGGCGCTTGCTGCCCGCCGGGGGCCGCACCCTCCCGTTCCCACGGCAACCCTGTGCGGGCCTTCGCGATGATCCACACGCCGCCGAGCCAGAGGCACACGATCAGTATCTCCGGCGGTGTCACGCGAAACACGAGAAACGCCGACGACAGTTGGCTCCCCATCACCGTCACGGAGAGGACCGCGACCACGACGCTCGCCTCGATGACCAACTGCAGCGACGATGCCCAGTGCGTGAGTCCCTCCGACCGTCCGGTACCGAAGACGTCGAACACGACCAGAACGACCGTTTGGATCGCGATTCCGCCGAGAACGTTTCCCACCGCCAAGTCCACGTTGTCGGTGAGCGCGGCACTCACCGTGATGACGAGTTCCGGGAGGTTCGTGACGATTGCGAGCAGGACGAGCCCGCTCAGCGCCTGTCCCAGTTTCCACCGTACCGAGAGGACGTCGGTCGTATCCGAGACGTAGATGCTGGCGACGTACACGACCGCGGCCGCGCCGAGGAACACCACCGAGAGAAGGGGAAGCGAGGCACCTTGCAGCATCCGCTCACTGCCTCGTGATTTCGAGAACCGTCATCAGGTCGGTCCGTGTGACCAAGCCGATGATCTCCCCGTAAGGATCGACCACGAACATGCGGCCGACGTTACTGCGTTGGAACTCCGTCATGAACTCCTCGACGCTCTCGTCGGCGGACACGGTTTCGAGGTCACTGCTCATCACGGATCGGATCGTGTTCTCGTCGCGCTTTTCGACCGGAACGCGAGCGGCGTCGTCCAGAGTGACGATGCCGACCACCTGACCGTCCTCGATCACGGGATAGCCGACGTGTCGCTGGTCCAACATCCGTTCGAACAGCTCCGAGACGGTCGCCTCGGGTTCGACGGTATCCCAGTCGGCGACCGGAGTCATGATGTCGCTCACTGGGATGTCCTCGACCCCGGATAGCGTCTCTTGGATGACTTCGCCGCTGGCACTGAGATAGACGAAGAAGGCGACACCGATGAGGAAGATGTTGAGCGACAGGAGTCCGAGGATGCCGAAGACGACCGCAACGCCCTTCCCGACGGTCGCGGCGATTTGTGTTGCACGGGCGTGAGAGCGGGTCCGGGAGAGGAGCGCACGGAGGATGCGCCCGCCGTCCATCGGAAACCCGGGTAACAGGTTGAACAGCGCGAGAACGAAGTTGAGCAGACCGAGATAGGCGACGATGAACCGAACCGCATCGAGACCGGTCGGGACGACCACGAGAGCCCCGTAACAGATCACGCCGAGAACGATACTCACGAACGGACCGGCGATGGCGACCAGAAACTCCTGACGCCAATCTTCGGGAATCTCTTCGAGGGCGGAAACACCACCCAAAAACCAGAGCGTGATCGAGTCGGTGCCGAACCCGAACCGTCGTGCGACGAGCGAATGACCCAGTTCGTGAAGGATCACGCAGACGAACAACCCGACCGCCGACAGCACTCCGAGTATCCACGGCATCCACCCGCGGACGAGCGTGCCCGTCTCGATCCGAGCGTTCCACAACTGATTGAGGACGTCGGCGAGCGGGGCGATTTGAATGCCGATCAGATACGCGACTAACGGGAGGACGATGAGAAAGCTCAGGTTCAGTTGGATGGGTATCCCGAACAACGACCCGAGACGGATGTTCCTCATCGTTCGATCGGACCGGTGGTGAACGACGGTTTCTCACCGCTTCGGCTGCTCGACACCCGCCGTGCTCGTTTTACAGGGCCGTCACGACGCTCGCGGGCGCTCGTAACGGATAGACGACAGCTCCTCATGTACGTGTTCCAAACACCGAACGGCTCAATAAGAAACGGTGATCGTTTCCCCCGACGGGTGACCCCGAAAGGCCAGCCTACGGCGTGGTAGGGGGAGTCGGAGAGACGCAGTCAAACTCGACGGAGGTAGTTTCACTGTGGTGCGCGACGAGTGTGGTGACGGGGGAATCATCGTGGGGAACGATCAGTTCGTACGACAACTTGCGGACGTAGGGAGTGCCAACGTCGATATAGTTGGGGGAAAAAGCGCGAACCTCGGCGAGCTTACCACGCTCAACGTACCCGTACTTCCGGGATTCACGACCACCGCGGCGGGGTACGACCACTACTTGTCGGAAACGGGCCTCGAAGAATCGATCGCCGCTCGGCTCGACGGCCTCGATCCGGACGATATCGATACGTTGCAGCGGCGAGGATCGGAGATCCGAGACGACATCGAATCGGCGACGATACCCGCCGACCTCGAACGGGCAATCGTCGAGGAGTATCGTCTGCTTGGCGAACGACTGGACGTCGAGAACCCCACCGTCGCCGTTCGGAGTTCCGCGACGGCGGAGGATTTACCG
The DNA here is from genome assembly GCF_001625445.1 of Haladaptatus sp. R4. NCBI lineage: Archaea > Methanobacteriati > Methanobacteriota > Halobacteria > Halobacteriales > Haladaptataceae > Haladaptatus > Haladaptatus sp. R4. The sequence continues at coordinate 286,323 of NZ_LWHG01000029.1, read as the reverse complement.
ACCGCGTCGTTCGCGGGCCAACAGGAGACGTTTCTCAACGTCTCCGGGGAGACGGAACTGATCGAGGCGATCGAAGGCTGTTATGCGTCGTTGTTCACCGACCGCGCCATCACCTACCGCTTCGACCACGGGTTCGACCACCTCGCGGTCAAACTCGCCTGTACCGTTCAGGCGATGGGCCGGGCGGACATCGGCTGTTCCGGAGTTGCGTTCACCCTCGACCCCGACACGGGGTTCGAGAACGCCGTCGTCATCGAGGCGACCTACGGGTTGGGGGAGCTACTCGTCCAAGGGCAGGTCGATCCGGACCGATACGTCGCCTTCAAACCGACGAACGGCATCATCGAGCGGGAACTCGGGACGAAAGAACGACGGATGGTCCGGCGGGGAAGCGACACCGCCATTGAAGCGGTGCCTGACAACGAACGGGGTCGTTTGACGCTCACTGACGACCAAGTCACGTCGCTCACGACGTACGCGAAACGGATTGAGGACCACTTCGACCGACCGATGGATATCGAGTGGTTGCTCGACGGCGAGCGGGACGAACTGTTCATCGTCCAAGCGCGGCCGGAAACGGTGCACGCGGCGGCGACGGAACGAACCGTCCGAACCTACCACCGAACCGAGGAAGGCGACGTTCTACTGGAAGGCGTCTCGATCGGGACCGCCATCGGTACCGGACCGGTTCGAATCCTCTCCGATATCCGCGAGATGGACCGCTTCGAAGCGGAGGACGTTCTCGTCACCGAGACGACCGACCCCGACTGGGAACCGGTGATGCGGAAGGCGGCGGGAATCATCACGGAGCACGGCGGGAAAACGTCGCACGCGGCCATCGTCTCGCGGGAACTCGGCCTTCCCGCCATCGTCGCCGCCGACGACGCGACGAAAACGCTCCGCGACGGCGACGAAGTGACGGTCGATTGTACCGAAACGACGGGCCGCGTGTACGCCGGAACGCTCGTCTACGACGTTCACGAGGAGCGGATCGACGAGATCCCCGAGACGGAAACGGACGTAATGCTCATCCTCGGGGACCCGTCCCGTGCGTTCTCGTTTTCCGACCTCCCAGTCGATGGGGTCGGACTCGCCCGCGAGGAGTTCATCATCACGTCCGCCATCGGCGACCACCCGCTATACGCCATCGAACACGACGCGTCGGAGCGATTCATCGAACAGCTACGAACCGGCATCGCGACGATCGCCGCCGCGTTCCACCCTCGGGACGTGATCGTCCGTCTCAGCGATTTCAAGACTGACGAGTATCGAAACCTCCGCGGCGGCCGTCGGTACGAACCCACGGAGGCGAACCCGATGCTCGGTTGGCGCGGTGCCTCCCGATACTACGACTCGCGGTTTCGGGAGGCGTTTCGCCTCGAATGTGAAGCGCTTCGTCGCGTTCGGGAGGACGTCGGTCTCGACAACGTGATCGTGATGGTACCGTTCTGTCGAACGCCGGACGAGGGTCGGAGGGTGAAGCGACTCATGGCAGAATTCGGGTTGGCGATGGACGACCTCGACGTGTACGTGATGGCCGAACTCCCATCGAACGTCGTTTCGGCGGATCGGTTCAGCAACGTCTTCGACGGCTTTTCCATCGGCTCGAACGACCTCACGCAACTCACGCTCGGCATCGACCGGAACTCCGCACGACTCGCACCACTGTTCCACGAGGACGACGAAGCCGTCGAACGCTCCATCCGTTCGCTGATCGAAACGGCACATCGCCACGAGCGTCGCGTCGGTATCTGTGGCGATGCCCCATCGACCGTCCCCGGATTCGTCGAGTTCCTCCTCGACGCGGATATCGACTCGATCTCAGTCACCCCCGACGTCGCGCTCGAAACGATGCTTCGGGTCGCAGAACTGGAGGACGACTGAAGGGGAACGGCGATTCCTGTCGGCTCTCCGGAACCGCTTTTCCCCCTTCGAACCCACCGGTTCACGCTTGTTTCGCCTCGGAAACCAGACGCTGAACGTCGACGGTTCGCTCTTCGGCGGCGGCCATGTATGCCGCCTCCGTCAGCGCAGTGACGTGGACGGCCTCGTCCGGGACGACCGGTCGTTCGCCGTCGCCGATGGCGGTGACGAAGTCCGCCACCTTCCGTCTCGTCGCGATATCGAAGTTCGACTTCGTCCCCGTCGGTACCGTGTATCTGGTCGCCCCCTTGTGTTCGATGTACAGGTAGTCTCCGGTGTACACCACACCGCCGCGAGTCCCCCACACCGACGTACCCCTCGCGCGGGTCCATCTCGACGCCATCCCCCGTCACGGTGATACTCGCTATCGCCGTCCTCCCGTCCAGTCGCAGTCGTGTCGTGAGCGCCGCATTCACGTCGATGTCCGGCTTGGCGAACTCGATGGACGCGGTTGCTGTCTCCGGAATCCCGTTCGTCACCCACAGGAGCGCGTCGAGGAGGTGTGAACCGGTGTCGTATAGCTGTCCACCACCCGATAGCGACGGATCGACCCGCCACGACCCTCGATGTGAGGAGAACCAGTTTTGCCCGATGTAACACGCGACGGTGTGGACATTCCCGATACGGTCGCTGGCGATGAGGTGGCGAATCATCTGAAAGACGGGATGAAAGTGGCGCTGGTACCCGACTTTGAGGACACGGTCGTGTCGTCGTGCCGTTTCCACCAGATCGACGGCATCCCGTACGTCGGTCGTCATCGGTTTTTCCAGTAAAACGTCGATTCCCGCCTCCAAGCAAGCGGTCGCTTGCTCGTAGTGATAGGCGTGCGGCGTCGCGATCACCATCCCGTCCAACTCCCCGCCATGCTCGTCGAGAAGCGTTCGGTAGTCCTCGTACCCGGGCGCATCGAACTCGGATTCGAACACGGCACGCGCCCCCGTCGCTGTATCCGCGCCAGCAACGATGGTGACGTCGTCCATCCCCGCTGCCAAATTCAACTCCAGTTGGCCGATTCCCCCGATTCCTATCCCTCCCATCCGTACGACCATGACTCTCACACACCGCGGTCGTGTAAAAACGTGTGGCGGGATTCCGAGCGATGAGAAATCTCAGAGCGAGATATGTCGATAGAAAACCCGCTTCACGACTTCGATCGTGAGCAGATAGCCGACCAAGAGGCCGAGCAACGCCACGAAGAGGGGTATCGTCAGCGGCGTGAAGTCGAACACCCGACCGATGAATAGCATCGGAAAGAGCGGGGTCAGGAGCGCGATTGCGAGCGAGGCGACGACGAGCGGTCCGCTCGGGCGACTCTCGAAAATCGGTTTTCGGGTTCGGATCAGGAGGACCATCAGCACCTCCGTGAGGACGGAGAACACGAACCATCCGGTCCGAAACTCCGTGACGGTCGCTCGAAGACCGATCAGTAGCACGCCGAACGTGAAGAAATCGAAGACGGAACTGACGGTTCCGAACGTGACCATGAAATCCCGGATAAACGAGATGTTCCATCGACGGGGAGTATCGACCCATTCGCTATCGACCGTGTCCGTCGAAATCGTGATCGCTGGCAGGTCCGAAAGGAGGTTGATGAGCAGTATCTGAACCGGCAGGAGGGGAAGGAACGGCAAGAAGAGCGACGCACCCGCCATGCTGAACATGTTGCCGAAGTTCGCGCTCGTGGTGAGAAAGATGTACTTCAGGGTGTTCATGAACGTCCGTCGTCCCGATCGAATACCGTCGACGAGGACGGACAGATTCCGTTCGAGAAGCACGATGTTCGCCGCCTCCTTTGCCACGTCGACGGCGCTATCGACCGAAATCCCGGCATCGGCCGCGCGAAGCGACGGCGCGTCGTTGATACCGTCACCCAGATAGCCGACCACGTGACCCTGATCCTGCAACGCGACGATGATCCGTTCTTTCTGGCTCGGTTCGACTTCCGCGAAGAGGTTGACCCGGTCGATCCGTGCACGGAGCGCGTCGTCGCTCATCCCGGCGATATCCGTTCCAGTCAGGACCTGCCGTTCGTCCGCCAACCCGACGAGTTCACCGACGTGGTGGACCACGTATCTGTTGTCCCCGGAAATGATCTTGAGTCCGACACCGAGCGATTCGAGATCGCGCACCGTCTCCGCGATGCCGTCTTTCGGTGGGTCCTCCAGTAGGAGCAGTCCGAGAAAGGTCACCCCCGCCTCGTCCGCCCGGGTGACCTGCCGTTTTTCCTCCCATGTTCGCGTTGCGACGCCGAGCACTCGAAACCCGTCCTCGCTCGCCGCTTCGAACTCGTCCCGAATCGACGGTTCGGCTTCTGAAATGGGAACGGCGTCCCCGGATGCCGTTTCCGCCGTCGTACAGACGTCGAGGACGTTTTCGACCGCCCCTTTCGTTATCAACCGCGATTCGTCCCGATCCGCGAGCAGGACGCTGAGGCGTTTGCGCGTGAAATCGTACGGCACCTCGCCGAGCTTTCGATACGGCGTCGTGTCGATGTCGTCGGCTTCCCGGACCGCTTCGTCGATCGGATTCTCGAAGCCGCTTTCGTACGACGAGTTCAGATACGCGTGGAGAAAGGTGCGCTCACTCTCGTTTCCGTCGATATCGATCGCGGAGTGCACCCGAATCGTCCCCTCGGTGAGCGTGCCCGTCTTGTCCGCACAGAACACGTCCATACTGCCGAAGTTCTCGATGGCGGATGGTTGCTTGACGATGACGTTCTCCGTCGCCATGTCTCTCGCCCCGCTGGCGAGGTTGATGGTGATGATCGCTGGCAACAGTTGTGGGGTCAACCCGACTGCGAGCGCGAGGGCGAAGAGAAACGAATCGAAAATCGGCCGTTGGAAGTAGACGTTGATGGCGAAGATGGCGAGCACCAGCAGCAACGTCACCTCCAACAGCAGGTGGCCGAAGTGCCTGATACCGCGTTCGAAATCCGTTTCCGGCGGTCGATACTGTAGCCGCTCCGAGATTTGGCCCAACTCCGTCCTCTCGCCGGTTCGAACGACGACGGCCGTCGCTTCACCGCTCACGACGTGCGTCCCCATGAACAACGAGTTCGTCCGGTCGGCGATCGGTGCCGTCGGGGAAACGGTCCCGGGCGTTTTCTCGACGGGGAACGTCTCCCCCGTTAACACGGCTTCGTTGACGTGCAGGCTTTCCGCTTCGAGGAGCCTGCAGTCCCCCGGAATCGTATCGCCAGCGTTGAGACGGGTGATGTCGCCCGGAACGACGTCGTCGATCTTGACCGCGCTCGGTTCCCCGTCCCGAACGACCTCCGCTTCGACTTCGACGAGCGAGAGCAACTCCTCGACCGCGTTCGTCGCGTTGTACTCCTGCCAGAACCCCAGTAGTCCGCTCAGAAGGACGATCGCGAAGATGATCCACGTCTCCGTTCTCTCGCCGAGCAGAAACGAGAGGACGGCCGCAAACAGGAGCAAGAGGACGATCGCACTCTTGAACTGGCGAGCGAACAATCGAACTACCGAGAGCCGTTCTTTTCGTTGGAACCGATTGTATCCGTACGCTTCCAACCGCTGGCGTGCGGTTTCCGTCGAGAGACCGGCCCGCGTCGTATCCAGCTCGGCAAACAAGTCGTCGACCGATTCGCTCCAGAATGATAGTTCGCGTTGCATGTAGTGTTCGACGAACGCCGTTCGAAATTCCGAATCGGCGTACGATGTCCGTTTCAATAAATGTCCGCCCGACGATTCAACGCCATCGATTTTGCGTACCCGACACCACCGATTTCGCGTACGGACGGTTCGATGCGAACGTCTCGATGTGAACGTCTCGATGTGAACGCCTTCGTCGTCGTATTCGACGGGTCGTGTTGACCCTTCTCTTCGAACGTGGTCCTCGTGGCCGGTAAGTTATTTTCCGTCGCTATCCGTACCGACAGGTAGATGAACTATCGAACGCTCGGTTCGACGGGTACGAAAGTCTCCGAACTCTGTTTCGGCACGTGGCGGTTCGGGAAACGCACCGGCGACGTCCTCGAAACGGACCGTGAGGAAGCACACGAACTGCTCGACGCCGCGTGGGAGAACGGTATCAACTTCATCGATACCGCAAACGTGTACGGCACCCCGAACGGCAGGAGCGAGGAGTACATCGGGGAATGGCTCGCCGACCACGACCGGGAGGACTTCGTCATCGCCTCGAAGGTGTACTTCCCGTTCGACGGTTGGGGCGAACCGGGACCGAACGACTCGGGACTCTCGCGCAAACACATCCGCGCCCAGATAGAGGGCACGCTCGACCGCCTCGGCACGGACTACCTCGACCTGTACTACATCCACCGCTGGGACGACGAGACCCCCATCGAGGAGACGCTCGCGACGCTGACGGAACTCGTCGAGGACGGGAAAGTGAACTACCTCGGTGCGTCCACGATGGCGGCGTGGCAACTCACGAAGTCGCTCTGGAAATCCGACGTGAACGGTTTCGAGCGCTTCGACGTGACCCAACCCCTCCACCACGCGGGCTACTACACGGACGTCGCCGATTTCCTCGACGTCTGTGCGGACCAAGACATCGCCGTCTGTCCGTACTCCCCGCTCGCGGGTGGGTTCCTGACCGGAAAATACGAACGCGCGGACCCGGACGACCCGAAGGCGGTGAAAGGCCCCGACGATGCCCGCGGGGATTTCGACGACCTGTTCGGCGACTATTACGTCTCCGAGCGCGGGTGGAAAGTGCTCGACGAGATTCGATCGGTCGCGGACGAGGTGGATGCGACGCCTGCACAGGTGTCGCTTCGGTGGTTGATGGACCACGACGACTTCACCTGTGTTCCGATCATCGGCGCACGCACGCCCGAGCAGTTGGACGAGAACGTCGCGGCATGTGACATCGACCTTTCCGGGGAACTGTGGGACCGTATCATGGACGCCCGATACAAGGACGACGACACGCTCTGGGGGCACTGACCGTACTTACGGTATCTGCTTACGGTGGCTGCCTACAGTGACTGCCCACGTGACTTCCTACAGTGATTTCTCACGGGGAGACGTCCGAGCGGAATTCCGGACGACCGGCGACGCCGGGCGAGAACCGAAACAGAGCACCCGCTCCGTCGCCTTCTTCCTCCCGCAATCCCGCTTCGCCCTCACCCGGACCGAGAGCGGTCGTGACGTACGCGTCCTCGTATCCCTCGCCGCCGAACGTCACGCAGGAGACCTTCCGCGCGGGAAAGTCGATACGTCGATCTTCTTCGCCGTCCGGCGTGTAGCGGACGAGACACCCTCCGTTCCAGTAGGCGGTCCAAACGTACCCGTCCGCATCGACGGTCATCCCGTCGGGGCTTCCTTCTTCGTCTTCCGTATCGACGAACACGTCCCGGTTCGAAATCTCCCCCGTCTCCGCGTCGTACTCGAACCGATACACCGACTCCGCCTCGGTCTCGTTGAAATACAATCTTGAGCGGTCCGGGGTGAATCCCATCCCGTTCGGAATCTGCAACCCGTCGAGCACCTTCGTAATCGTCCCGTCGGGGTCGAGTCGATACAGGCTACCGAGTCGGTCGTCGGTCGGCATCGTGCCGCAGAACACCCGTCCTTCCGGGTCGGCGATCACGTCGTTGAAGCGCGTGTCGCGTTCTTCCGGTATCTCCTCGATGACGGTCTCCGTCGTACCGTCGCGCCAGATTTCGACCTTCCCGGCGTCCTCGAACAGCAGCAACGACCCGTCCTTTTGGATGGTGAACCCGCCGATGGCGTCCGCCTCGTAGCACCGTTCGTGCTCGTCCGTCGCCGGGTCGTATCGAAGCAACTCGCCGTTCGGGATATCGAGCCAGTAGAGGCGGTTTTCGTCCGGGTGCCAGAGCGGTCCTTCGCCGGTGTGATTGTGCGTATCCGCGACGCGCGTCGGTTCGGGCATGCGTTCCGTTTCGTCGGTGTGCCAGATAAAATTTGATGCGGGCGTTACCGTCGGTTATCCAATCCTTCGACGATTCGGTCCGGGTCGATGTCGCGAGCGCGAAGGCGTTCCTCGATGGCACAAAGGGCCCGTATCGTCCGGTCGTCGACACCGTACTCCCGGAGGAGGAGGCTATTGCGTCGGTACCCATCGACCAATCGCTCGTCGGACCACTCGTCGTACGGTGACGCCGGGGACGTCCCGAGGTCACTCCGACGACGGTTTCGATTCTCCTTCCCGGCGACTCGGGCGGTTTCGTCGACCATCGTTAGAAGTTCCCCTTGATGATATCCGCGACTTCTTGACGGTCGAACAGTTGTTCGTCCTCCGGGAATTCGGGATACGGTCCGCCGTCGGAGGTGGACCATTCGCCGAACTGGTCGGGGTAGAACTGCTTGGCGCTCATCTCCAACTGGAAGAGGTTCAGGATCGGCCCCTGATAACGCGCCCCTTGCGGGTAGACGTGGCCGTTCTCGACCGCGGAAATCTTCGCGGCGACGGGATCGGATTCGAGCGTCGAGCGGAGGTCGTTCATGCTCACGTCCGGCTGCATCCCGCCGAGGAACAGTATCACGTCCGGATTCGCCTCCAACATCGCTTCCAAGTCGACCGTCGCCCCGGAATCGACCGATCCACCGAACGCGTCCTTGGGCCGTAGCGGTCGCGTGTGCGCCGTCAGGAATCCCTGACTGACGACCGGATACGCCCAGATCTGCTTCGTCACGTCTCCGGCGGTGATCATCGCCACGCTCGGACGGTCGTCCTTCGGCGGGAGACCGTCTCGTATCGTTGCGAGGAGGTCGTCGTGAACGCTGGCGAGCGCCTCGTAGCGCTTCTCCTCGCGGAACACCTTTGCGACCTTCTCGAACTGCTCCCACAGGGTGTAGTACTGATAATCGCCGGTCCACTCGGAAGTCACCTTCTGCTCGCGCGCGCTTAACGAATTGCCGAACCACGGCGCGATGTTGTCGGCGATTTCGTCGATGTCCTTCATGTTCCAATTGTCGAGTTGAATCACCGACGCGGGGTCGGCCAAGTGAACGTCGCTGTCGAGTGCGTAGAGTTTCTCCTTGCTCACTTCCCACGACGGGTACAAATCCGACCAGTCCACCGAAACGCCCGGGAGACGAGGTGTGAACTGGTTCCACGTCGTGTCGTAGTACTCCGGTCCGTTGACGGCGTTGACGTCGTCGCCGCGGCCGAGCGCGAACGCCATGCCGGTGTGGTGTGACAACCGGGTGAATATCTTCTTCGGGACGGCGTCGAACTCGACGGTCCCTACGGGGGACATCGTCACAGAGTACGATCCGTTCTCGGACGTCTTCGTCTCCGATTCCGTTTCGGTTGTCGTCGTGGAGTCGGTACCGGTCTTCTGCGTCGTGGTCGTTTCGGATTTACTGCCGGAACACCCGGCGAGCAGGCCGCCCCCGATGACTGCGCCGCCGCCTTTGAGGTAGTCCCGTCGTGTCGGTGTATCGCGTGTGTCGCCGCCTTGTGGCATGTTTTTTAGGCTCGCCTAAAACACTAAAGCAGTTTCGATTTTTTGGTCAGCCTAAAACGAACGTTTGGTGAGGCTCTCCGTCGCGTGGATAGAACGGCGACTGTGAAACCCTCCGTTTAAATCACACTTTACTTCTAGATATTATATTGTATATTATACTATTCATATATTTATAATTAAGGTTATAACCATCCCTCCCACATCGTTAATGATGCCATCCGTAACCAGAAGACGATACATCGCCGGCACCGGTGTGGCCACCCTCTCGGGCCTCGCCGGTTGTTCGGGATTTTTCAGCACGAGTAGCGGTCCCCGGAGCGGCGAACTGAACAAACTCGGTATCTCGATGTACGTTCGCGGCGGTTCCTGGATTACCGCGTTCAAGCAAGCCGCGGAGTTCTACTGCAAGGATCAGGGGATCGAAGTCGATATCGTCCCGAACCAACAGAGTGCCAACAAGCAGGCATCGGACATCCGCCAGTTCGCGAATCAGGGATACGACGGCATCCTCGCGAGCATCTGGTCGACCGGTACCATCAAATCCGCCATCGACTTCGCGGAGAAACAGGGCGTTCCGGTGTTCACCGCCAACGCGGACACGGCGAGTTCGAAGGCCAAACTGTACGTCGGGTTCAGCAACACCGCAGGCGGGCAGAAATCCGGCGAACAGATGATCAAGGCGCTGCAAAAACAGAAAGGCGACAAGGACAAATGGCGCGTGCTGAACGTTCGCGGCGTACAGGGGAACCAATCCGCGGACCAGCGCAGTCAAGGGTTCCTCGACGCCGTGAAGAAAAACGACAAGATCGAAGTCGCTGACACCATCAACGCGGAGTTCGCACAGGACATCGCGAAGAACAAGGTAAGTCAGTGGCTCAACTCGAACGGGAGCGTCGACGGTATCTACTCCGGTAACCTCTCGATGGGACTCGGCGTGAAGACGGCCGTCGAACAGGTCGGAAAGCTGAAAAAGAAGGGGGAGAAGGGCCACATCGTCCTCACGCAGATGGACGGAAGCCCGCAGGTCAACCCCCTCGTCAAGAAGGGATACATCGACGCCGCCGTCGACCAACCCAACTACTTCTACATGCCCATCGCCATCGAGTACATGCGTCAGTACATCGAAAACGGCGATGACGCGCTGCCGAGCGTCGGAAAGAAGGTCTCCAAGAGCGACGTTCAGATCAAACCGCACAAGCACAAGGGCGTGGACCTGTGGAAGAAGCCGATCTGGAGTCCTGCGTCAATCAAAAAGCAGAACGGTCATCCGTGGTTCCAGACGAACAGCATCGTCATCACGCAGGAAAACGCCGACAAACCCTACCTCTGGGGAAATATTTGGGGTTGATCGAGATCCATGAGCACATCAACCAGCGGGTTCCTCGGGCGGTTCGCCGACGATTCCGAGGACCTCGTCCTCACGTTGCTGGAGTACATGATCTGGCCGATCCTGCTCCTCGTCGTCGTCTGCGTGGCAGTGCTCGTTCCGAACACGTTTCGGAACATCATCTCGGTCCAGTTGATCCTGTGGCAGGCGGTTCCCATCGGACTGCTCGTCCTCGGGGAGAGCATCTGTCTCCTCTCGGGTCACTTCGACCTCTCGGTCGGGGCGATAATGGGCTTCTCGGCCATGTTCACCGGGATGTTGCTCGGAAACTGCCCGAGTTGTTGGGGCGTCGTCGGTAGTCCGGCGCTCGGCTTCGTCATCATCCTCGTCGTCGGGGGACTGATCGGCGTGTTCAACGGCGCGATGATCAGTAAACTCGGTATCAACCCCTTCCTGCAGACCCTCTCGACGCTCATCATCCTTGAGGGCGCGAAAACCGCGCTCAACACACAGCCGGTCCCCGTTCCCAAGGGGTACCTCGTTCCCGGTTCGATCCCCAACCTCGCCATCCTGCTCACCCTCGTCGCCTTCGTCATCGTCGGCTACGCGATGAAGTACACCGAGTTCGGACAGGAGGTGTACGCACTGGGGAGCGACAAGGATTCGGCGCGCGCCGTCGGCGTCAACACCGACCACATCACCATCGCCGTTTACGCGATTAGCGGGGTTCTCGCCGGACTCGCCGGACTGATGAGCACCGGCTACACCGGCGTCGTTCCGCCGCTCATCGGGGAAGGGCAGGTGTTCCCGGCGTTCGCCGCGGCGGTGATCGGCGGCATCAGCCTGTTCGGTGGCCGAGGAAAGATTTCGGGCGCGCTCGGCGGCGTCCTCCTGCTCGGCGTGATTCAGGCGGCCCTGAACATCAGCGGCGTTCCGGCGACGCAAGTGCAGGTCGTCAACGGATTCGTCCTGCTCGTCGCCATCCTCCTGTACAACACGCAAGAAAGCATTCGAAACCGCATCCTCGCGGCAAGCGCCTGACCATGAACGCGAACCCCAACGAAACGACCCGAACGACGGCGGAACCGGACGTGAAAATGCGGTTGGAAGGCGTGGAGAAGCGCTTCGGCCGCATCGTCGCGCTCGAAGACATCGACCTCGACGTGTACGAGGACCAAATCTTCGCGCTCGTCGGCGACAACGGTGCCGGAAAGTCGACCATGATGAACGTGCTGTGCGGCGTGCACGAACCGACGGCCGGTCAGTTGTACTTCGACGGCGAACCGGTGTCGTTCTCCAACCCCAACGACGCTCGGGAAACCGGGATCGAAACCGTGTATCAGGATCTGGCCCTGATGAACGACCTCGACGTCGCCACGAACATCTTCATGGGGCAGTTCCCGAAGCGTGGCGTCGGACCGCTCAGCGTCATCGATTGGGAGGAGACGTACGAACGCGCCGACCACATCATGTCGGACCTGCTCGGCCGCAACATCGACGCGGAAACCGAGGTGGAGTTCCTCTCCGGCGGCCAGCGGCAACTCGTCGCGGTGGGACGCGCGCTCGCGTTCGACCCCGACGTCATCATCCTCGACGAACCGACCAGCGCACTCTCGGTCGATGCGACCGAACTCGTCTACGAAACGATTCGGCGGTTGCAACAGGACGGCCACACCATCATCATCGTCAGCCATAGCTTGGAGACGGTCATGGAGTACGCCGACCGTATCGCGGTTCTCTATCAGGGAGAACTGGTCGAAGTCGAATCCACGACCGATACCGACGTCGAGACGCTTACCGAACTGATGATCGCCGGAACGGCGTCGTCGGGTGACTGAGAAATAAATCCGTTTTCGATGGACATCGTTCCCGTCGTGTGCCACCCGGTCTGCCGACCACACCCGCCGTCCGATATCGGTTTTTCCTCGGTCGTACCGGTCAGGAACCGGCAATAGTTCGACGGTGTCGAGGAGAAGACAAATCCGCGAATGATAGTAACTTATATCCTCGCGCACTGGATGCCGGATACGATGCTGCGAGTGGAATTCCGAACACGACCGACCGGTGTCATAGAACACCTCGGAGATCTGATCGACGGTGTTCGGAGCGTCGAACTCGACAACGCATTTTACATCGAGGACGGAACGTGGATCGAGTCGCTCACCGTCTCGGCGACCGATTCGTTCGATTTTTCGAGTATCTGTGAAGCCATCTCCGGCGTCAGTATCTTCAACCGCTCCCCGCTTCCGACCGGGCCGATGGGGATTCAGTCCGAGCGGCGATCATCACCGCGAGGAACCGTATCCATCGATACTCGGACTCGTCCTCAGGAACGAAGCGATTCCGAACCGAATCGTCCTCGCCAACGATCAAATCACGGTCGTCGCGACCGTCCGCGACTGGGAGCAGTTCAGGGCGTTGGGCGACGATATCGAACACAAACTCGGAACGTTCGGGTTGGAGAGCGTCACGCAGGTCGATACCATCGGCGAACCGCTCGATAGCGGCCGATTGACGGCCACCGTCCTCTCGAAACTCTCCGACGAACAGCTCCAGACGCTCGAAACCGCGTACGAGATGGGATATTTCGACGTCCCGCGACGGACCTCCGCGACGGACGTCGCGGACCGCATCGGCGTCAGCCAATCGAGTTTCAGCGAACGGCTCCGACGAGCCGAACGGAATCTCGTCTCACTACTCTTCGGTCCGACCTCGTCGGATGCCGACGGCTGAATATCGTGATCGAACTTTCGCCATAACTTCATACCCCATATAAAGAAAAATCCATATCGGACCCCTTCGGACATAGGACCATGAATCAAGAGTATATAGAGCACCAATGTCCATGGAAGAACATGGGAGATCAACAGAGGCAAACGGTCAGGAGGGGACGCTCTCACGCAGGAGATATCTCTCTTCCGCTCTCGCTACGACGGCCGCAGTCGGGTCGTTAGCTGGGTGTAACGGCAACGCCGGGGAATCCATCGCGGCGAACGTCCCTTCGGGCGTCCCGCGCTCGGTCGAAACACGGTACTGGCACGATTGGCCGACCATCGACGCCGACGCACCTGGAATGGAGTACACGGCATCGGCAGGTGCACGGCTCGATCCGATCACGGTCGAATATTCGAGCGAGGACGACCCCTGGATGCGCGAACACGCGCTGATGTTTCGGCGCGCGCTCGGCGATTTGGGAGCCCCGATGACGCTCATCGACCGGCCGCTCAACCAACTGTACGCACAGAGTTGGGAGACCGGCGGGCTCGAAAACATGATTTCGATGAGTTCGCAGGGTCCGGACCCGCAGCGCGGACTCGACCCGAACCCGTTCCTGATGCGGTTGTACGAGGAGAACTCCTCGAACTACACGAACTATTGGGACGACCGGATCAATCGGCTCCTCGAAAAACAGCGCCAGATGACCGGCGAAGAGGAAAAGCGCAAGAAGCTGGTTTCGAAGGTTCAGCGGCTGTTCGGCGAGGACGTCGGCGACATAATCACGCTGTTTCCGAACGTGATCACGGCGGTCAACACCGACAAGTGGAAGGGATACGTTCCGACGCCCGGAAACGGGCCGACGGGCGATTCGTTCCAGTGGACGGAGGTGAACCTCCAACCGAAAACGAACGAGCGGACGTACGTGAAGGGGGTTTCGACCTCGATGAACTCGCTCAACCTCCCCTGGTCCGCCGGTGGGGCCGAGGAGGCGCGTCTCAAGTTCATCTACGACGGACTGTTCGACGCGTCCCCGTCGCTCGAAGTGATCCCCGGATTGGCGACGAGCGCCGAGTTCACCGGCGACACCACCGTCGAAGTCTCGCTTCGAGACGGCGTCGAGTGGCACGACGGGAAACCGTTCAGCGCCGACGACGTCGTCTTCCTCGACGAACCTCTACATCGAGAAGACGTCGACGAGTCAGGGGACGTTTTACGAGCCAATCGAGTCGGTGGAGAAACTCTCGAACTCGCGGGTCCGGTTCGAACTGAAACGCCCCGACGCTTCGTTCACGACCAGCGCATGGTCCGGAGCATCATCGTTCCGAAACACCGCTGGAAGGACATCGAAACGCCGTCGCAGCACAATCCGGGCTCCCCCGTCGGAACCGGCCCGTTCGAATTCGAGGATTGGGATCAAGGAACCCGATTCGCCGTCTCGCGCAACGACGGCCACTGGATGTTCGACGACGAGTGGCGGCGGAACCACCTCGGTGACGTTGCCGTGAGCGGTCCGGGAATCGAGCGCGTGGTCTGGATCAACGTCGGGAACATCGACGCGATGATCGGCGCGCTGAAAAACGAGGAACTCGACGCCATCGGGACGACGCTCTCGAACACCCAAGCCGACCGGGCCGCGAACTCGGCCCACATCGAACGGATGTCGACGAAGAACTTCGCCCCTGTCGCCGTGAAACTCATGCACTCGAACCCGCTGATTCGGGACAAGGAGTTCCGCGTCGCCCTCGCAAAATCACTCCCCAAAAAACAGTTTGTCGACGACGTGCTGCTCGGCGAGGCGACGGTTCCGGACGGCGAGAACTACATTTCGGAACTGACGAAGTGGCACGCAACGGGCGTCAAACACTACGAGTACGATCCGAAGCGCGCGCGGAGAATCCTGGAACGAGCGGGTTACATCTGGGATGACGACGGCGTGATGCACTTTCCGAACGGGAAGGCTTGGGAAGCGTTCGTCGAACGAACCAAACCCGGAAAGACGCACGAACGCCGGACGGAACTCGGCCAACCCGACTTCTCGGACGAAACGAACACGACCACAGCATAAAAACACATGACACGAACCCTTTCGACCACGACGACGGTGAAAACCGACCGTTCCCACCCCGTCTCGACTCGGGTTTCGATGCCCGAGGACGACGTGAATCGACCGCACGACCGGCGGACCGCTTCCCACCGGAGGCAGCGCGATGAGTGACTTCCGACGGGTGTTCCTGAAGCGAATCGGCATCGCGGCGGTGCTCACGCTCGTCGCCGTCACGGTGATTTTCGTCGTCCTGCGAATGCTCCCGGGCAGTCCGTTCGAGTCGCTGATCACCACCGGCAATCTGAACGAGGCACAGGCTCACCGGATCATGGCGTTGTACGGCCTCGACAAGCCGCTCTGGCAGCAGTATCTGCTCTACCTTCGGAACCTGCTCACGTTCCAGTTCGGCTACTCCATCCTGCAGAGTCGGCCGGTGTGGGATATCCTCGCTCCGAAACTGGCGAACACGCTCGTCCTGCTCGTTCCGGCGCTGATAACGACGGCCGTCTTGAGTTCCCTCTTGGGAATGGTCGCCGGGTGGAACCGCGGTTCGGCGCTCGAAACGGGGAGTATCCTCACGACGACGGCGCTCCGCTCGACCCCGGTGTTCATCACCGCCATCCTCTTCATCATCCTCTTTTCCTACACGTTGGACCTCACCCCCGCGTTCGGCATGCGCGACATCACGGCGACGCCCGACGGGTTAGGCGCGACCTATCTCTCCGTCGATTTCCTTCACCACTACGTCCTCCCGTTCACCGTCGCCGTCCTCTACTACAGCGGCGATTTTCTTCTCCTGGCGCGAAACGGCGTCGTCGAGAAACAGGGGTCCGAGTTCCTCAAACTGCACCGGGCGAAGGGGTTGTCCGAGTTCGAACAACTCCTCCGCGCTGGTCGGAACTCGATGCTTCCGATACTGACCTACTTCGCGCTTCGACTCGGGATGATCTTTCAGGGACTCATCCTCCTCGAAGTCGTCTTCGGGTGGCCGGGTATCGGACGGGAACTCGTGCTCGCCATCCAGCAACAGGACTATCCGTTGGTCCAGGCGGCCGTGTTCATCATGGCGCTCGCGGTCATCGTCATGAACCTCGTCGCTGACCTCCTCTACGCCTACTTCGACCCGACTGTTTCGGCCACCGGAGGTGCCGCCTGATGAGCACCGAATCCGTCTCGTATCGCACCCGCCTCTCGAACAGAGCCAGCCAAATCCAGTCCCAACTCCTGTTCCTCGCCCGGGACCGCCTCGCGCTCGCGGGGATGATAATCCTCGGCGCGTTCGTCTTCCTGGGTCTGTTCGGACCGTATCTCGCGCCGCACGACCCGATCATCTCGGACGTGCACACGAAGAACGGCGAGATAATGCGGTTGGCGTCGCCGAACGCGGCGGCCCCGTTCGGAACCACCGAGTTCGGCAAGGACGTGCTCAGCCAGTTCCTGGCGGGCGCACGACCGACGCTCATCGTGGGTCTGATCGGCGGCGTCGGCACCGGCGCGCTCGGGTTTCTGATCGGCCTCGTCAGCGGCTACTTCGGCGGGTGGGTCGACGAACTCCTGATGCGGTTGACCGACCTCACGTTCTCGCTCCCGTTCATGCCGATGGCGTTGTTGCTGTTGACGTTCGTGACGCCCTCTATCTGGCTCATCACGGCGATCATCGTCCTCTTTCTCTGGAAGATGCCCGCCCGCGTCGTTCGGGCGGAAGTCCTCTCGGTCCGCGAGCAGACGTTCGTCCGCTCGGCGCGGGCGAGCGGTGCCGGTCACCTGCGGACGATGTTCGTCCACGTCGCGCCGAACGTCCTCCCCATCGGGTTCCTCTACGTGGCCTACGGCGTCGCGTGGGCAATCGCCTCGCAGGCGAGTCTGGCGTTCCTGGGCTTCGGCGACCCGACCTCGACGAGTTGGGGGCGGATGCTCAGGATGGTGTTCGAATCCGGCGCGATCCGAGTCGCCTGGTGGTGGGTCGTCCCACCGGCCGTCGGCATCGCCGCCGTCACGACCGCAGTGTTCCTCATCGGCCGCGCGTACGAGGAAGTCATCAACCCCGAAATTCAATCAGACAAATGACGCTCTTGGAGATAACCGACCTCGAAGTCGAGTACCGAACGCAGAAGGGATCGATCCACGCCGTCAACGGCGTCTCGTTCACCGTTGACGAAGGTGTGAACTACGGCCTCGCGGGCGAGAGCGGGTCCGGCAAGTCGACGGCGGCGGAAGCCGTCCTCGGCTTGCTTCCCGACAACGGCTCCGTCACCGGTGGCGAAGTCCTGTACAAAGGCCGGGACTTGCTTTCGCTCTCCGAACAGGAACGGCGGGACGTCCTCTGGGAGGAGATAGCCTACATCCCACAGAGCGCGATGGACGCCCTCGACCCCGTTATGACGACCGGTGCACAGATCCGGCAGGCGATTCAGAAACACCGGAACGTCTCGAAGCCGAACGCCCGCGAGAGGGTGCGAGAACTGTTCGATCTGGTCGGTCTCGACCCGAACCGAATCGACGATTACCCCCACGAGTTCAGCGGCGGGATGCGACAGCGGGTGACCATCGCCATGGCGCTTGCGCTCGAACCGGACCTCATCATCGCCGACGAGCCAACGACCGGGTTGGACGTCATCGTCCAAGACAAGATCATCGAGACGATTCTCGACATTCAAGAGCGCGTCGATAGCTCGCTGTTGCTCATCACGCACGAAATCGGCGTCATCGCCGAGACCTGCGACGAACTCTCGATACTCTACGGGGGGAAGGTGATGGAACAGGGGAGCACGGGCAACGTGCTCATCAATCCGACGAACCCGTACACGATGGGGCTGAAGAACTCCTTCCCGGAGATAGAATCCGGGACGGAGGACGCGGTGTCCATCCCTGGCTCACCGCCCGACTTGGCCACGCCGCAGACCGGATGTGCGTTCGTCGAGCGGTGCCCGTTCGCCGACGAGACCTGCGAAGCGTCCCACCCGGAGTTCGTGTACCTGCCGAATCGAAACCAACGCTCGGCCTGTCACCACGTCGAGCGCGCCGCACAGATTCGACGTGAAGCCCGCCGTCCCGAGACGTGGGGCGTCGAAACGGCCGAGGACGAGACACGGACGGAGCGGGACGTCATCCTCTCGGTTTCCGACCTGGAGAAACACTACGCACAGAGCCAACCGCTGATGGATAAATTCCGGGGGAACGAACCGCCCAAAGTCCGGGCCGTGGACGGCGTTTCGTTCTCGGTCTCACGGTCGGAGATTCTCGGCATTGCCGGTGAGAGCGGCTGCGGGAAATCGACGCTCGGCGAGACGGTCGCGCTCCTCGAAGAGCCGACCGGCGGCGAGATACTGTTCGACGGCAAGTCGGCGTCGGAGTACCAGAGCGGCGAAATGAAGCGGTTTCGCGAAAAGGCACAGATCGTCTTTCAGGACCCCTTCGACTCGCTCAATCCGCGGATGACCGTCTGGAAGCTCGTGAGCGAACCGCTCACGATCCACGACCGAAACCCGGGCGACCGCGAATCCGTGGTCCGCGAGACGCTGGAACGGGTCGGACTGACGCCCCCCTCGAAGTTCCTCGACCAGTATCCGCACGAACTCTCGGGGGGACAGCGCCAACGCGTCGCCATCGCTCGGGCGCTGGTGCTCGACCCCGACTTCCTGGTCTGTGACGAACCGGCGTCGATGCTCGACGTCTCGCTGAAAGTCAACCTGCTCAACCTCCTCCGCTCGCTCGCGGACGAGGAGGACATCGGGATCATCTACATCTCACACGACTTGGCGAGTCTCGCGCAGGTCTCGGACCAACTGGCGATCATGTATCTGGGCCGAATCGTCGAAATCGGCGACACCGAACGCGTCGTCGATGAACCGCTGCACCCCTACACGGAACGGTTGCTCTCGGCGACGCCGGAGAAGGACCCGTCCACCGACCGCGACCGGGTCACGCTCGACGGGGAACCGCCGAACCCCATCGACCTCCCGTCGGGTTGCGTCTTCGCACCACGGTGTCCGAAAGCCCGCGAGGAGTGCCGATCCACGGACCCCGACGTCGATACGACGGGAGACGACGACCACTCCGCGGCGTGTCTCTTCCCGGTCGAAGGAGAACTGATCGACCAACCCTCCTCGTCCGACTGACGTCCGGCTATCCGCTTTCCTCCTTCATCGGGATTCGATACGCACACCTGCTCGGTTACGAGCGAAACAAAAAGTCGTCTGTCGGTCGCCTTAGCAGCCGTCTTCGGAATCTTCGCCCGAGGACGAGTCCTTCGAGTCCGAGCCGTCGGAGTCGTCGGATTTTCCGGATTCGTTATCTTCGGTGTCTTCGCTTCCATCGGATCCACCGTCGTTACCCGACTGCTCGTCGTCATCCGATTGCGTGTCGTCTCCCGCCTGATTCTCGTCACCGGATTGCGTGTCGTCGGACGAATCGTCACTCGACCCATCTTCGGAATTCGATCCTATCGGGGCGGCGTCGTAGTCCGACGACGCCACCACGGTACCATCCGCATCGAGTAACGCGATGACGTCCGAACCGTCGTCGGCGATCACGTCGTGATCGTAATCGAACTCCACGAAGTTGTTATCTCCGGGATTGATCTTCTCGTCATCGACGGCACCGGTCGCCACGTAGAGGTACATACCGGGATCGATGGTGCTCCCTTCCGGGAGTTGCCGACGCTGATCGACGTCGTCGTTCCCGTATTCGAAGTCGACCCAGTACCCGGACGCGTCGTAGGTCTCGCTGCCGTCGTTGCCGAAGACGACGAACTCGTACTCGGGGTCCGAATGTTTGAAACTCACCGCCGGACCGAGCGCATCGTCGTGGCCGTCGCCCTCGTTTTGATCCTCCGATGTTCCGGCTCCCGATTGGCCCAACACCTGCGTCGTGCCGAGACCGAGCGCCGTCAGCGTTCCCACTCCTGCCAGTACCTTTCGACGATTGCTATCCATAATCCAGTCAATCGATTGCAGTATCCCGGCAAATACTTTGTGCCTGATTGGGATTTCGATAGATTATCGAAAACTAGCATCACGAATAACAACGATTTGATTCTAAAACGGTACTGAATCTGTCGTTTAATTACCTCCGGAAGCCGCTGTCCGAAGCTAAAACTCGTTTGACGCCCCGAGTGGGACGATGTGATCCGAGATCAGGATTCAGATATGATTCTTTTCTGCCAAAATTGTTCTCAATAACGCTAGTTGATTCCGATAACCGTCGTGGCCACCGGCTATGGATCATCGTGAGGAGAGCGGTTCCCACGCTCAGCGTGACTGCCCAGTGGAGACTTCACGATCAAATCCATACTCAAACGACTTTATTTTTAATTGGCCAACATTCATAAGTATCTCTGGGATACTCGCTAACGAGTAGCACTCCTTGACGACAATTCGGCGGAAAAACCGCAAGGAGACGTGAAAACTGGACGAAATCATGACTGTAATCGGCCTTCCAACCACGACGTTTGTAATGATAATCGCAACGCTCCTCGCGGGTAGTTTGGGAGCGATCCATTACGTTGTCGTCCACAAAGTGATGGGGAAACCGTTCTCGGACACCATTCGCGGGGGGACCGACTGATGGTGAATCGAACGTATCTCGCCGCGTTCGTTCTCTACCTCCTCATCGTCCTCGCTATCGGCGCGTGGGGATACCTGAAAACGAACACGAAGGACGATTTCTGGGTGTACGGCCGAAACCTCGGGAAGTGGCTCGCGACGTGGTCGCTCGTCGCGAACTTCTTCAGCGCCGTCGCCGCTATCGGCGTCATCGGCGAGTTTTCGAAGACGGGCTACGCCATCATGGTCGGCGTGAACTTCGGACTCGCACTCGGCATGAGCGGCCTCTATTTCGTCTCGCACAAGATACGGGAGTTGAACAAGGTGACCCTCTCGGACATCGTCGCGAACGTCACCGGACGACAGTACGCCCGTCCCGTCACCGGTTTTCTCCTGTTGAGTAACGCGTGGGTGTATCTCGTCATTCAACTCGTCGGCGCGAGCGTGTTGGTGACCGAAATCACCGGCGTTCCGTACGAGTACATGGTGTGGGTGATCGGTCTCGTCTTCATCGTCTACACGGTGCTCGGCGGGTTGGTGAGCGTCGCGTGGACCGACCTCCTTCAGGGAACCGTCATGGTCGCGCTGATGACGGCCGCGGTGGTGTACCTCGTCACGGATCTGGGCGTCTCACGGCGATGAACCAACAGTTCGCCGCCATCGACCCCTCCAACGTTACACCGCTCGGCGGTGGATCGTACACCCTGATCACCATCGTGAGTTCAATCGTCGCCTTCTTCGGGACCATCTTCA
Source organism: Haladaptatus sp. R4 (assembly GCF_001625445.1). Taxonomy (NCBI): domain Archaea; kingdom Methanobacteriati; phylum Methanobacteriota; class Halobacteria; order Halobacteriales; family Haladaptataceae; genus Haladaptatus; species Haladaptatus sp. R4. The sequence continues at coordinate 264,598 of NZ_LWHG01000029.1, read as the reverse complement.
CGGGCCAGAACGTCATCATCCGCATCAACGCGACGAAGGACATCGAAACGACGAAGTTCCACATCGCCGCCGGTGGCGTCATCATCGCGATGTTCCTCGTCGTCACGTCGCTCCTCGGTGCCGCAACCGGCGTCGCGCTCCACAACGCCGGGATAACCGTCTCGAATACGGACCGGGCGTTTCCCGTTCTCATCATGCGGGTTCTCCCCACCACGTTGGGAACCATCGTCATCCTCGGAATCATGAGCGCCATCCTCTCGACGACCGACACCCGGTTACACTCCATCGGTGTGACGCTCACGCGGGACATCTACGACTACTTCAACCCGGACACGTCCGACGCCCATCAACTGAAAATTTCGAGGGCCGCCACCATCGGATTCGGACTTCTCGCGACGGCTATCAGCGCGTCCCCGCCCGGATCGATCTTCGACCTGTACGATTTCAGGGCGGTACTGCTGACCACCGGACTCCTGGTTCCAGTGTACGTCGCGCTGTACTGGCGGGGAATCGACGGCCGAGTCATCCTCTCCTCGATGGTTCTCGGGGCGATATTCGGCATCGGCACGAAGCTAACGGGAGGCACACTACTGGGCGTGCCAGCGACCATCCTCGGCGTCGGTATCGCGGTGCTGGTACTGGTCGCCGGACAGGTCGTCATCGGTCAATCCTCCCGGACGACGCCGGTCAACTGATCTCCTCGGAACGCTCCCGGGGAGGACCTACCAACCGGTGCGGAGAGTCTCCCAATCGACGCGGTTAGCACCGGGCGCAATTCCGGTAGTAATCTTTACCCAGTAGAAGATACTACCAGCGTGTATGACGACTTCGGTGAAGATGGACGACGACACTAAATCCCGTCTCGAACGGTTACAGGCCGAAATCCGACTGAAAACCGGGCGGAAAGTGACACAGCAGACGATTTTGGCCCGGCTCGTCGAGAACGCGATCGAATCGAAAGCGGATCTCGTGGATTCGTTCCGCGAAGAACGAGTCCCTCTTTCCAGAACCGAGCGAGAGACGTTCCACGAGGGAATGGTTTCGTCCGGCACCACGACGACCGAAGAAGATATCGACGACGTACTGTACGGATGAGTGTCTTCGTCGATACCGGCGTCCTCTTTGCACATCATGATACGGACGCAGAGCGCCACGAGCAAGCAGTTGCTGCGTTCGACGAACTGCTGGATGGAACGTACGGTCAGCCGTACACGAGCGACTACGTACTGGACGAGGTGGTAACGCTAACCCGCGTTCGAACTGGGTCGTTCGAGGCCGCAAACACGGTGGCACGTCGTATCCTCGGTGAAGACTCGTTTCCGAACGTCTTGGAACTACTCCACGTCGAACCGGACGAGGTTACAGCCGCGCTGGAGACGTTTCGCCGATATGAGGATCAGAACCTCAGTTTCACGGACGCGAGCATCATTCATCTGTGCGAGTCCCGCGGTATCGATGCGGTGTTGAGCTTCGACGACGACTTCGACGGACTCATCGAGCGCGTCGTATCGAGCCGCTGAGCGGAGTTCCTTTTACCCGCCGTTGGCTGTGTTTTCATCCTTCCCTGTGCCTTCGTCCCCCCATTGTACTTCGTCTTCCCCTGTACCTTCGTCTACTCTTTCACCCATCCCCGTGGCATCGTTTCTGACCGTGTGGAATCATCCGTCGCTCTACTTTTCCTATCTGCTGCTCGAATCTCGATACTGCAAAAAAGACGACGAACGGGACGACACCGAGTTAGTGGTCCGCCTCGTGCGGATTGGGTTCGGTGCCGTACTGCTCGGCGTGATCCGTGTACTCGATGAACCGCGGCGCGTCCGGATCGAACTGCCGTTCCAACGACGAGAACGCGTTTTTCTTGTCCCAGCTCTGTAGTTTACCGATCGCTTTCCGACTGTAGAGGTCCTCGTATTCGAGGTCGGGTTCGGCCAACTCCCACGCTTTCAGTCCGGTTTCGGTCCGGACGATGACGCTCGAATATTCGTTCGGGCTGCCGACCGAACCGACGGTGAGGTCGGCACAGTAGCCGGTGAAGTCCGCACATTCGTCACAACCCTTGAGTGTGGCACCGTGGAAGTTCTTGATGGATTCCTCGACGATGAGTTCCTCGTCGTGGTCGTACACTCGAAACTCACCGTCGAGAACGTCGAGTTTGCCGATCTCCTCGGGCTGAATGTCCCGCTTTTCCTGCAGTTGGTCCCCGATGAGCCGCTCGTAGTTGAAGTTCTTCGTGCACATCAGCGCGATGGTATACTCGATCGCGCGAACGCCATCCTCGTGGGACTGGTGGTCCCACGCGAAATCCTGGAGTGCACGAATCCCTTCGATCTCACACGGCGTCCCGACGAGGGCGAGCGAGAGGTCCTCCGGGTCCTTGTCCGGAAGCTGTTCTTCCCACTGTTCCAAGTCGAGATTGCCGAGCGCCATCGTCTGGTTGTAGAAACTCCCGGCGTTCTCGATCAACTCCTCGCGGCTCGTCGCGAGGAAACTCTCGGCCTTCCACGGTTCCTCATCGGATTCCGTGGCGACGAGCGCCCCGTCGATTTCACCCGCTTCGAGGAGGTGGACGAGGACGGACGTCACGATCCCGCCGTCCTGTGCGTTCGTCCGCCAGCTATCGGAGACTTTTGCCGAGAACTCGGTGATCGGATCACCCGCACCCGACACGTTGTCGTCGCCGCCGGTGATCTTCCACTGTCGTTCGTACCGGAGGCCACCCCGAGGACAGAAGTCCCAACAGAGCGAACAGCCCGTGCACATCTTCACCAGTTCCGGCAGGCCGTCGTCGCCGATGCCGATGGAATCGGACGGACACGCCGCGACACACGTACCACACTGGATACACCGCTCCTCCTCGATGACCGCCTCGTCCAACTCCATGAACCACGTCTTCTCGTCGGGCGTGTCGATGTCGTTCATCTCGCTCCGGATGGAGTATCCCGGCGTGTCCAGTTCGACGCCCTCCGGGACGCCGGGTCTGGCCGTCGGATTCGCGTCGGAGCCCTCGACGTTCTGACTCTTGCCCACCGTGGGTTCGGTGAACTGAACCTCGCCGAGGCTCCCGTCGGAATCGACGTTACTGGGGGTGCTCCCGCCGTCCGAGCGGAGCCGTGGCGGAGACGAACCCGCTCCGTCCTCATTCACGGCACACGTACATTGGCCGTCTTCACAGCAATCGTCCGACGAACCGGCCGAACTGGACTCGCCCGGAACGCCCGGGAACCGCCGCTCAGTCATCCTGCGCCACCCCTTTCGCCACGGGCGCGTCGGCACGGCGCATGATGTCGCGGAGGCGGTCGTTGCCGACCCGGCGGTGCCACTCGTAGAAGCGTTCGCCCTCGACTCGGTCCTCGACGTACACCTCGAAGAGCCGTTCGAGCGCGGGGATGACCGCATTCGCGGGAACCGCGGTTTCGACCCAGTCGATGAACTCGTTGTCAGCACCCAACGAGCCGCCGAGGCCGACGTCCATCCCTTCGACCACCGCGTCGCCCTCCTCGTTCGTGGTCTCCTCGGAGCCTTCGACCTTCACCGTCTCGCCGCGGAAACCGATGTCCGCAATCTGCGGTTGGGCGCACGACGCCGAACAACCGCTCATGTGCATCCGAACGACGTCCAAGCCGTCCGGCGTCTGGACCCGCTCATCCAGTTCCTTGGCCCACCGTCGGACGCGCTTTTTCGTCTCGATGATGCCGTAGTTGCAGAACTCCGACCCGGTACAGCCGACTGCACCGCGCGAGAACGGGCCGGGGTCGGGTTGATAGTCGCGTGCGAACGGTTCGTCGATCAGTTCGTCGGTGCGGTCGCGGGTACGTGGGAAATCAGGAAGTTCTGATCAGTGGCGAGACGAATCGTCGCCTCGTCCGTTCCGTACTCCCGTGCGGCCCGGCGCTTCGGCGAACTCGTCCCCGCCCATGCGTCCCGCGATGACGTTGAACCCGACGTACTGCAGTCCGTCCTGTTTCTGATCGTGGACGCCGACGTGGTCGCCCGTGTAGCTCTCGCTGAGGTCGGTACCACGGGATTCGAGGGGAACGTCACACCGCTCGCGAACCGCCGCTTCGAAGTTTTCCGGTCCGAGTTGTTCGACGAGATAGCGCATCCGGCAGACGCCGCGGTTGTTCCGGTCGCCGAGTTCCTTGAACACCTGCGCGACGGCGCGGCAGAACTCCACTGCGTCCTCCGGTTGGATGAAGACGTCGAGCGGGGACCCCATTCGTGGCCCGTCGGAGAGGCCGCCGCCGACCTTCACGTGGAAGCCGTAGTACTCCTCGCCGTCGATCCGCTTCCGGGCGGGCGTCAGTCCGACGTCGTTGATCTGTGACTGGGCACAGTCCTCCTGACAGCCGGTGATGGTCATCTTGAACTTCCGCGGCAGATTCGAGTACTCCCGGTTGCCCGTAAAGAAGCCCGAAACCGCGTCGATGACGGGTTGTGCGTCGAAACACTCGTGTTCCGACAGCCCGGCGGCCGGACATCCAAGCACGTTCCGAGCACCGTCACCGCAGCCCTGGACGGTGGTGAGACCGACCTCGTCGTAGCGCCGCCAAATCTCCGGCAGGTCCTCGATCTCGATCCAGTGCATCTGAATGTCCTGCCGTGTCGTGATATCCAGATAGGCGTCTCCCCACACGGGATTCTGTTCGTCGCCTCCGTGTTCCTCGGGTGCGGTGGCGAACTCCTCGGCGACTTCGCCGATGACTTCGGCTTGCTCCGTGGTGAGGCGACCACCCGGGGCCTTCGTGCGAAGCATGAAGTAATCCTCGTGTTGTCCGTGCGCGTATAGCCCGGCCCATTTCAATCGTTCCCACTCGCCGTCTCCGGCGCGCGCTTCTATTTCGTCGAAGGACAGTCCTTCTTCGGCATACGCGTACACGTCGTCGATGACGTCGAGCGGGTGTTTCTCCTGTTTCCAGCGTTCGACTGTATTCATGTTGTGTGTTCTCCTCGGCATCCGTCCGCGTCGGATACCCAACGAGTGTGCCGCTAACTCCTAGCGCACTATGTGAACACCTCGATTGGCTTTGACCTCGGCATCGAGGCAGTATCTGTTGTGGCTCCTCGAAACCAGCTATTCTTGCATCTATCTCTCACAAAATGTGTCGGATGGGGATGGGAACGATGCGTCTCGTCGCTGTCGAATGGATTCGGCTTCGTAGGCGGCCCTTGTAAACGGGGCGCACGAATCGGGGTCTTTGTTACCGGAGTCAGGGAGTGAACAACTAAACCGCTGTCCGTCGCTAGTTCAGCGACGAATGACCGACGAAACTTCTCCGAAAACGGACGCGGACGGTTCGCCACCCAAACGAACGCGACGCACGCTCGTTCAACTCCTCGGCACGGCGGTCGCCATGGGGGCCTTTTCCGGGTCCGTTACCGGTAGTGGCACCCACGACACCGACTGCACGGACACCGGTCACGAGGAGAAACGCAGTGATCGCTTCGAGGTGACCGGTCTCTCCCTCTCCGATGACGAATTCCGCCTCGATAGGTTGCGGTTCGCACCGGTTCTCGATGGTGAGATGGAGGAGCTATTCGCCATCGACGGGTTCGTGGCGACAGTCACGAACGGGACGGTGGCCCGGACGGACGTCGATTCCATCGAAATACACCAGGACTTCCTCGACGCAATCGTGGAGATACTCGACTCCTTCGCGGAGGGAGACGTTCCCGACGGCTTCGATACTGCTCCGGCGGCGGTTCACTATTTCGATCGGATCGATACCCGGGAGTTCGAGCGTCTCCGAGCGATCTTGGAGAACGAAGGCGGTGCGGATGCGCTCGAACGCCGCCTTCGGAACGGTGTTCAAACCGATATGGACGCCGAGGGGTACGCTGGAGGATACGTACTGATTTTGGTCCTCTTCATTCTACTCGTCATCATCGGTGCAGGCTTCGGTAGTGGGACCGGCCGCGCTGCCGAAATGGATCGCTGACGGTGACTGGTAGTCGAACGTCGGTGCCGATGTGGACGCGAAATACGGACGTCTCGAACGGTACGAATCGTTCTCGCAGGAACCCCGTCTCCGTTCGCGGGAATCACTCGCGTTTCGGTTTTCGAATCTCCTTCAATCGGCGGAGTTCGGGTCGGTCCAAACCTCAACAACTGCCGTGATTCCGGAACTCGTCGTTGTCACACTTCGAACACTGGGTCGGATTCGAAATAAACGTCGTACCGCACTCCCGGCATTCGAAGACATCCCCAAATTTTGATGAATTCTCCTCCACTTGTTGGGAGGGTTCTTTCGAGCTGAATGCGTCTCGTAACTGGTGAAGGATTTCCATGGGTTGGTAGGGGATACAGGTGACTCGTATATAGTTCTTCATTCTTGAAAAGTTATAAAATAATTATCCACGCTCTCGGGAATAAATATCGATATATTGCTGTATGGATGCAGTATGTCCAACAGTTGTGCCGGGGGTTCGTCGTGGGTCGAACGACGAGGGCACCCGGAAAATGGGCCCGTGGCTTGTGGCCCGCCGGGTGCACTGAAACGGCGTCAGTGAGCGACGGTAACCCCACCGACGTGCACTCCGAGTTCCGTGAGATCACCGTTCGTCGGGAGGATTATCGTCGTCGGTTCGACGATAATCGTAATATCGCCCATCGGTGTCGGTACCGTCGCCGCACCGGTCCCGGCGACAGTTACCGTCGTATCGCCCTCGACGATCGTCACGTCACCGTCCGCACCCGCATGGGCGGGGACGACTGGCGTCACTGGCGCGTCGGTGGGACTGTCGGTAACGAGTGAACCGAGCCAGATTCCGTCGAGGAACACCGCGAAGAGGAGACTGACCACCACGGCCAGGGTGACGACGACCCCGAGAACGGTGCCGACGATTCCCCGACGGTTCGCCCGGCGAGTACGACGCCGGGCGTCCTCGTATCCTTCGTCGTAGCCACGGTCGTATTCGGTTCCTCTCCCCTGTTGTTTATCCGTCATTATTGGCTCCCCTGTGGAGACTGTCCGGTACGAACTTCGTACTCCAGTGCCGAACGGAGCACGAACGTCGGTGCGATGTTTCACGTCATCGGCGCAAGGACCTGTTCCTCCGATTCGGAGTCTCACCCCTCCACTCGGCCACCGACCGCATCGCGTCCGACGCGACGTCCCCCACTCCGTGGTTCGTCGGTATCGATCCGCGACGGACGCGTTCCCCACTCGACCGTTTCTATCGCCCGCGTGAACGAGGAGATTCGACTCCTCCTTCCTCCACTATTACATATACGCTCACAATCATAATAAAGATTTGTAGACGACGGTGGACGTTTCCGTTTTCGAAGTTCGACCCCGGCGACGTTCCCCTGTGTCCATAGATATTCGACGAGTATCGAATATCGATTGATTCGATCAAATTTGAGGAAGACATTAATTGGGGGTGTCGAACGAGAGTCGCGTGAATATGGGACAAGAGATAATGATCTCCTCCGAGACGGAAGGTCTCGACACCGAGAACCTACGAGCAGCAGTTATCGGGACCGGAGCGATCGCGCAGCGACTCCACCTCCCGGCCTATCGAAAGAGCGAACAGGTCGACTTGGTCGCCGTCTGCGACGTCGAGGAGAAGAAAGCCGCGACCGTCGCGGCGGAGTTCGGGATCGGATCGTACTACACGGACTACGTCGAAATGCTCGAATCCGGTGCCGTCGATGCCGTGAGCGTCTGTCTTCCGAACCATCTGCACAAGGAAGTCGTCTGCACCGCGCTCGAACACGACGTCCACGTTCTCTGTGAGAAACCGATCAGCACCTCCTTGACGGAAGCGGACGCGATGATCGACGCGGCGGACGCCAGCGACGCGTTCCTGATGATCGACCAAACCGAACGGTTCAATCCGGTGTACGAGAAGACCAAGGAGCTACTCGAAAAGGGCGTTATCGGCGACGTACTGTCGGTGCGAAGTCGGTTTAGCCACCCCGGGCCGGAGGGTTGGTCACCCCGTTCGACGTGGTTCACCGACGCGGCGACGTCCGGTGGCGGCGCGCTCATCGACATCGGCGTCCACAACGCCGACCTCGTCAACTATCTGTTCGGCTCGGTTTCCTCCCTCTCCGGGTACAGCGACACGCTGTCGATGGATGCGGACGTCGAGGATACGGCCGTCGCCGCGCTCCGCTTCGAAAGCGGTGCCCTGGGCACTTTCGAGACGGCGTGGCGAACGGACCCCGAATCCATCGAGATGCAAATCGTCGGCGAAGAGGGCGTCATCTACGTCGATAAAGTCGCACCATCGCTCAGGCTCGAATTGGGCAACGACTGTGGGACCGTCGACGTTCCGATTCCGGACCGATCCAAGTACGACGGTCCGGTGGAACACTTCATTCAGTCGGCGAAGGCCAACAGCGAGCCAACCGTGACGGGACGGGACGGCAAGCGTGCACTCGAAGTGGTCATGGCCATCTATCGGTCGTCGGAGTCCGAGAACCGGGTTCACTTCCCGCTCGAAACGGAGGTGGAGGAATGAAACTCGCCTGCAGTTCGTACTCCTACCACGACGAACTCGAAGACGGGATGTCCCTGGAGGAGTTCCTCGAAATCTGTAGCACGGAACTCGAAATCTCGGGGGTCGAACTGCTCGACGGTCACCTTCCGGGCGACGACGAGGAGACCATCGCGGAGGTCGGCGACCTCCTCTCCGAGTACGATCTGGAACTCGCGTGCCTGTCGGTCTTCTACAACGACTTCGCCAAGGGGACGCCAGAAGAGCGACGTGAAGACGTCGAGGTGGTCAAGACGTGGCTGGATCACGGCGACCGTCTCGGCGCGCCGGTACTCCGAGCGTTCACCGGATTTCCGGGGCTCCACGACCGCGAACACGACGACCCGCAGGTGTGGACGGACGTCTCGACGTGCCTGCAGGAGTGTATCGACTACGGTGAAACCGTGGAGACGACGCTCGCGGTCGAAAACCACAACCACGACGGTCTCATTCGAACCGCTGACGACATCTTCCGGATTCGAAGCCTCGTGAACGGCGACCTCGGTCTCGTTCTGGATTTGGCGAACTACGTCGACGGGAAACCGTCTATCGACCGGACGCTGCACTTGGCGGACCACGTCCACGCCGCCTACGACGACCTCGCGGCGGACGGCTCCGAACCCAACTACCCCTACTACGACGAATCGCTGACGGCGCTGTCCGAGCGCGGCTACGACGACTTCGTGACGCTCGAATACGAAGGCGAAGCGGACAACTTCGAGGCCGTACCGCAGGCCGTTGACTATCTTCGTAGCTGTCTGTAGCGCACGACGTCCAAATCGACGATTTTTCCCCGATCGATGTGGGTCGGTACGTCGCCGTTCGTCCCTCGGTTGGGAATGTTAGTAATCGACAATCTACTGCTCTTTTCGTTCAGTTATCACTCTCTTCTTCGGCGAACACATTACTTGCTGGCGGTATAGTATCGGTCTCTCTCAAATCCGTTTGACGCAAATCAAATCCGAGAGCGAGGTTTATACATCACAATTGATTGCACAGTTGTGGAGCAGTCCTATGACGAGGCAAAACACACTACGGCGTCGACGATTCATGAGAGCCACGGCCGGGACGGGTACGGCAGCCATGCTATCCCTCGCCGGTTGTACGGGTGGATTGGGTGGGTCGGACGGATCGAAAAGCGGCAAGACCGAGTTTTGGTCGTCGCCGAACAAAGAGGAACTGGCGTTTCACAAGAACGCAAAGAAAGCGTTCCTCGAAGCCCACGACTCGAAACTGAAAGTGAAGCCGGTCCCCGAGGGAGATAGCTCCGAACAAGTCGTCCTCTCGGCGCTCGCCTCCGGTACCGAACCGGACGTGTTCGCGAACGTGTTTCCCGGCTTCGCCGCCCAACTGCAGGAGAACAGTGCCGCGAAGAACCTGTACGACATCGATGGCGCGAAGAAGTTCGTAACCGAGCGGTGCGGCGAGACCATTTTGAAACGCTACGAGGCGCCCGACGGGGGCCTGTATCAGACGCCGTGGAAGGCGAACCCGGTGTTGTTCCAATACAACGATACCGTTCTCAAGAAAGCCGGATTCAAAAGCCGGGACGACTATCCGACGACGCTGTCCGGGTTGATCGAGGCCGGGAAAAAGATCGTTGGCGACGGCAATGCGAAGGTCCTGTGGGATCGAGCGCCCAAACCGACGTGGTACGAGCGGTGGTTCGACTTCATCCCGCTGTACCTCGCCGCGTCGGAGGGGAAGGAGTCGATGTTTACCCAAAAGGGTGACGGCGTCGAACCCGCGTTCAACAACGAAACCGCGAAGACGGTTCTCCAGTTCTTCGCCGACCTCTACGGTGCCGATCTCGCCCCGACACAGGGAAGCGAGAAGCCGAAATTCCCGCACGACGAGGCGGTCATCAACTCCGGTGGACCGTGGGTCATCCCGTACTTCGAAGGCGTCAACAAGGACGTCTCGATGTCACACTTGACTCCGCCTGTCCCGGAGGGAACGACGCCGAACGGCCACACGTACGCCGATCCGAAGAACACCTCGATCTTCGCGTCGGCGAAACAACCGAAGCAGGCGTGGGAGTTCGTGAGTTTCGAACAGGGCTCGAAGTGGGATACGAAACTCCTAAAAAAGACGCTCCAACTGCCGCTCAGAAAGGATCTCGTCGATTCTGCGAGCGGCTTCTTCGAGAAGAACCCCGATGTCAAACCGTACGCACAGGCCCTCGAAACGTCACATCCGCCGGCGTACACGCCGGAGTATTCGAAGGTCATGAACATCTTCGGCGAACAGTGTTTCGTGCCCGTCGCGCTGGGGAAGAAACCACCGCAAAAAGGGCTCGACGACGCCGAGAGCGACATCAACCAAGCACTCAACGGACAGTAACGGACACAATCTATGCCAGACGCGACAACCGAACCAGGAACGAGGAAGACGGACACGGCGACCACGAAGGGTGGATTTCGGCGGCGGTTAGCATCCCTGCCCCTTCTCGGCACCGCAACGGAACGCCTCGGCGACCACGACGACAACCTGATGGGATGGGCGCTCCTCATCCCGTGGTTCCTCTGGGCGTCGGTGTTCCTCATCGTCCCGTTCCTCTTCGCACTCTACCTGAGCTTCCACAAGTGGTCCATCATCAGCCCCGAAACGCCGTTCGTCGGTCTCGACCATTACGTCCAGTTACTGACGAGCGACCTCTTCTGGAAACTGCTCGAAAACACGCTGTACTTCTTCGTCGTGAACGTGCCGACGCAGATAGCGCTCGCTCTCGGCGTCGCGGTGTTGCTGGACCGAATCGTTCGCGGCCGGGCGTTGTACATGGCGGGATACTTCGTCCCGTACGTCACGAGCGGCGTCGTCGTCGCCGTCGTCTTCAAGTGGATTTACGCGCCCGACGGGTACATCAATCAGTTGTTGGCCGTCGCCGGTACGAAGATCGATTTCCTCGGCAGCACCTCGTGGGCGATGCCCGCCATCGCGCTGATGGTGTCTTGGAAGTTCGTGGGTTACTACGCGATCATCTTCCTCGCCAACCTCCAGTCGCTTCCGGAAACGATCTACGAATCCGCCTCGCTCGACGGTGCCAGCGAGTGGCAACAGTTCCGGTACATCACCCTGCCGTTGTTGAACCCGAGCATCCTGGTCGTCGTGATCCTCTCGACGATCACGGCGTTCCAAATCTTCACCGAACCGTTCATCATGACGAGCGGCGGGCCGAACGGTGCGACCAAAACGTTCGTCCTCGTCATCTATCGTAACGCCTTCTCGTATCTGGACATGGGCTATGCGAGCACCATCGGCGTCATCCTCGCGGCGATGATCTTCGTCATCAGCTACGTCGAGCGGAACTACGTCGATCAGGAGGTGTCGATGTAATGAGCATCGAAACCGACGACTCCGGCGTTTTCGCGGACGGCCACGAACGGTTATCCGAACTCTCGGGCAGGAAAATACTGGTGTATATCGTCCTGACGCTCGGCGTCATCCTCCCGGTGTTTCCGTTCGCGCTGATGGTCTCGATGTCGTTCAAACCGGCGAGCGACATCTACTCGTTGCACGTGATTCCGTCGTCGTTCACGCTGGAGAACTATCGGTTCCTCCTGCACAACGTTCCGATCGTTCGGCAGTTCATCAACAGCGTCATCGTCACGGGGGCCGTGGTCGTCTCGGTGGTCATCACGTCGTGTATCGTCGCCTACTCCCTCGCGAAACTGGACTGGTACGGGCGGGGCATCACGTACAACTTCATCCTCGCGACCATGATGATTCCCGGCATACTGTTGTTGATCCCGCAGTTCGTCATCATCGTCAAACTCGGCTGGGTCAACACGTATCAGGCGATGATCGCCCCCTTCGCTATCAGTTCGTTCGGAATCTTCCTCCTGACTCAGTTCTTCAAGCAGTTCCCGGACAGCCTCATCGATGCCGCACGAATGGACGGCTGTAACGAACTCGACATCGTCTTCCGTATCGTGCTCCCCAACTCGATGCCAGCCATCGCGACGGTCGCTATCTTCACCTTCATGAACCGCTGGAACCAGATGCTCTGGGACCTCATCGTCATCAAGAACGAGAACATGTACACGCTCCCGGTGAGCATCACCCTGTTCGCCAAAACCGGCCTCTACGGCAACAGTTTGGGGCCGTTGATGGCCGGTGCGACGCTCCTTTCGGTGCCGACGATACTGCTGTTCCTCCTGTTACGGCGGTATTTCATCAGGGGCGTCACGATGTCCGGGCTCAAAGTATAGCCGTTCGAAAAAGGAGAATACCATCAATGGTTTACGACACTCACCGAAATCGAGTCAATTTCATCGGACTCTCGAAGGAGGCCGTCGCAGCAGCGTATCGGTCACTCCCCGTTATCGTCGCCGTGAGCGTCTGTTGGTGTCTTTTGGCACCGACTATCGTTCTCCTCGGTCCGGCGACTGCCACCGCCGTCGCCGCCGCCGGTGCCGTGCTCCGCGGCGACCGGTTCCGACTCGGTACCGCGACAACCGCGGTCAGACGGTATTTCTGGCGGAGTCAGTTCCCGCTCGTACCGACGTTCGTTCTCATCGACGTCGTGGGACTCTCGTGGTTGCAGTTCCACCGAACCGGCGAACTTGCGTACGGAATTCTCGCGTTTTTCGCGGTCGATACGCTGGTCGTGCTCCTCGTGTTGTTGCTGTACTACTACCCCCTCCTGGTCGATGCCGACCGCTCTGCTCGGGAGACGGCACGACGCTCCGCGGAACTCGCGTTCGAGCGGTTCGTTCCGACCGTCGGCCTGATCGCGTTCTGTCTCTCTCTCGGTCTCCTCTTTGGGTTTACTGTCGCGGGGTTCCTCCTCCTCGGCCCCGGCGTGGTCGCGACGGTCCTGACGCTCGCAACGCGATACCTCTCGACGGGAGCATCGTAGCGGTGTGATACCTCTCGACGGAAACATCGTCGCGGTGTGATACCTCTCGACGGAAACATCGTCGCGGTGTGGGCCGACGGACGCTCGTTCGCGTCCTCCGTCGGACCGATGGGTTATCGCCCACGCGTAAAAGAACGTCAGGTGTTGCTCAGATCAGATGTCGCTCAGATCGACCGTAATCTCGTCGACCGCGAGCGATATCTCCTTCTCGACGCCGCCGTTGTCACTCACGTTGAACCGCGAGGCGGCGAGTCCGGCCTCTTCGAGTTGTTTCACGTGTACGGAAACCGTCCCCTTCGAAAGACCGACCAGTTCGGTCAGTTCGTGAATCGTTCGCGTTTCGGTCGATAACGCCTTGATTATCTCCCACCTGGTGTCGGACCCCATCGCCGTCGCAACGGACAGGATTTCGGACCCGTCGGGTTCGAGCGTCCGTCGGGGACGCGGGTGGGACCGTGCGTTGGGGACTTGCCGAGTAAAGCGTGAATTGTTCATGGTGAGTGGTGGCTGGTTCGCCTCGTGAGAGACTCTCTATCGGGGTGTATTGAAATTAGGGGTGATATTCGATAATGACCGACGATGTTTGATAGAGTCCAAAGATAGAAGAATTCGGTCGATAGGAGCCATAGAGTTAAACTTCCGCATCTATTCGAATAGAACATTGCGATGTCCGGAGGGAACACAGACGAGCCATGGTGGAACACGCAGTTACTACGGGCAGTAACCCTCTACCCATGGGCGACGATGCGACCCGACGCGGAATTGAAACGACTCGCCAACAACGGCGTAAACACGGTCTTCGTCGTGACCAAGGAGAGCGACGGGCGGGTGTTCTACGATTCCGACGTCGCGCCGAACGAGGTTCCCGGCCGCGATCTGCTCGGCGAACTCACCGACGCCGCGGCGGTACACGACATCAACATCGTTCCGACGATCTTCGTCCTCTGTGACAAATACCTCCTCGAACAGTACCCCGAAACGGTCCAGATAGCGAAGGAGGGGACGGAAATCCGGTATCCGAACGTCTCGGCCGAGCACATGCACTGGGCGTGCCCGAGTCACGACGTCGTCTCGGAGCATCTCCACGCGATCACCCGCGAGATAGCCGAGTACGACGTCGATGGGATTCAGTTCACCCACTTCGAATTTCAGCCGATAGTCAACGGCGAATCCAGCTACCTCTCCTGTTACTGTGATAACTGCCGGGAGCAGTACGAACTCGGTGACGTCCCGGACCGATCGACGGAATGGATCGACCGACGGTGTAAGCAGACCGCCTCGCTCCTCCGGAAACTGAGCGATCCGTTCCGCGACCGATCCGATTTCCTCGTCAACATCGAACTGGAAGCGTTCTCGGACCTCGAAACGGCCATCGACGACAGTCGAAGGATTCTCGGCGTCGATCAACGCGACGTCGCGCGGTATGCCGACATGCTCACTCCACGGACGGCACACATCGACCTCGACATGCATCCGGTGTGGATCCGTGAAGTCGTCCGCTCGTTTCGGGAGGAGACGAACTGCCCGATCACACCCTCCATTCGAACCGGACGGGGGGAACGACCGTTCAATCGGTTGGAGGAGGACGAACTGGTCAGCGCGATTCAACTCGCGCTCCACGGCGGCGCACACGGCGTTTCGCTCTTCTCGGACGGGGCGAACATCGGCCGGTTAACCGCCGATCAGTGGGACACCGCGACCGAGATGTTCGACGAACTCGATTACTTCGACCGGGAATACGGTCCGGCGAGCAGGCGCTAGGCGGAATCGACCGTTCCCGGTCGTCGTTTGAATATTTTCGAAAATGTTCGTCTCCGGGCCACTTCGAGGCCAATCGTTTTGGTATCCCTTCACAGACTACAGAATTAGTATGGGTACGCTTCGGATCGATCGATTGGTCAAGTCGTTCACTACGGCGGACAGTACAGGCGAAGTCGTCGCGGTCGATACGTTGGATATCACCGTCGAAGAGGGGGAGTTCCTCGTCCTTCTCGGACCGAGCGGGTGCGGGAAATCGACGACGCTCCGCTGCATCGCGGGTCTCGAAACACCGACGACCGGTGCGATACGTCTCGACGAAACGGATATCACGGACGACTCGCCACAGCAACGGGATATGGCGATGGTGTTCCAGGACTTCGCGCTCTATCCGCACATGACCGCCGCTGAAAACATGAGTTTCGGGTTGAAGATGACGACCGACCTGTCGGACGACGAACGGTCGAAACGCGTCGACGATGCGGCATCCATCATGGACATCGAGGACATCCTCGACAAAAAACCGGCACAGGTCTCGGGAGGGCAGAAACAACGGATCGCACTCGGTCGCGCCATCGTCCGCGATCCGGAGGTGTTCCTGATGGACGAACCGTTGTCGAACCTCGACGCGAAGCTTCGGGCACAGATGCGGACCGAGATCCAGCGGCTTCACCGGAAACTCGGTGTGACGACGATCTACGTCACCCACGACCAGACGGAAGCGATGACGATGTCCGACCGTATCGCCGTGTTGAACAACGGAGAGCTTCAACAGATCGGCACGCCGGAGTACGTCTATCACCATCCCGTGAACCGGTTCGTCGCAGGCTTCCTCGGCGAACCGTCGATGAACTTCCTCGAAGTCGAACTGGACGAGACGGACGGCCGGTACGTTTTGACGGCCGACGACGCCGACGCTCCGTTCGCCTATCCGATCGACGAGACGACGGTCCGGCAATGTGAGTTGACGGTGGGCCAGCGACTGACGATGGGCGTCCGACCGGAGGACATCTCGGTGACGGACGACGGGACGGCGAACGACTGTCGTCAGACCGCGATGCTCGACGTCGTCGAACCGATGGGGAGCGACGATTTCCTCCACCTCCTCGTCGCCTCCGACTCGTGGACCGCCCGCGTCGATGACGACGTGGAAGCCACGGAGGGTGAGTCCATCTCCTACGTCTTCGAGGAAACCGACCTCCACCTCTTCGCGGACGACGGAACCACGCTCAAGTCCGCAGGACTCGGCGAGGAAGCCTTCCACATCGATTCCGAGCCAGAACCCATCTCGGAAACGACGCGGTCGGTGGATTCGGAGGCGTGAAAACGAGCGCCGCTTCTACGGCGTCGTCGGCGAGCGGTCGTCAGTTCGATCCATTCCGTCCCGTTCGAGACGACGAGTTCCGGTTGTCCATCGGAATCGGGGTCCCACGAGCGGCCGTCGGCGAGCGCGACGCGGCCGAGTCGGTGTTCGGGGGCGGCGGAGCGTGGTTCGAATTCGAAGTACGACGCGTCGCGGTAACTCCCCCTGTATCGCTCCCCTTCGAAGGTCTGCTGTGTGGCGGCGGGCCACTTCCTCGTCGATCCGTCCACGTACAGGGTTCCGCCGCCGTGTTCGACGATGTTCTCGACGGCTCCCGCGATGAACGGGTTGTGGAAGTACGTCCCCTGTTCGGCCGAGGCGGGAAATCGGGGGCCGTCCTCGTCGATGTCCTGAATCACCGCCGTCCCGCGAACGTTGGCGAAGTAGGCGTTCTGGAAGACGTTGTATATCGCCCGCGAGTCCGCGATGTGGATCCCGTCGTACGTCGCTTCGACGTCCAAGTAGCGGAAGTGATTCGCGAACGAGTACTCCCGAATCCGCAACGCGGTGTCACCGGCGTTCTCGCCGGAACTGACGCTTCCTTCGATGCCGGAGAATTGGACGCGGCGTAGTTCAACTCCGACGCCCCCTGCCGCGTTGTGGACGCCGTAATGGTAGGTGTTCAGGACGAAGTTCAACTGACACGCCCCCGTCCCGTCCGGGTTGCTGTTGGACGTCGAGAACCGCGACCAGCAACTGTTGTACGCGTCACCCAAATCGTCGGACCCCCAGACGAAGGAAAATCCGGCACAAT
Organism: Haladaptatus sp. R4; assembly: GCF_001625445.1. NCBI lineage: Archaea > Methanobacteriati > Methanobacteriota > Halobacteria > Halobacteriales > Haladaptataceae > Haladaptatus > Haladaptatus sp. R4. The sequence goes on along the minus strand of NZ_LWHG01000029.1, from coordinate 247,381 downwards.
CCCCCTCGAATCGGACGCCGACGATTTCGACGTAGAACATGGCCGTTCCTGTCGAATCGTGGATTCGGATTCCGTTTCCGTCGTCGGAACCGCACCTGATCCGCGAGGATTCCAAGCCGTCGCCGTGGATCGCCCAGTTGTTCCGTAGATCGTCGTATTGGGCGAGGTCGATCTCCCACGCGGTCGTTCCCGTCCCGTAATACCCGCTCGGGTAGTAGATGACGCCGCCCTCGATTTCGTTCAAGCGTTCGAAGGCTTCCCGCATTCCACCGGTCCCCGAGGGGGAAACGTACGGGTCGTCGGGGGTACCGCTCCCGGAGACGGAGGGAAGCGCCGACACGACCACGGTGTTCGAACGTTGTGTTGCGGTGAGTTCGTCCACCGTGATCGATCCCACTGGCGACGCCCGTCCGAGATGGCTCGTCGATCCGTTTTGCCCGCTGTGATCGTGGTCGCGCGGTGCCCACGGTTTTTTGCCCCCGTGGTTGGGATCCCAACCACGTCCCTCACGGCGTGATGTGGGACGGAGTGCGGCGCTTCCGAGTCCCACTGCTCCCAAGAACCCGCGTCGTGTACTCCGGGTCGCCGACCGGTCTTCCGTGTCGTCGTGTCGTGTGCTCCTCCCGTGTCGTGTGTCATCGTTCATCGCGATTCGTCCATGGTCGAAACGTGGTATACACTTATCCTTCGGATTGGAGCGGAGTAAAATATGTTCGAGAACCGTTCTCCGGGGGTCCCCATACGAGAGAGGACCCAGTGCGGTCTGACGATTCCCGGTGCGGTCGGACGATGCCCAGTCCGGTCAGACGATGACGGGTTTGTCCTTCCGCAGCGCGGCTATCGTCTCCTCGTCGATGTTCAAGTGCGCCTGCACCAACTCGGGAGGCGTCAGGGCCATCCACTGATTGAGCGACACGTCGGCGAAGTGGTCGCTGCGGAACATTTCGAGGAACCGCAACGTTTCGTCTCCGGTGTTCTCGACGTAGTGGCCCATCGCGAAGGGGACGTAGCCGACGTCCCCTGCTTGGTAATCGAAGGTCCGTGCCATCCCGCTCGACGCGAAGACGGTCATCCGCCCCTTCCCACCGATGTAGTACTGCCACTCGTCGGCGTTGGGGTGCCAGTGCAGTTCACGCATCGCTCCCGGTTCGATTTCGACGAGCGCCGCCGCGATGGTGGTCGCTGCGGGGAAATCGGACGAGTCCACGATGCGAACCTGCCCCCCTTCCACCTCCTTCGGTTCTTGGTCTAGCAAGCGGTACGTGTAGCTCTCCGGAACCGTCCCCTCCGGTGAATCGACCGCGTCCTCGTCCAACGGCGGGGGGACTTCCCCGTCGAAGACGTACCGCGTGTGGTCGATGTCGTGCGGCAAGTCGTCGAAGGCTTCCTCGGGGACGCCGAAGTTCTTGGCGAGCACGTCACGCGGCGTGTGTTCGAACCAATCCGTGATGAGGAACGTCTCGTTCTCCGAGAAATCCCCGTCGTCGAACACTAACAGGAACTCACAGCCCTCCTCCAATCCCTGAATCGAGTGCGGGATGCCCGCCGGAAAGTTCCACAGGTCACCTTCGCCGACGTCGTCGATGAAGTTGTGGCCGTCCGCATCGACGGCAGTGACCCGCGCACGACCGGCGAGCATGTACGCCCACTCGGCCTCCGTGTGCCAGTGGAGTTCGCGAATCCCGCCCGGTTTGAGACGCATATTTACCCCGGCGAGGTCGGTCGCGACCGGCAGTTCGCGCTTGGTCACTTCGCGCGCCCAGCCACCCGTCGTCAGTCGGTTTCGCGCCTCCGCGAACGGGAACTTGAGGTTGGGAATCGTCCCGGCATCGGTGTCGGGCGAGGCCAACAGGTCCGGATTTTCCCGCTCAAGCGGGACGTTCCGTGGACCGAGGATGGAGGCACCTCGGTCGGCTTGAATCGGTTGCGGTTCTCCGTCGGTGGCTCTCTTGGTCTCGTCTGGCATGTTTCGGTCTCCGTTGTATCGGGCGTCTCGACGTACGTACGCGGGAGACCGGCCGAAGACGTGCGACCAAGAAAACGGTGCCCACGACGAAATCGACCGATGTCCGATTCGATCGTATCTCCCCCACCTGACCGACTATCACGCCCATCCACTATACGCCGGATAGCGACTTGAACGTGCCGCTGTACCGTTCTTGCCGGGTAGCCGATGTCCCCACGTCCCCCCATCCGAGTTGCGGGGAACCCTCTCGAAACCACGTTCGGACGTCGTCGTTTGGCGACCGAATCGCACGATTTGTGCCGACGTCGTTCGTGCGATTCGAAAATAGCACGTCCGTAATGTGTATTCGATGCTGGATAAATTATTTACCTACGCGGTGGAACCAAAGCTACCATGGGAGCAGATCACACTGGTGATGAGTTAACACGTGTCCTGTCGAAAGTCGATATCTTCGTCCTCGCGTTCGGTGCGATGATCGGTTGGGGGTGGATCATTCAGACGGGATACTGGATCGACGAGGGGGGAACGACCGGGGCGATTCTCGCGTTCGCCATCGGGAGCGTAATGGTGACGACCGTCGGCCTGATCTACGGCGAATTGGCGTCGGCGATGCCCTTCGTCGGTGGCGAACACGTCTACAGTTTACGAGCGCTCGGGCCTGCCGGGTCGTTCGTCTGTACGTGGGCGATCATCCTCGGGTACGTCAGCGTCGTCATCTTCGAAGCGGTCGCGCTGCCGTCCGCGCTCGCCTATCTCGTCCCGGGCTTCAACGTTCTCCACCTGTGGACGATCGCCGGGGAACCCGTCTACGCGACGTGGGTTCTGACGGGCGGAATCGGCGCTGTCGTGATGACGATGCTCAACTACCGTGGCGTCCGTCCCGCGGCGCAGTTCCAAACCATCCTCACGCTCATCATCGGCCTCGCAGGGGTCACCCTCGTTATCGGTGCGATTTTCAACGGACACTCGACTGCGACGCCGTCGTTCACCGATGCGGGATGGTCGGGGCTGTTCACGGTCGTCGTCATGACGCCGTTCATGTTCGTTGGATTCGACGTGATTCCGCAAGCCGCCGGTGAAGCCGACGTTTCATATCGGTCCCTCGGCCGTCTGATCGTCCTCTCGGTCGTGATGGCCGCGGTGTTTTACATCGCGGTCATCTGGGCCTCCGGGCAATCGCTTTCCGGTTCCACGCTCGTGGACAGTTCGTTGCCCGCGGCCGCCGCGCTGACCTCGCTGTTCAACAGTACGGTTATCGGTCGAATAATGGCGCTCGCGGGGATTGCCGGGATACTCACGAGTTGGAACTCGTTCATCATCGGCGGCAGTCGCGCCATGTACGCGCTCGCCGAAGCCGACATGTTACCGAGTCGGCTTGCGACCCTTCACCCACAGCACGGCACGCCATCGGCCGCCATCGCTCTCATCGGAGGTATCTCGGTGCTCGCACCGCTGTTCGGTGAGCAGATGCTCGTCTGGATCGTCGATGCGGGCAGTTTCGGCATCGTTCTTGCGTGGTTCTTCGTCGTTATCTCGTTCCTCGTGCTGCGATACCGCGAACCGAAATTGGAGCGTCCGTTCAAACTTCCCGGCGGGTACGCTATCGGCGTTCTCGGCCTCGTGCTAACCGCGTTCTTCGTCGGCCTGTATCTGCCCGGTGCCCCGTCCGCTCTCGCCTGGCCGTTCGAGTGGCTGATCGTCTTCGCGTGGTGTGTACTTGGAGTGCTTTTCTACCACTTTTCGAGTGGCTCTTCGGAGGACGTCACGATGGAAGACGCGAAAGACGCGTTCGAGTCGTTCGAGAACTGAAACGCTCCGCCTCGAAGACGGGTTTCGACGACCGTCTTCGATCTTCGGTAACCGTTTTCTGTATACGATCCCTATGAAAGTTATGTCAGCAACATTCCGTCGGCCGCGCGGGCTTGCGATTCTGGTTGGAGCGTGGCTGCTCGCTCTCGCTGGCGTCGGCCTCCTCTTCGGGACCCGACTCGTCGGTGCCCTCCTCACCAGTACCGATCTCCCGTTCCTGCTTCTCGCTACGGGCGTGGGAGTGCTCGTTTTCAGCTACGTGAACTATCGAACGAGCGCCAAGCGTCTCCTTCCGCGTCTCGACGCGGTTCCGCTCGCCGCGGCCCGCCCTCCGGGAATCGACGCGAGCATCGACAGATTGGTTCGGCGGATGCGTATCGACCGACCGGACGTCTACATTGCCCGACTCGGCCACCCGAACGCGTTCGCCCTCGGACGGCGGACGCTCGTGATCGACCACTCGCTCGTCCGGTTACTGACGCCCGCGGAACTCGAAGGCGTCCTCGCTCACGAACTCGCCCATCTAGAGGGTCACGATAGCCTCCTCCAAACGCTGGCCATGAGTCTCCTACGGACGATGGCGAGCCTCGCTCTCGTTGTAGTCCTCCCGTTCGTGGTGCTCGTCTCCGTGAGTTGCTGGGGGCTGTCGCTGATCATGGGTCGGCCGGTGCGAGGTCCATCCAGCGTCGGTAGCAGCCTACGACGTGGACTGGCTGGAATCGTGATGGGGCTGTTCGCCGCTCCGACGCTGACGCTCCAAGCGTACTCCCGACGGCGGGAGTACGCCGCCGACCGGCGGGCCGTGGCGGTACTCGACGACCCGCTGGCGTTTGCCCGTGCACTCGAAAAGCTCCAACGTGCGAGCGAGCCCGGTTGGGGGTTGTTTTCGTGGGTGTTCCCGGACCGCAACAGGCGGACGGAGCAGACGCCACTCGAACGAGCGTTCGCGAGCCACCCGCCGACGGACGAACGCGTGAGTCGCGTCCGCGAGGCCGCAACTACCGTCGGACGCCACGAAACGGGCCGATGGCACAACGTCGAAATCCGCTGATTCCAGCAGAACCAGCGTGTTCGACTTCCTTTTTCGAACGCTCTAATTCCACGGCGACAGCCCTCCTCGGAACTGTTCGGTACGAACAGAGAACCCTGTTTTCCGATGAATTGACTGTAAAACGGTCGCGGGAACACCGCGGTTCACGTCCGAACTGACCTCGGCACACCTCGTTTGTCCTTCTTTCGTTCGTGGGGAAACAGATCCGTCTGGTCTTCGTCCGTTCCTGTTACTCATGTGACTTCGCGATTTCGGGGAGGTACCAACCATTGGAAATTCATATAGAATACAATATTATTTGACCGATACGGATTCCCATCCATTGTTATACATGGGCAGAACCGATTCAAACATCTCGTTGCAGAACCGTTTCCCCATCTCCTCGGCGTTCTCGGGTTATCAGTCTATATTCGATAGACGCTCTACTATACGGATATCTATCGGACCGAGGGGAACTAGATTCGTGAAACACATCTATATTATACCAATTGACATTAGTAGGGTGTCGGAATTCTGTTTTATAGAGTGACAATTTCAACGCTGATGACCTCTCTCCCCACGTAATATTGCATAGAATACACAATATAAATGGGTGTTACCTTCGATAACGGATGGTGTTTACCGGCAATTGGTGTTACAGCGATAACCCTGTAATTGTTGTCTCTTCCTTATTGGCCGTAGTCAATGGGTTGCCATCTCCATCGTTTGGAGTTCCACCCGCCGATTTTCGGACCACGCTCGATTCAGTCATCCCCGTACGCGACCGTTTTCTATCTCGGTCGGATTTTCGCCTGACAAACGTCCCATCGATGGCAAATTCGACGGAAGCAGCGATGAACCGGACGAATGTACTCACGGACGTCGAGAGGGAATCGCGTACCAGCGGCGGGGTCGATGACCGCTGTGGAACCCACGATTTCACTCGGTAGGAAGGGGGTGGTGCATCGTTCTTCTGGCTGTGACGGTACTTATGGCGCAACTCATCACGGCGAGTGGTATCGCTACGTTGACCGGGGTATCGGGTGTGACCGGCCGCCTCGGCGACTTCGGTACCGACAGTGGTGATTTCAACACGTACACCATTGCAGTGATAGGGACCGTCACCACGACCGATACGCATTGAGTATAGCGATATATCATTTATCTTTCTGGCGTCGAACTCTCCAACTCGTTGGATCCGGAAGTCGAGGTTTCTCACCCGTCTCACATCGAGTCGATACGAATGATCGGGTTCGACGCGAGGTCGTCCACTGACGACCGTGCTTGCCATCTAATCGAACGCTTCGTCCGCCGCCGCGAACTCGTCCCAGTCCGTGACGTTCGGTGCGGCGTCAGCATCGTCGACCGCCGCGGCGGCCGATGATTCGCACTCGATCTCGGACCTCGTTTTGGCGCGCGGTACGCTAGATGGACAGGTATAATGTATACACTGACTTGGTTTTCACATGTCGATCGTCGATATCCTGATCGGTTCCGGCCCCGGACAGCGAATCGTCATCCTGGGCACGATCGTCCTCTACGTGTATCTCTCGGTTCGCCGTCCCGACGCCGCCCGCGAGAGTTTCGAGAGCGGCGCTCGGATGCTAGTCGGACTGGCAACCCTCGTCCTCGCGGCGCTGTTGCTCGCCAGTGCGATCGAGACGCTCGTCCCCGCGAGCGCCATCAGCGGACTCGTCGGTGGGTCGGCGGGGACGACCGGCGTGTTGCTCGCCGGTGTGCTCGGTGGGGTTCTTCCCGGTGGCCCGTACGCGGTCTATCCCATCATCAGCAGCGTCGTCCGACAACGGTGCACGAACCGCGTCGGTGCTGGCGATGCTCGTCGGCTACGGTGCGATCGGGTTGGGTCGGGTGTCGTACGGCCTCGTCTTCTTCGAAACGAGAATCGTCGCCGCCCGGGTCGCCGTGGGCGTCGTGGTGACGGTACTCTTCGGACTCGTCGCCGCGGGGGTGCTTGGTATATGAGCCGTCTCGACCTCCTGATCGGCGAATCGTGGGGACAGCGCGTCGTCATCCTCGGGACGCTCGCCGTCTACGCGTACCTCGTGGTTCGACGCCCGGCGGATGCGTGGACGGGTGTTCAACACGGTGCGACGACCGTCGTCCACCTCGCGACGCTCATCGTCGCTGCCCTCTTCCTTTCGAGTGCCATCGGGACGTTGCTGCCCGAGGATCGACTGAGCGAATTGCTCGGAGAATCGGCGGGCTTCGGCGAGGTCGCCGCCGCCGGACTCATCGCCGGTCTCATTCCCGGCGGTCCGTACGCGACGTACCCGGTCATCAAGCGCATCCAGGAGAGCGGCGCGGAGACCCCGGCAGTGTTGACGATGCTCCTCGGGTACGGCCTCATCAGCGTTGGGCGGGTTCCCTACGGTCTCGTGTTCTTCACGCCGACCATCGTCGGTCTTCGACTTCTGACCGCCGGAACCGCCACTATCATCGTCGGCATGGTGCTCTTCGCGGTTGGCGGCGTGATTCGAAACGGAGCAGTTGGGAGCTAAGTGGTCGCAGTCGCTCGTGTTCGGACCTCGTCCTTCGCGCCTGCCCCGCAACGTCACGTGTCTGGGTCGTAGCTAGTACCGTCGTCGATAGCTCGTGACAGTCGCCATCAGTCGTCCGCAATTCGAGCCTTCGCGTCCGTCGCTGCGACAGTTACCGGTGAATCGCCATAGCCGACACAGGCATACGAGCCTTCGACAGTTTCGACGACGGGTGCGTTACACGAAATACATTTGATCGCTGCTGCACGAACGGATTTTGGATATCTTGCCATAGTTGGTCGTTTACTGCGTTCTATCTCTCTTTGAACCGACAATCGGCTGTACATTCACCGCAAACTTCATCTATATTATATATCTACACGCTCTAAACGTCATATCATCTTAATTTTGTTCAGTTATGAACATACGACGATAAGACATACGTTTTTCGGTGGCGGATACAAGGATGAAACGTCTATCACGAAATGAAATTCCGAATCCCTGACCGATGGTTCCTCGGTCAGGAATGAGGGGTGACGAGGTCCGTTCGTAACCACGAACTGGCCGAGGGAGGAGGTACCAGGGATTGACTCCGTGGGACATTCGTACATCTTTCTTCGCTTTCACGTTATAATGCGTAGAAATATCTGTTGAAAAATTTGAAGTTAATCATCGGTCGGTCGTCCCGCCCGACCCGTTCGTGTCGTCGGTGACCGTGGGAACGGCGGTCCGCTCCCACGAAGTTTATCACTGTCCTGCTGATACGATCCACTATCGATGACTGATACTAGGCGGGCATACCTCTCGACCATCGGAACCGTGGTCGTTGGAGGGTGTCTCGGGAACCGTGCCGGTTCGACCACTGGTGGTGGGAGCAGTCCGTCTAGTGACACCCGGGCCACCGGCCAGGAGACGACCGACGCTACCGATTCGTCCCGGGCCCGTCCGACCGACGGTCGCGGAACGCACGAAACGACCATCGGATTCGCCGGGGACGCGATGGTCGGACGCAGTCTCAACCGTATCTACGGCGATGCGGGTGTCGATCCCGCGACGATCTGGGGGGACTTTCAGCCACGACTCGACGCCCTCGACGGCGTCTTCTGTAACCTCGAATGCTCTCTCTCGAAGCGCGGTGAACGGTTTCCCGACCGTGTGTACTACTTCCGGGGAAATCCCGACTGGGCAGTCCCTGCGCTCGACGCAGGAAACGTTCGGTTCACGAACCTGGCGAACAATCACGCGATGGATTTCGGCGCAGTGGCCCTGACCGACACGATAGACGCGCTCGACGACGGCGGTATCGAGAACGCGGGCACCGGCGCAACCCCGTCGGCCGCGTGGGAACCGGCCACGTTTTCCGTGGGGGACATCGACGTCGCCGTCGTTTCGTTCTCGGACGAGTACGAGGTGTACGCCGCCGCCAGCGACCGACCGGGAATCGCGTGGGCCGAGACCGACCCCCGGAACCGGCGGACCAGACGACTCGTCGGGGACGCCATCGAACGCGCCAAATCCGGGAATCCGGACCTCCTCGTCGTCTCGCTCCATTGGGGGGAGAACTGGATCGAGAGACCCAGCGACCGACTCGTCGCGTTCGGCCACTGGCTCGTCGATCAGGGTGCGGACCTCGTTCACGGCCACAGCGCGCACGTCGTCCAAGCCGTCGAGCGGTACGGCGACGGCGTTATCCTCCACGATACCGGCGACCTCGTCGATGACTTCGGCATCAAGGACGACCTGGGAAATCACGACAGCTATCTGTTCGAACTCACGCTCGACGGCGGGAGTTTCGAGAAAATCCGGCTCGTTCCGTTCCATATCGACGACGGCGTCTCCCCCCCGACCGAGAACCAGGCGGCTTGGCTCCGGAAGACGATGCGTGACCGCTCGGATCAGTTCGACACGACGTACGAACGGGATGGCAACGGTCTCGTGGTAAGACTGTAAACCGTCCTCGACCGGCGTTCTACGGCGTAGGGACTCCAAAAGGGACGACGATGGATCGACTTCGCAGTAAATTGCTTTCATCGATAAATTTGATGAAATCTCCCGGAGTGATATGTTTAAATGTAACCACTTGGACGATCCCGTCCGAGTGCCGGATAGATGTTCGTACGACGATGCCCCGACCAAACTGGTCCGGGAATATCATTTTTAGATAACAAGTCGAGTATCGGTTGGGGGAACCAAAATGAAGCAAACCAGACGTCAGGTACTCAAAATCATCGGCGTGAGCAGCATCCCCATTCTCGGGGGGATTTCGAGCGCCCAGGAGATGACTAGCAGTCAAAGCGGGAACACGAGTCGCGTTCGGGTCATCCACGCGATTCCGGACGCCCCGGAAGTGGACGTTTACGTCGACGGAAATCGAGTCCTTGAGAACGTCGCGTTCAAAGACGTGAGCGACTATCTCGAACTCGACGCGGGGAAACACACCGTACAGGTCGCGCCAGCGGGGCAAGGGCGGGGGAGTGCGGTCATCGACGAGCAGGTCGCCCTCGATGCGAACACCGATTACACGATCGCTGCCGGGGGAACACTCGACAGTCCGCAGGCGTTCGTGTTCGTCGACGAGAACCAAGTGCCGTCCGGAGACCAGGCGCGCTTGCGGGCGGTTCACCTCTCGCCCGACGCACCGGCGGTCGATATCGCAGCGGACGGCGACGTCCTCGTCAAAGGATTGGAGTTCGGCAACGCCAGCGATTACGTCGAGGTACCCGCGGGGTCGTACACCATCGAGATCCGACCCGCAGGTACGAACGAGGCCGCCGCCACGTTCGACGTGACCCTCGAAAGCGGTACGGTGGTTTCGGCGTTCGCCGTCGGGCTCCTGCAGACGAGCGACAAGGCACAGGCCTTCGATCTTCTGCCGACGGTTGACGCTCCAAGCGAGATGACGGCGACCACGACGACGATGTAGCGACGATGTCGTGCGAAACGACGCCGCATTTGTTTTGATGGTCTTCGGTGAGAGTAACCGCCTTCGACTCGATGTCGAGTGGCCCGTTGGTCCCGTCTCGGTGGGACGGTAACGGTACAGCGCCCGGCCATGTCGATGGGAGGAGTCGGCGTCCAGGGACCGCAAAACGTGTTGAAGGAGTCGATGCCCAAGGACCGCGAACGCGACCTCGGTCTGGTATCGACGACAGCTACCGGCATCGGTGCGATGGTCGGGAGCGGTATCTTCATCTTACCCGACGAAATGTGACGGCCGGTCAGAGAACACCCTCATCGGACAGTCGCTCGATATCCGCTTCCGTATATCCGTACTCGGAGAGGATTTCTTCCGTGTGTTCGCCGAGGAGCGGTGGGTGCGTACGGACCCCCGCCGGTGTCTTCGAGAGGTGCATCGGGCTTCCCGCCATCTCGACCTCGCCTGCGGTCGGGTGGGAGACCGACCACTGCATGTCCCGTGCGGCGACCTGCGGGTTCTCGAAGACGTCCTCCATGTCCTTGACGTCGCTCGCCGGAACGCCGTACTCGTCCATCAGGGAGAGAATCTCTTCGGTCGTGGCAGCCTCGAAGGCCGGTTCGAGCGCCGTATCGAGCGCATCGCGGTTCTCGACGCGGTCCGCGTTCGTCGCGAACCGGTCGTCATCGACGAGTTCCTCGCGGTCGATGGCGGCGCAGAACTTCGGCCAGAGGTTCGGCGAGGGAACCGCGACGATGACGTATCCGTCCATCGTCGGAAACGCTTGATACGGCGCGAGGGTCGGATGTTTGCTGCCCATCCGACCCGGTGGTGTCCCCGTCGCGAAGTAGTTGGAGGCCATGTAACTCATCCACGCGACCTGCCCGTCGAGCAGCGAAACGTCGATCTTTTGGCCGGTCCCGTCGCCGAGTTCGCGTTCGAGGAGCGCGGCGAGGATGGCCTGTGTGGCGTACATCCCCGCGCCGATGTCGGCGATGGCGACACCCACCCGAACGGGGGCACCGTCGGCTTCGCCGGTGATGCTCATCAGTCCCCCTTCCGCCTGCATGATGAGGTCGTAGGCGGGACGGTCCTTGTCCGGTCCCCATTCACCGTATCCCGAGAGGGCACAGTAGACGAGGCCGGGATTGTCCTCCCGGAGCGTCGCGTAATCGAGTTCCCACTCCTCCATCGTGCCGACACGGAAGTTCGAGACGACGACGTCGGCTTCGCTCGCGAGGTCGCGGAAGAGCGCGCGGCCGTCGTCGCTCGCGAGGTCGAGCGTCATCGAACGCTTGTTACGGTTCACGCTGAGGTAGTACGCGCTCTCGTCCGATTCGCCGTACGTCGGTGGATGCCACCCGCGCGTCTGATCACCGACGCCCGGTTGTTCTATCTTGATGACGTCCGCGCCGAGGTCCCCCAACTGCATGGTGCAGAACGGACCGACGAGGACGCGAGACGCATCGAGAACCGTGACACCGTCGAGGGGACCGGTATCGGTATCCGGATGGCGGGCTTCACCGACCATCTACCGGTCACCCACGGGACGTTCGGTCGTCCTGTGTCCGACCATCTCGTGATCGTCGCCCGTCCGGCCGCGACGGGGTCGGTCCTCGATCATCGACTCCTCGGCAAGCGAAGTGGTCTGTCCCATCGTCTACGACGTGTTTCGAACAATCCGGGTTAAACTGTTTCGGCGAACCGGGATCGAAGGCGACCCACGAACGCTCGCGACCAAGGGTCATAACGTGTCCACGATCCAGCTAATGTCGGTTCCCGTTTCCTTTGATCTTCCCCTAACGGGAGGTCAAGATTTTGCTACAGTATCGCAATCATCACACAATACAACGTCCACTCTCCATCGATTTCGACCCGAATGAAGACAGCACGTTCTCCTTCCGCTTCCGATCTTCGGGTGGGTCTTTACACAACTCCATATCTGTCGAAAATCAAAAATTTGGGTTCACAACATACGAAATGGCCGATTATCCTATGTATAGATGGACGAATATCACTATATCATCTCACTCACATCGTGGTCATCGAAGCCGACCCGCGACCCGAACACACGTGTTTGACGTCCGGTCGATAGCCGAATCTACCCGATCAATATTGTAGTAATCAAACAACACTAATGGCGATGAATCGAACGACAATTTGGTACTCACGGCCCGGTGGACAATAAGTGACCGACCGTTCGTCGGAACTCCTCGTCACGGGGTTCGTTTTACCGTACCGTCAAACGCTAAGTGGGTACCGGACGAACGGCGTACTAGGTGAAATCTGGGCGTCGCAGCGCGGCCAGTTGACGCTTCCGAGCCTACACATGAATTCGACGAATCCAACGAAGAGACCGACTGACGCGGAGTATCTGGACGAAGACGACCGCTCGTACCCACGGGAACTCCTCAATTTACCCTGGTTCGACGGGCACAATCACGCACACACCCTCTCCTGGGACGACCGGGAACGCTACGCGCTCTCGGGATGCGAGGGGATGGTCATGGTCGCGTCCGGCTATCACTGGACTCCCTACAAACCGGTTCGTGCCGAGGACGTACGGTTTCTCTGGGACGACGCTATCAACCGTCGGGCGGCGATAGAGCGCAACCACTTCTTCGAGGCGCGACTCGGACTGGGTATCCACACCGGGGTCCGGATAGAGAACCCGGACGAACTCGTCGAGGCCATGGACCGGTACTGCGAGTTGGACGAAGTCGTCGCCGTCGGGGAGACGGGAGTCACGCCCGCCCAACACGTCGAAGCCTGGGACGTGGACGAACAGCGCGCCATCGTTCGCGCCCAGATGGAACTCGCCGACCGTCACGGCCTGCCGATCATCCTTCACACGCCGAACCAGTCCGGTTCGTCCGGGCGGTCCTATCGCCCGGAATTCGGTATCCCGGGGTACGAGAAGAACACCTCGTTGGGACAGGACCCCGTCATCACGGGAGAGAACCCGGCGTTACGGGCCGTCGAGATGGACGTCGAGGAGCGCGCGCCGTCGGACTGCCCGAGGAGCGAGTCGTCGCGTCTCACGCCGACCGGAACAACGTCGATTACCTCATGCGCGAGACCGACTGCTACCTCAGTTTCACCATCGGTCACTCGTGGCTCGTCGGCGTCGGACCGGCGGACGTCGCGAACGCCATCGACGAGTACGGACCGGAGCGGATCATGATCGACACCGACTGCGCCAACGTCCTTCGCACTGACCCGGACGCGATAAAACGAGCGATGTTCGAACTGTACCGGTACGGCATCGACACGGAGTCGATTCGAAAAGTGGTGTTCGAGAACCCCCGCGACGTGTTCGGCTTCTCCGACTGACGGTTCCGATTCGATATTCTTTGCCGCGTTCGATGACAGGGGAGCGCCGAACGTCTTGAACAATGACGAGGGAGCGCACGAAAGTCCCCCACAATGACGAGGGAGCGCACGAACGTCCCGCACAAACGCGTCAGTCGAACGCGCAGGTGTTCGTGAGTTCGCCGAGTTCTTCCACGCCGACGGTGACCTCGTCGCCGTCCGACAACAACACCGGTGGCTCCCGATACACGCCGACACCGGGCGGCGTTCCGGTGAAGAGCAGGTCGCCCGGTTCGAGCGTGAACGCTTGACTACAGAAGGAGACGAGTTCGTCGATGCCGAAGATGAGGTTCGACGTCGAGGAATCCTGGAGTCGCTCGCCGTTGACTTCCGCCCAGATGTCCAAATCGTGCGGGTCGGATACTTCGTCTGTCGTCACGAGTTCCGGCCCGATGGGTGCAAAGGAGTCGAGACTCTTTCCGCGCACCCACTGTCCGTCCCCGTGCTGTAAGTCCCGAGCGGAGACGTCGTTGCCGACGAGGAATCCCGCGACGTGGTCGAGCGCGTCCGCTCGACTCACACGCCGTGCCTCGCGCCCGATGACGACGACGAACTCTGCCTCGTAGTCGACCTTCTCGGTGAGGTCGGGGTCCCAGCGAATCTCGTCGTCCGGGCCGGTAACCGCGGTCGGAAACTTCGAGAACAGGACGGGGGTCTCTGGGATCGGATTGTCCCCCTCCTCCGCGTGATCGCGGTAGTTCAGACCCACGCAGACGACCTTCTCCGGGTTCGTGACCGGGGCGTATCTGGTCAGGTCGTCGAAGTCGTACGTCCCCTCCCCGGACGCGGCGGCACGTTCCAGAGCGAGGTCGACTTTCGCTTCCCACTCCCAGGTGGCGAGGAGGTCGGTGCTCGTTTCGGGAAGGTCGACTCCCGCCGCTGCTCCGGCTTCCGCGAGGTTTACGACCGTCCGCTCGTCGAGTCGCGCTCCCGTCCACGGTGCTTCGTCGTTGGTGGCAGTGTATTGTCCTAGTCGCATCGTTCGGTATCGCGTGTAGTCGGCCGGGGCGGTATTGAATCTGTCCTCATAGGTCGATACCGGCCTCCTCGACGAGGCGGTATCCCGAGTCGACGAATCGGTCGAACTCCTCGTCCACCGCGGGGTTCAGGAGCGCTCCATCGCGTTTGACGGGTTCCCCGTCGACGAGCACCGTGTCGATGTGCGACGGGTCGGACTGGAAGACGACGGTCTGGACCGGCGAATGAGCCGGGGCCGTCGCGAAGTCGTCGGTGTCGATCATGATCCATATCGCCCGTTTACCGGGGGTGAGTGTCCCGATTTCGTCCTCCATGCCGAGCGCTCTCGCCCCCTCGATGGTCGCCATTTCGAGCGTGTCGCGGGCCGTCAGTCCCACTTCCAAAACCTCCTCGCCGTTTTCGAGGAGGGTTTGATTTTCGAGCATCCGCTGGACTTGGAGTCCGATGCGCATCTGAGTTCCCATGTCCCCGCTGATGTTCGAACAGACGTCGACGCCCCAGGCCGGGCGGCCACCCGCTTCGAGCACTTTCCCGGTGACGGGGATGCCGTGGCCCATCTGCATCTCGACTTCCGGCGTCGCGGAGAAGGAGACCCCCGCGTCGACCGCGTGCTGGATGTCCTCCTGCGTGAAGTGGTTACCGTGGGCGATGTTGACGTCAGGTCCGAGCATGTCGTGGATGGCGCCGAAGCCCTGGTAGTCGTCGTTGTACATCGAGGAGGTCCACTGTGCCGCACCCATGTGGATCGTCGCGAGAGCCCCCAACTCTCGCGCCAGTTCCATGTCGCTGCGGGAGACCTCATCGGTACAGAAGTCGGGTCCCCGGAGCCCGAGCGCCAGACTGAGCAAGTTGTCGTCGCGGATCTTCTCGTCGTAGAGCTCGCGGATGTTCTGCTCGGGGAGGCCGACGTCGCTCTCGTACCACCACTTCGGCGCGTCGTCACCCGGTGGGCCGTAGGTGTACACCGCACGCAGTCCAGCATCCTTGAGCGCGTCGACGGCCCGTTCGCCGTGTTCAAGCGTGTTGGGGTAAGACCAGTCCAGGGCCGTGGTCGTTCCCGTATGGAGCTTTTCCAGCGCGCCGAAGAGGCCGCCGAGGTACATGTCTTCGGGCCGGTAGAGCCCGGTGATATTGCCGAGCATGTGCTCGAAGTATTCACCCATGAGCGACCAGTCCCCGGCGATACCCCTGACTTGGGTCTGTGCGATGTGAATGTGTGAGTCGACGAATCCGGGCAGTACGATGTGGTCGCTCGCGTCGATGACCTCGGCGTTCTCCGTCGAGAGTCCGTGCCCGATTTCGACTATTTCGCCATCCTCGATGAGGATGTCGGCGTCTTCTACATCTCCGATGTCTGTGTCGAGTGAGACCACTGTCCCACTCCGAATGACTATTCGTGACATAGTCACTCGAACTGATGAACCATGACACTAAATAATTTACCGTGCGGTAAACCACCTTCCGGGGTGCGCGGAAAACCCCTATATGTACCCGGGAAAAATACGCCGTATGAGCACCCCCGGAAACGAACGCGTCCCCTCCGACACGCGGGAGGCCATCATGGAAGCCACGTTCCGCGCGCTCAGCAAGCACGGGTACACGAATCTCCGGATGCGCGACATCGGCGAGGAGATGGAGATGACCCGGCAGGTCATCCACTACCACTTCGACGGGAAGTACGACCTCATGTCCCACTTTCTGGAGTACATCATCGACCAGTACGAGGGAAGCGTCGAAGTCGAGGCGGACGCGTCCCCGCGTGAGGAACTCGACGCCAGAATCGACCAATGTCTGTTCGGCCCGGCGTTCGACGACTTCGGCCACTGGGACCGGATGAAGGTCTACCACGAACTGTTCACGTACGCGGGGAACGACGAACGCCACCGCGAAATATTCAACCAGCACTACGTCCGCATTCGGTCGAGCATCACCACCGTTATCGAAGCGGGAATCGATCAGGGCGTCTTCTGCGACGTCGATACCGAACGGATGGGCCAACTCATCACGGACGTCATCCACGCCGCCCGGGGCCGCAAACTCTCGCTCGGCCACGACGACGCTCCCGAGGAGGCCCGCGCCGCCATCGACGAGTTCATCCTCGACTCCCTCCGCGTCGAGGAGTGAGCGACTCCTTTTTCTCGCGCGCTTTCCGCTGATCAGCGGTCGAATCAGTCCGTAACGACGGTCAGGCGAGGGTTCGTCTCCTCGTCTCCGTCCCGGAGACGGTACGCACCGGCGAACGCCACGCGGTTACCCACGGCGGCCTCCTGTGCCAACTGACCGACGACCTGCACCTCGCCGAATCGGGCGAAGCCGAGCGGATTCGGGCTTCGAACGTCGGGCGGCGTCGTCGCGACGCTCGTCACCGCGATTAGCGTCCCCTCGCCGAGCGTGTACGTCGCAATCCGGTCTCGACGACAGTTCGGGCAGTTGCTCCGCGTGTAGTACCAACGGTGTCCGCAGTGTTCGCAAACGAAGGCTTCGTCCACCGCTATCCGATCCGTTCGTGTCGTTGACTGTCGGTCCCTCATGTTTCCAGTACCGTGCAGACGCTGTTGTTGCCGAACCCCGCGACGTTGACCGCGAAGCCCGTTGTAGCCGGTGAAACCTGCCGTTCGGCGGGGAGGTCACCCCGAAGTTGCCAGACCAACTCGATGAGTTGCGAGAGTCCGGTCGCGCCGAGCGGATGTCCCCGCGCTTTCAACCCGCCGCCGGGATTGACCGGAAGTCGCCCGTCGAGTCGCGTCTCTCCGTCCAGAGTCGCTTTCCAGGCAGTGCCCGACTCGTAGAACCCCAACTCCTCCAGTTCGAGGAGTTCCAGAATCGTGAACGCGTCGTGGATACACGCGAGGTCGATGTCGTCAGGCGTCACCCCACCTCGCTCGAAGGTCCGTTCCCCCGCGACACGGACGCTCTCGAGTTCCAGCGGGTCCCGGCGGTCGGCGACGGCGTGGGTTCCGGTTGCGCTTCCGATACTCGTCACGCACACGTCCTCGGGTGTCTCCCGGGCAAGGACGACGGCGGCCGCACCGTCCATCATCGGACAGCAATCGTAGAGGCGGAGCGGGTCGGCGACGACGGGCGAGTCGAGGGCGTCCGCGACGGTGATTTCCGTTTGGAACTGCGCGACCGGATTCGCCGCCGCGTTCCGGTGGTTCTTCGCCGCGACTTCGGCGAGCGCCTCGCGGGGGACGTCGTGCCGGGCGAGGTAGGTACTCGCCGCGAGGCCACCGAACGAGGGGAGCGTGAGGCCCTGCGCGTACTCGCGCTCGTGGGTGAGACGGCTGATGGCTTCCGTCACCCCGCTCGTGTCGCCGACGGACATCTTCTCGGCACCCACGACCAGCGCGACTTCGGCGTGACCACTCTTGAGCGCCTCGACTCCCCGGTGAAACGCGCTCGCACCCGTCGCACTGGTGTTCTCCACCCTGTCGGCGATGACGCCCTCAAGCCCGAGCGACGACGTGAGCGCGTTTCCGAGACCGGCCTGTAACCCGAGGGCATCTCCGAGGGCGTTCCCGACGTGGAGCGAGGAGATGTCGTCTGGACCGTAACCGGCGTCATCGAGGGCCCGGTTCGCCGCCGTCGCCGCCAATTCCACGAGTGAGCGGTCCGATGCCCCCGTGAATCTGGTCATCCCGACGCCGGGAATCGTCACGCCGGTCATTCGTCGGTACCACCGTCTTGCGCTCCGAACACGCCCATGTTTTCGAACTCGTCGATTTCGTCCTCCGTGTATCCCAGGTCGGAGAACACCTCGCGGTTGTGCTCTCCGAGGAGCGGCGGCGGCATCTCGAATCCGCTTTCGGTGTGTTCGAACGTGAGCGGGTGTTCGATGACCGGAATCGTCCCGAGTTCCGGATGCTCGATCTCGGTGATCGCTCCGCGCGCTTCCACCTGCGGATTGGTCAGCGCTTCGTCCACGTCGTAAACGGGCCCGGCGGGTACGCCCCCCTCGTCGGCGATTATCTCGATCCATTCGTCCGTCGTCTTCTCGCCCAGCGTCGCCTCGATTTCGGCTTCCAGTTCGTCCTGATGGGCGACCCGGTCCGCGTTCGTCTCGAACCGGTCGTCGGCGGGCAGGTCGGGCCGGTCGATGACCGCACACAACTCGTGCCAGAGCTTCTCGTTCAGGATGCAGACGTTGAGGTAGCTGTCGGCCGTTTCGAACGTCTGATACGGCGCCAACACCGGGTCTTTCGTCCCCATCCGCGTCGGCGTCTCGTCGGCGAACACCTGTCCGGCCTGCTTCGTGAGCCACGGCAGCGTCGCTTCGAGCATGCCGAGGTCGATGTACTCCCCTTCGCCGGTCAGTTCGCGTCGATAGAGGGCCGATGTCGCGCCGAACGCCGCCCACATGGCCGTAATCAGGTCCGTTATCGGGAGACCGACCTTGACCGGTTGCCGACCCTCCTCTCCCGTCACGCTCATGATTCCGCTCATCCCCTGAATCAACAGGTCGTATCCCGACCGCTTCGCCCACGGTCCGGTCTGTCCGAACGCCGAGATGGCGAGGTAAATGATCTCCTCGTTGTGTTCCTTGATCGTCGCGTAGTCGACGCCGAGGCGCTCCGCCGTCCCGGGTCGATAGTTCTGAACGAAGACGTCGGCGTGCTCGGCCAACTCGTACAGGGCCTCCTTCGCCTGCTCGTTTTTCAGGTCGAGTTCGACGCTTCGTTTCCCGTAGTTGACGGTCCAGTAGTAGGGCGACTCACCGCGGATGAACGGTGGACCCGAGTGGCGAATCGCGTCCCCGTAGCCGGGTTGCTCGATTTTGACTACCTCTGCGCCCAGGTTCGCCAACATCGCCGAACTGAACCCGCCCGTGACGAACGTCGAGAGGTCGAGGACGGTAATGCCGTCCAGGATTTTCCCCTGCTGTGCCGATGACGTAGTGGTTTCTGACATGCTTATTGCCTCGTTGCGGAGTGGCGAGCGCTCACACCACATCGCTATCGCCGTACCTGTACTATCGATTACCAGATGGTAAAAGTATCGGGCGGGGCTTCGGAAGGACGAGGCTTCGGAAAGTAGTGTGCTCGTCGGTCAGTCGTCGTTCGCGGCGTTGTCGAGGAGGACGAGCGCACCGCCCATGAGGGCGAGATTCTTGCAGAAATCGATCTTGTTACCGTGCCGTTCCTCGCCTTCGAGTTCCCAGAAGTTGTGAATCATCGGCGTGGTGCCGACGAAGAAGAGGATCACGGCACCAGCCGCCGCCCTCGGAAACCGCCAGGCGAGGAGGCAGAGGTTCCCCACCAGTAGCATACCGGTCGTCATCGGAACGAGCGTTTCGGGGACCGGGACGCCTTTCGACCGGGCGAGATCGACCCGCGCTTCGTTGTGTTGGAATCCATCGACGGCCATGTACAGCAACACACCGCTGTACAGCAGTCGAGCGGACCGCGGCGGCGCGTTCGAGGACGAGGTGTCGCTCATGGATTCGGGACGGTTCTGCCGCGTTTGGTTCGGAGCGTCGTACACACTGTTACCATCGTTCGTGTTCAGAACTACCTCGAAACCATATATCTCTATCGGGGGTTCTGGATCGATCCGGCCTACGAATCGTCTCGCTTGGACCCCCGCGTCGATGGTTCGGGTCAGACCGTCGCGATGGTCCCGATATTGGCCGGGACGCGTCCCACGTCGTGGTACGTCCCGTCGTCGTCACGCCGCATGACGCAGCCCTCGATGTCTTCTCGCGGGTCGGGGACGTCGAACAGACCGGAACCGCAGATGACGTCGCCATCGTACACGTCCCACGTATCGATGACTTGCGTCTCCTCCGTCGGGTACGACACCCGGTCGAGCGTCCGGCCGAAGTTCGTCGACTCGAAGAGTGCAGCACCGTGATCGTCGTGGACCCACTCCGGCGGCGCTTCCTCGCCGCCGCCGAAGAAGAGGGTCCCGTCGTGGACGAACACGTTCCGGATGTACGAAAACGGGTTTCCGACGTCGATTCGCGTCCAGGAGTCCCCGCCGTCGACGGTTCGATGGAGTCCGCCCGTTCCGACGGCGTGGCCGAGGCCGATTTTCTCGATGGTGTGGTCGAGATAACCGGTCGCCGCCATCCAGACGTCTTCCGTGATCGGAACGACTTCGTGGACGTCGTCGACGATGGTGTCCCGTCGGTCGTGCCACGTTTGGCCGCCGTCGCGGCTGAGGTGGATGCCACCGGCCTCGACGCCCGCGATGAGTTGTTCGGGCCGTCCGGGGACGGATTCCAGGCACCTGAGTCGTGCGTAGTGGGGATCGATCGGAGACTCCCAGTGGCCGCGCGAAGGAAGGTCGCGAAATCCCTTCATCTCCATCCACGTCTCCCCGTCGTCGACGGAGCGGTACACGTAGGGGTCGTTCGTCCCGGCGTACAGCGCGTCGGGCGTCGAGAGGACGGACCACACTTCGCTCTCCCCCGCATGCCAGTACCGACTGCCGACCGGGACGCCGAGGTCCATCCACGTCTCACCGCCGTCCGACGACCGGTACGCCCCACTCGACGACGAGAGGAAGACGTCGTCCGTGTGTTCGTACGTTTCGATGCCCGTGACCATTCCGCAGTCGAGGACGAGTTCCGCATCGTCCCGTTCGAACGGAAGCGCTCGAACGAGGTACAGTCCCTCGTCGGTGCCAATTAACAGCGACATACGACCGAATAATTCTCCGTTCTTACTAATAAATCGCTAGGGAGGGGTACCCGGAGCGGCGAAACGACGAGGCCACCCGCATCGTCCCCGTTCGGTATCCCCGTCGATCCCGAAATACGGGAACGAAAAATCGGGGCCGAGGACCGCATCACGTGTGTGCGATGTGCAGTTCGAGTTCGTTGGTCGCGGCGAGGACGGCGTCGGGAAGTTCCCGTTCCAACCGTTCGTCCTTCAGCCTCGTCGCCGGGCCCGAAACGCTCAGCGCCCCGACGATGCCGTCGTCCTTCCCTCTGACGGCGGCACCGACGGCGTGCACCCCGCTCGTCGATTCTTCGAGGTTGAGCGAGTATCCCCGTTCCCGAATCGTCCGGAGGTCTTCACGGAGGGCGTCGCGGTCGGTGATGGTGTTCGGTCCGGTCCGCCGCAGGTCGAGGGAGTCGATAAGTCGCTCGCGCTCAGGTTTCGGAAGGTTGGCGATGATCGCTTTCCCGGCGGCGCTCGAATAGATCGGACCGCGGCGACCCGTGTACGCCCCGGTCTGTATCAGGCTATCGCCGGTCTGCGTGTACAGGTAGATCCGTTCGTCCTGTTCCCGGACGATGAACTGGACGCGTTCGTTCGTCTCCGCTGCGAGGTCGTCCACTTTCGTCTTGATGACCGGATACGCCGTCACGTCCCGCCGGAGGCGTCCACCCATCGTGAGCAACTTGAAACCCAGACGGTAGGACCCCTCGTCCCTGACCACGTACCCCCTCTCTTGGAGCGTCGAAAGGTGTCTGTGAACCGTACTATTCGTCAGGTCGAGTTCCGCTTCGAGTTCCTCGACGGTTACTGCTTCCCGTTCGAAGAGGACGTCCAGGACGTCGAGGGACGTTTCGGTCGTCCGGACCCGCGATGTGTATCTTCCCATCGTACCTCCTTATTGTCGCCATTCGGCATAAAATTCCCGAATATTCGGATCTCTCGATTTCCACCCCGTCGAGAAAACCTTCCCCGCGGAAAACGAACCCATCACACCTCTCTCGTTGCCCCTATTTCGGACGAAAATCTCCGGTAGCGAGCGCGGCGCGTCCGACGATGGCTTTTCTCCCGAGACTCGAACGTGTCCGAGTCTAAATCCCGAATAATGGGACCTCCGTCGGGAAAAGAATCGCCCGCGGAGGAACGGATTACGAATCGGGGTTTGACACCCCGACAAGACGATTTCACGGTGTTCACAGTCCCGCGGGTTTGACCGTCTTCCCGCGCTGTGAGAAATTTTCCCGTATTTCGGGATCACTTTACCGGAGGGCCGACGATGGACGTCGTCGCCCCCGTTACAGTGCTATGCTCGTAACGGAACGGGGAATACGAACCCAGTCCGAGTCTCGACGGAGTCGACGTGCATCGTGCCCGTCTGTTTCGTCCGCGCCGGTGTCCAGTTCGACACGGGAGGTGGTGTGAGGAGCGCCGACCGCTGGCGAACTCGTTGAGGGAAGTTTAACTTCCCGGCCTCGAAATAAAGCGTATGGAACCGGACGACAATCGCCGCGGTTGGGCCGAACGGTCGGGTGACTACTCGCCCGAATACTACGCGAAGATCGGGCCGAACGAGGTGAGCGAGACGATCGCCACCGTGCTCGATTACTACGCACACGAGGACGCCGCCATCCTCGAAGTCGGCTGTGGCTCCGGCCGTCACCTCGCCCATCTCCGCGACAACGGATTCAAAAACCTGTCCGGCATCGACATCAACGAAGACTCGTTCGACGTGATGGCAGAACGACATCCACGCCTCGCCGCGACGGGGACGTTCCACGCGGGTGCGATCGAGGACGTGATTCCCGAATTCCCCGACGACGAGTTCGACGTCGTCTACTCCGTCGAGACCTTACAGCACATCCACCCCGAGAATACGTGGGTGTTCGAGGAGCTGATCCGCGTCACGAGTGATCTGTTGATAACCGCCGAAAACGAGGGGAACAGTCCGCAGCGCGGTCGCGGCGACGAGAAAGTGAGTTACGTCAACGACGACTTCCCCCTCTACTTCCGGGACTGGAAACGGGTGTTCTCGGAGTTGGGTCTCGCCCAACTCGTCCGTGAGCCGACCAACCGCGATACCGTCCGAGTGTTTCGGA
Organism: Haladaptatus sp. R4; assembly: GCF_001625445.1. Taxonomy (NCBI): domain Archaea; kingdom Methanobacteriati; phylum Methanobacteriota; class Halobacteria; order Halobacteriales; family Haladaptataceae; genus Haladaptatus; species Haladaptatus sp. R4. The sequence goes on along the minus strand of NZ_LWHG01000029.1, from coordinate 224,056 downwards.
TCCTGTGACGGGGCCCGCTCGGAGCGTCCTTTTCGCGCGGAAACTCCGAATTCCGATTGTCACCGAAGGGGCGAGCGTGCCAGGGGACGTGAGCATTTCGCGGCCTCGAATCCGTTTTCTCGGAAAGCGATTCCGTGACGTGATTCCTTCACAGCTACTCTGGACGCCGAACACGGTCAACGTCGACGTTCGATAGCTGACCTCCGACAGTATCGGACGAACTGGTTTGGGAGGATTTTTGCAATACGGCATCGGTTTTCGAGCGTCGATTACACGGCTCGTTGGGTAACGATACGGGATACGTCCCGGTCAACGGTATGGTATTATCGGACTACTCGCGACCATCTTCCGATTCGTTCTCGAACCGACAGTAACCCTACTGAAAGGCCGTGCGGAAAATCGTCGTTATCGGACACCGTGAAAGAATGCGGCGACGTGAAAACGCCTATCGCGGCCGAAGTCCCGACATCGAAGGACGGACTGACGCGATTTTCCGATGGACACACCCGTTCCCCCGCCGGTAATACCCCGTTCGGAACCGGAGGACCATCCGTGTACGACGTCTTTCTAAAGTGTCTCGTTATCACGAGATTTCATTCACCGCACCGATAGAAATAAGAAGGGTAGAAAACACGGTTAATTGTGTTAAACTATGTCCAACCATAGCAGGCGACAGTTCGTCAAAACCTCCGGCGCTCTCGGCAGTGCAGCGTTGGTCGGTCTTTCGGGTTGTAGCAGCAATTCGAGCGGAAGCGGGTCGAAAAACGGTACCGGCGGGAAGAAAACGCTCAAACCGTTCGGGATGGTGACGAACCTCCAAAACGATCAGTGGAAGGCCTTCGCCTCGGGTGTACAGGAGGCGGCAAAAGCCCTCGGTGCGCCGACGTCCGACTACAAGCAGAATCAGGGTCAACAACAGCAGATGCTCACCCAACTTTCGACCGCGTTCACCAAGGAGTACAACGTCATCGGTGGAACGCCGTATCAGGCCTCCGGTGTTCCCACCGTCGTGCGCAAGTGCAAACAGAATGACGCCGGATTCGTCGACTACTGGAACATCGCGAAGTGGTACACGCCGCTCGACGCCGGTGACAACTTCATCCAGTATCAGATTCCGGCCGTTGTGAAGACGGGTCAACTCACCGCCGAAATCCTCTTCGAGGCGATGGAAACGAAGGGTAACTTCGTTCACATCACCGGTCCGCACGGTGCGACCGGGCGCAACCGAAACATCGGGGTCGAGCGGGCGATGAAGAAGTATCCAAACGTCAACCGACTCGGTATGCTCCCCGGAAAATGGGACCGGCCATCGGGACGGAAGGTCATGTCGTCGTTCGTCTCCAAGTTCGGTGACAAGATCGACGGGGTCTACTGTCAGAACGACGCGATGGGACTCGGCGCGTTCACCGTCCTCAAAAACAACGACTTGAGCGTCCCGCTGGTCGGCTACGACGGTCCGTCGGACGCCATCAGGAACATCAAACAAACCAGCCCGGACGGAGACGGTCCGAATTGGGTGGCGTCGTTTTCCGCCAAAACGTTCTGGCAGGGCGGCTACGCGGTCGTCGAAGGATTCGACTGGCTCAACGGCTGGAGGCCAAAACCACCCGAGCGGATGATGTGGGGCGGCGGCGTCCTCGTCACGAAGAAGCCGAGTCGGTACGAGGGGAAGACGAAGACGAAGTTCGACGTCTCGTGGTCGAAACCCGATCCCTATCTCGATGTCGCGTACTCGGACGAGAAATCGCCGTACGATTGGAAGAAGATGTCTCGACACCACAATCCGGATAGCTGGGATCCACAGAACAGGCTCGTTCCCATCCGAAAGGACGAACTCGATCAGCTCAACTGGACCGAATCCAACAAACCGAACGGCTATTCGCTCCCCGACGTTTACGACGACGGGGGCAAGTTCGACGAGGTCGAAAAGACGTACCGGAAACACCACGAGACGGACCCATACCAGTAGTCCAATACCTGATCAATGAGCAAAACAGAAATCAGTGGGACTCCAGTTCCACAGGACACCGATACACCACTCCTGCACGTCGACGACCTCACGAAACGGTTCAAGAACACGACGGCACTGGACCACGTCACGTTCGAGATTCGAAAGAACGAGGTCGTCGGACTCGTCGGCGAGAACGGGGCCGGGAAGAGCACGCTGCTGAACGTCCTTTCCGGGATCTACTCGGCCGACGAGGGTCGTATCGTCCTCGACGGCGAGACGGTGGCGTTCGGGAGTCCGACCGAGGCGGCCAGACACGGCATCTCCATCGTCCAGCAGGAACAGAGCATCGTCCCGAACCTCACCGGCTACGAGAACCTGTTTCTCGGACGCCTCGGTCGCTACACGACCGGTCCGAAACTGAACCGGAATGCGCTCCGCGAGCGCGCGAACGCGGTCGTCGACGACCTCGGTATCGACCTCGACCTCGGGTCGCCAGTTCGGACGTACCGGTTCAACGAACGGCAGATGTTGGAAATCGCTCGGGCGTTCAACAGTGCCCGGGACGCCGACCACCCCATCCTGTTCCTCGATGAACCGACGGCCGCCCTCGAACAGTCCGGTCGTGACGTCCTCTTCGACCGTATCGACGACTTGCGCGACCGCGCTTCCTTCGTCTTCGTCTCCCACGAACTCGACGAAGTACTGGAGGTCAGCGACCGAATCTACGTGCTGAAGGACGGTGCCGTCGTCGACGAAATGTCGGCCGACGACGCGACAGAGTCGCTCCTTCAACAGACGATGGTCGGCCGAAGTACGTCGGACGAGTACTACCGAACCCACGAACAGGAGTCGATCGACGCCGACGCGCCGACCGTTCTCTCCGTGGAGGGTCTCACCGTCGAGGACCGTATTTACGACGTTTCGATGGACCTCAGAGAAGGGGAGATATTCGGTATCGTCGGCGTCGAGGGCAGCGGAAAACAGGCTCTCGGGCGGGCACTTACGGGTGCCACGGACGTCGATTCGGGGACGATTCTGTTCGATGGCGACCCCGTTCGGTCGGGGTCGGTTCCCGCGTTCGTGGACGCGGGGATCGGATACATCCCGAAGGAACGGAAGAGCGATGGCGTCCTCCTCTATCAGAGTCTCCGTGAGAACGTTTCTCTCCCCTCCATCGACACGGGGAAGCTTCGACGCGACCTCCCCGTCATCGGGCGGTTCCTCCCGATAATCGACTTCGAGGCGGAGCGATCCATCGCCGAGGATGCCGTCGAGAATTTGGCCATCAAGACGCCGGGAATCGAGGCGCTCGCTCACACGCTCAGCGGTGGAAACCAGCAGAAGGTCGTCATCGCGAAATGGCTCCAGCGTAACGTCGACGTGCTGGTCGTGGACAACGTGACGCGCGGTATCGACGTCGGAGCGAAAGAGGAAGTGTATCGCGTCATTCGTCAGCTAGCCGCGAACGGTGTTTCTATCGTCCTAATCGGCGACGAACTACCGGAAGTGATCGGCATGTCGAATCGTATCGGAGTCATGAGACACGGTAACCTGGAGACCGTCGTCTCCGCACCAGTAGCAGAGAAACCCGAGGAAGAAGACCTCATCCAGGAGATGTTACAACTATGAGTAGCGAACAATCCGAACGAACGATCATCGGTGAACTGTACGAGAAGCGCTCGATCCAGGACTGGATTCGAGACGCCGGTCCGGTGGCGATGCTCGTCATCCTGCTGGCCCTGTTCACCGCGCTCTCGCCGGTGTTCCTGACGTTCAACAACCTCGTGAACAGCATTCTGATGAACTCCACCATCCTGTTGTTGGTGGCACTCGCCGGGACGTTTCCCATTCTCCAGCAGAGCATCGACCTCTCCGTCGCCGCAAACCTCGGCCTCTCCGGCGTCCTGACCGCCATGGCGATCAATCAATTCGGTTTCGTCGGCATCTTCGTCGGCCCGTTCGTGGGGCTAGCCGCCGGATTGGTGAACGGTGTCGTCTTCGCCAAAGGGAAGATTCCCTCGTTCCTGGTGACGCTCGGGACGCAGTCCGTTCTCATGGGCGGGGCGCTGTTGCTCACGAACGGGAGTTCCCAACCGTATCGGAATCTGGCGGTTCAACAACTGGCCATCGGAAACGTCGTCCCTCGGATACCCAACCTCGTGGTGTTGGGACTGGTGTTCTACGTCATCACCGTGTTCGTCGCCTTCTTCACGCCGTTCGGGCGCTACTGCTACGCCCTCGGTGAAAGCGAGAAAGTGACCGAACTCTCCGGCGTCCCGGTCGACCGGTACAAGATAGGCGTCTTCGTCGTCTCCGGCCTCCTCTGTGGTATCGCCGGTGCGCTCCTCACCGCACGCATCTCGTCGGCCGCCGCCGGTATGGGTCAGGGACTCCTGCTGCAGAGCATCGCTGGCGTCGTCATGGGCGGTACTGCTCTGACGGGTGGCGTCGGCGGTCCGCATCGAACGCTCATCGGCGTGCTCGTCATCGGAGTTTTGGCAAACGGTATGAACCTCATCGGTATCGGGTCGTTCGTCCAGCAGATTATCCTCGGCATCGTCGTGGTCCTGGCCGTCGCCATGTCCATGGACCGCGAGAAGATCGACATCGTCAAGTGACGACTGGTCCCGTTTCACCGTTTGCGCTCGACGAACGGATCAGCAACGACAGGTTGGTACGGGCCAGCAACGACGGGTCGGTACGGCTACGCACACGGCGTCCACCGCGTCGTCGTGGGTGTCTGTTCTCCCGCCGGTGACTAACGACTCACTCCGTGCCTCCACTGCTATCCGTTCCCTCGACGAGCGCTGCATCGATTGTTCCGTCCGCTCGGATACGTACGGACGTGATCGGCGATGTCCTGCGTTCTGACTGTGATACACGATCACATACCGTCTCCCGTTCATCGATGGCGAAAAGCGTAACGAGGGATGACCACTCGTTCGAAGATGTCGTCCGCCATTGCCGGAAACGTGACATATATCTCGTTTGGGAATCATGTGGCTCACGGAATCGTCTCCATGGAACCTGATCTCCACGATTTATTTGTTCTTTTCGTTTGCACTGCTGAATCCGGTACGTCTGTCGCGCACGATACATTCACCGACCGTTTTTCGTGACCGGTGAGCACTTCAGGATGTTCGGCCATCCTACAGTATCACGGGGAGAATTTTGAATTCAGGCCGGGGAGTACTCTCCGACGATATCGGAGCCGACCCATCAGTACGAATATCCCAGCGCGTCGTACGACCGTAATTCCCGTTACGCAGAGCCGTCTCTCTCCCGCTCACGATGCGGATGAAAACATGTATCCTCAGTTGAACACCATTCCCGACCTACGGGACTACCGAGTCAAAGGACGTGCTTCGATAAATCGCTCCCCGTTCGCTAAGTGTATCCTTGCTCTCCGTCGCGTTTGTCGGCCTCCGTTCCGTATTACCAAACGTTACCGCTCCGACTCCGAGGTAAACGACCGGCGATTCTACCGACGATAGCTCGGTATCCCTCCGAAGCGGCTTACGGCGGGTGAATCTCTTCGTGGAGAGTTCGATTCCGCCACATCGGATTCGCGGCGTTCGATACGGTTTCGTACTACCAAACACTGCCCGCACGTCCCTGTGGAAGATGAATCCGTGCGTCATGCGCGGTTCCGTTCGGTGATCCGGACCGTCATTCGGGACTCGAAGACGACCGTCTCCGACTTCGGTATCCGCACCGTCGCTCCGTTTACTAGGACCGAACGGTATTCACAGCGCTTGCTCGGTGGGAGTCGTCTCCGAAAGACTGGAAAGCCGTCCGAATCCGGATCACATCGCTCAGCCGACTGTGATAGTCACCTCGTCGGTCGTCGAGTGGCCGGTGTTGTCGGTGGCGGTCAGCACCACGGTGTGTTCGCCCGTCCCGCCGTACTGATGTTCCGTCCACCATCCCGTCGCCGACGTCCCGTCGCCGAAGTCCCACTCCAGCGACTCGATCCAACGGTCGTTACTCGTCGTGTCCTTGGCGAAGAACTCGACGTCTTCACCGGTCGACGGTTCGGTCGTACTCGGCCGAATCCGTGCGATCGGTTCGCCGAGGTCCGAGACGGAAATCGTGACCTCGTCGGTCGTCGTCCGCCCGTCGTTGGCCGTCGCGGTCAGTTCGACGGTGTATTCGCCGCGGTCGTCGTACCGATGGTCGTTCCACCACCCCGTCGCCGACGTCCCGTCGCCGAAGTCCCACTCCAGTGACTCGACCCAGCGGTCGTTGCCCGTCGTATCGTCGGCGCTGAATTCGAGGCGCTCGCCGACCGTTGCAGTCGTGGAACTGGGGTCGATGCTGGCGAACAGCAGTTTCCACGTGTTACCGAGCGGGATGTAGAACTCGTCGCCCTCGGAGAGATAGTAGTCGTACCCTCCGTCGTCGAGTTGGTCGGGATTCGTGAACGACTCTATCGTCGTTCGCTCGCCGACGTCGACGGTCGTGCGGTCTCCTGACTTCGAGGTCCCGTGAACAGGGTAAACGCCGTTGACCAGCCCGTCCGTTTGGACGTATATCTGACCGCCTTGCGCCCGGTCGATGTCGCTGACGTGTTCGTCGACGGTGACGTCGAGTTCGTTCTGGATCGTCATCTCGCGGGTGAAGTCCTCGACGGTCCCGGTGAACTGGCCGTGGGACGCGTCGATGAGCGGTGAGTCCGTTTCCATCGGGGTGAGCGACCGTCCGTCGTTGAGGTACGCGTGGACGGGTTCCCCGTCCCGCTCGCTATAGACGGCGAAGAATCCCTCGAACGAGAACACGTCTCCGACGTCGTACGTTCTGTCGGAGTCGCCTCCGTAGGCGACGTAGTCCGTTCGCCCGTTCGTCAGTTCGACCTTGACCGCGCGGGCGGCGGCACCGTCGCCATCCGTGGTTATCGGAACCGCTTCCGTCGACTCGATGAATCGATCGCTCATATACGGTTCGACCACCGACGTGAACGTGCTCTCGATGTCGGTTCCGGTCCGTCGCGCGATGACGTACTTGATGGTGTCCGGTTGGTTGTCCGTATCCGGCGGGTGGCCGTCCATGACGGCGATTTCGTCGTGGTCACCGAGCATCGTCAACCGGAGGTGGATGTCGGCGTCGTCGTCGTCCCGAGTTCCCCAGTAGTCCTCGATATCCCAGTCGATGCTGGCGTGAGTCGACGGGTCGTCGTCGCGAGCGACGTTGTCGAGGTAGTTGAACCCGTTGCCAACCTCCTCGTTGTACTGGGAGTTGGGATTCGCCACGTTCTCGGGTTTCGGAACGTCGGGACCGGCGTACGTGCCGCCGTCCTGTTCCACGAGGTCCAACCCGCCCGTGGCCACGTCACCGACCCAGCCGTGGAAACTGAAGCGGTGGTCGTCGCCGCCGTCGACGTGGAAGAAGTCGACGCCGTAGGAGTTCACGTCGTCGACGTGGATCATCGCGGTGGTGCGGCGATAGTCGTCCGTTTGGGGATACACCTGCGGCGCGGCCACCTCCGACAACTGAACCGTGTCGGTGTCGTCGAAGTGCTTCGGGACGGCGACGCGCTGTCCCTCCTGCCGACGCTCGTCCACCATGACCGTATTGTGGGCGATGGTGTTCTTGTGCCAGTAGCGCCGCCGCGGCCAGCTTCCCGTGAGGGTCGGGTAGCCGTTGTCGGGTGCGAGGTCGAGTTCGTACGCCATCACGCCGAGGTTCAGCGTGTCGCGGTGGGTGTGATTGCCGTAATCCCCCGTTCGGCCGTAGTACGTCCAGATACCGCGTTTGGCGTTGCCCTTCTCGACCGCGTTCTCTCGCCGGTACCAGTCGTCGCGGTCGTAGGTTTCGAACTGGATGATACCCATCTTGTAGTTCGACGCGTCGTCGTTCTTGCCGACGTTCCGGAAGGTGATTTCGTGCGTTCCCTCGGAGAGTTCGGCGGTACCGTCCAGCGCGATGAAGTCACTCTTCGGACCGGTCGTCTCGTCGTAGAAGTCGTAGGTATCGACCACCGTGCCGTCGATTTCGATGTCGTAGATACCGTAGACGGACGATTCGAACGGGCGAAGGGTGAAGTGATACGTGCCCGCGTCGGTTATCTCGAACGCGAACGTGATGTGCTGACCGGGCTCGTTCGCTTCCAGTTGGAGGGTGTTTTCCCCGAACGCGTCCTTGGATTCGAGTGCGAGCGCATCGACCTCGGACGGCCGCCAGACGCCGGTCGAACGCTCGACGACCTCCAGCGAGAGGAAGCGATACTTCGTCCCGCCGTCGTTCAGGGCCTTGTAGTTCTTCCCGTCGCGCAGCGCCGTAAACCCGTAGGACGGTTGAATGGTGCTTCCCAGGTCCAGTGGCCCGTCCGCCGCGATGATCGCTTCGACGTCCTCGCGAAGTTGCGTGGGGTCCTCGGAGAAGATGTCGCCGCGTAGCCCCTCCGTCGAGAAGCCGTTGATGAAGTGAAGCGTCTGGCCGAAGATGTCCTCGCCGTACGCCTCGAAGGCGTTTCGTTTCGAGTTCTCGTCCAGGTACAACCGGTTCGGATGCGCGTCCCCGATCAGCGGCGTGTGTTTATCCAGCATGATGAGCGGGATGTGCGTGTGCATGATGCGGTGGAATTTGACGTGGTCGTAGAGGTCCGCCCCGTCGAACCCGTCGTAGCCACGCAGGAGGTCGCCGATGTCGAGCACCGCCGCTTGCGCGATGGGATTGTACAGCGGGGACGATTCGTCGAAGTAGCCGTCGCGTCCCTCCGTATCGACGAGTTTCGCCATGACGTTCCCGCCCGTCGTCGCCCACTTCTCCGGCTCTTTGTACCAGACGTCGCCCGTGAATATCTCTCGACCGGGTTGGAACACCCAGTGGAGCGCGTCCCGCGTGTAGCCGTTCGGTTCGTCGAGTATCCGCGCCGAGATGGTGACCGCGGGCAACTGTCCACGGGCGGGGGCGAGTTGGGATTGCTTCGCGGCGGGAAGAATCTCCCTGAGCAGGCCGTCCTCGATGTTCTTCCGGATTTTCCCGACGCTGTCCTTCGCCTCCAGTCCCGGATACTCCTCGACCTTCCCCTTGAGGAAGTCCACCAACTGTTGGTCCCCCTCCATGCCCGGGAAGATGGCGTCGTACGCCCGCATCACGGGGCGGATGAGATTGGGTTCCCAGTGGGAACCGATTATCTTCCCGGTCTGGCGGCCGCCGGTGTTGTTGTGGTAGTGACCGCCCGCTCGCGGGTCGCAGTACGCCGAGACGTCCATGTCCGGGTACACGTCCGCGATGCGGTCGAGTAGGATCGCACAGGGACGCGAGTACTTCTGGTCCCCCGTGAGGAGGAACGCGTCGGTGAACGCTCGCATCATGCGGACGACGCCGCCGGGTCGCCAGACCCCCCAGTGGTTGTAGTACGCGACGAAGTCCCACCACGCGCCCTCTCCCTCGCCGAGGTCGTCGTTCGTGTCCTGCCACCCGTATCCGTCGTCGACGCCCCAGCCCTCACCCATCTCGGGGTGTTCCTCGTTGACGAGGTACTGATCGTCGGCCAGTTCCGGATCGAACATCCCCTCGTCGTCCAGGCCGCTCCGGCGGTACGACGCGAAGTCGTTCGTCGGGAACACGTACTCGCCGTCGGTTATCTTCCACGGGTCGTCGTACTGGTCCCAGCTATCGTAGAACGGGTTGTCCCAGTGATAGTCCGGACTGAGGAACGAGGACCGCGGCACCGTCTGTGCCGGGACGAAGTGCCACAAATCGTCGAGCGTATCGAACCTGTCGAGAAACTCGTCGGCGGTCGCAACGGCATCGTCACGCTGGGACTTCGCCCAATCGTACTGCTGAATGTTCTCCCTCGCGTTCCGCCGGTCTTCGGTCGTCCAGATGGTCGGGCGCGTCTTCGCGTTGGACGCGTCGGTGCTCGACGCGGCGACCCCCGTCCCGAGCGCGGAGAGCACGGCACTCGCACTCGCGGCCTTGAGGAAGTCCCGTCGTTCCAGTTCGAGGGATGTCGATACGCTGTCAGCTATACTCTCGGCCGACCAGTCGCGCCGCTGGCCGTCCGAGAGATCGTGTTCTCTCTCCATTGCGTGTTATTATCTAACGTAATAGATGATAAATATTTCGACGATATTGATTGTGAATAGTTGTGAGCGAGGATTACAGCACCGAAATCCACGAATTCAGTCAACAGCTACACCGTTCGTCGATAATTACACGGGCGGCCGGTCGATCACCCGTGGGGTCAACCGCTCGCCGTTGGTGTAGTCTAACGGATGATCCTCCAGATGGCCGATGAGACGGTCACGAAGCGACGAGAGCGTTCCTTCGTACGCCGGGTTGGTCGATTCGTCCGAGAGTTCGTCGGGGTCCTCCGCCAGGTCGAACAGCAACTCCTCCCCCGTCACGGAGTTCCAGATATATTTGTGCTCGTCGGTGACCACGTACTGCATCGCGTTCTCGTCGTGGTATATGGGGCCGTGCTCGCCGTGATAGCACTCGCGCCACTCCGAACGCCCCTCGATGAGCGGGAGGAGACTCCGCCCCTCGACCGTCTCCGGAATCGGTGCGCCCGCGAGGTCGAGAACGGTCGGCATGACGTCTTCGAGGCCGACGGGGTCATCGATTCGCTCGTCCGTCGGCGGTTCCATCCCATCCGGAAACCGAACGAGTAGCGGCACCCGAGCGGACCCCTCGTAGGCGTACGTCTTCCGCCAGAGCAGGTGGTCGCCCAGCATCTCCCCGTGGTCGGCGGTGAAGATGACGACGGTGTTCTCCAACTCCCCGGTCGTCCGTAGTTTTCCGAGTAGTCGGTTAATCTGGTGGTCGATGTGGGTGACGGAAGCGTAGTATCCGGCGCGCGCCCGGTGAACCGTGGTCGGTGACAGATCGGCACACCACGCGTCGGTCGCCGGAACGTCGGGGACGTGTTGGCGGTACGTTTCCTCCGCCCAGTCGCCCACGGCGGGTGCGGGAATCTCCCGGTCGATGTACTGGTCCCAGTACGTCTGTGGAGGGTCGAACGGTTGGTGCGGTCGGACGTACGAGACGGCGTGGAAGAACGGCCGCGTCGGGTCGCGTTTCTCGAAGAATTCGAGCGCGCGGTTCGTCGTCCAGTTCGTCGGGTGGAGGTGTTCCGGAAGGTGGGACGGGCGGGGATCCCACGAATTCCGCCCGCACCCGTGGGAAATCTCGTCGAAGTCGCCGTCGCTCCGCTCGGCGAGCCATTCCGAGTAGTCGTCGTCCAACCCGTTGAGACCCGCGTGGAGGACGATGTGGTCGAACCCGAAGTGATTGCGAGGGGGGAGCGAATGGGTCTTTCCCGTCAATCGAGTCTGGTATCCTGCTTTCGAGAGTTCCCCGGGAAGCGTGTGCGGGAACGACCACTCGGCGGTCGTCCAGTTCGTACACCCGTTCGTTGCCGGTGTTTGTCCGGTCCAGAGACACCGACGAGCGGGTATCGAGGAAGGGGCAGGCGTGTATGCGCGGGAGAAATGCGCCCCGCGTTCGACGAACCGGTTCAGATTTGGCGTGTGTACGAGCGGAAAACCGTCCTCGTCGCGCGGACAGTTCGGATCGATTCCGAGCGCATCGCCTCGGTGTTGGTCCGTCATGATGAACAGAACGTTCGGCCGGTCGGGCATGCCGGTGGTTTCACACGGAGCGGGGATATAATTTTCTCCCGTCTCTCCCCCTATTTGTGTTCGGATGTGCGTGCAACGGGCCGACGCGGACCGCCGTTGAATCGGGGAAAAGTATAGTTGCACGACCTGCGAACGGTCGAACGAAATGGTACGAATCCTGTATCTGGACGTCGATTCGCTCCGCGCCGACCACGTCGGTGCCTACGGCCAGTCCGCGCCGACGACGCCGAACATCGACGCGCTCGCCGCGGATTCGGTTCGCTTCGATGCCGCCTACGTCGCGAACTCGCCCTGTATGCCGTCCCGTGCCGCGCTGATGACCGGCCGATACGGTATCCACAACGGCGTGGAGACGCACGGGAGACACTCCCAGCAGGTGCACAATCCGCGGCACTGGACCGACTGGGCGGGGAGTTGGGCCGAGAGCACCGAAAACGAACACGACTGGTGGCACCTGCCGGAACTGTTCTTTCAAAATCGGATCACCACGGGAGGGATATCGTCGTTCCCGAGACACCCCGCGCCGTGGTTTTACCACGTGTGGCACGAGTTTCGACAGCCACAGGAACCGGACGCGGAGGGTGAGTATTTCCAGACGCCGCGTGCGGAGACGGTTGCGGACGAGGCCATCGACTTCATCGTCAACCTCGACGCGGAGGAGTTCTTCCTCTACGCGCAGTTCTGGGACCCGCACGGCCCGTACAACCGTTCGGAATCGGAGATAGAGGAGTTCCGTGGGTGTCCGCTGCCGCCGCATCCGACCGCTGAGCAGATAGCCGAGCACCGAACGTGGGACGCGTGGCGCTCGGCGTCACACATGGAGGTCGAGAGCAGGGACGACCTCGCCGAAGAACTCGCTCAGTACCGCGCCGAAATCCGCTACGCGGACCGACACATCGGTCGCATCATCGAACATCTCGAAACGGAAGGGTTGTACGACGAGACGCTCATCGTGCTGACGGCCGATCACGGCGAGGAGTTCGGGGAACACGGGTTGTACCGCGAACACTGGAGTACCCACGACGGGACCCAACGCGTTCCGCTCCTCGTCAAACCGCCCGCCTCGTTCACCGCGGAACTCGGCGCGAGGGAGCAGTTGGTGACCAACGTCGATATGGCACCGACGCTCGCGGCGTTCGCGGGTATCGAACCGCCGTCCCGGTGGCAGGGGCAGTCGCTCGTTCCGCTCCTTCGGGACCCGGACGCTGATTGGCGGTCGCACGTCGTCTTCGACCACGGACTGTACACCGCACAGCGGACGATTCGAACCGAACGGTGGAAGCTCATCAGAACGTATCATCCGGGGATGTGGGGCGACACCGTTCCCGACTACCAACTGTACGACATGGTCGCGGACCCGTGGGAGCAGGACGACCGGGCGGCGGACCGTCCGGAACTCGTCTCGGACCTCGACCGACAGCGGTTGTCGTGGGCGGACCGACACCTCGGTTCGAGGGAGGACCCACTCCACGTCATCGCCCGCGACGGTCCCGCCGGTTTCAACGCCTACCGAGGCTCCTTTTCCGGGAAAACCACGTGACAACGTAACTTCCGTTTGGCCTTTCCAAACGCACGGACGGACGAACTCCTTCGAACGGTCGTTTCATCCCTGTTGGCTCAATCACGATTACAGTCATAGTGATGTAATTGATTTCGCAGTACTCGCGGACGGTTTACCCAAATTTCCGACGCCCGTTTGGGAGGAGGAAACGGCTTCAACACGGCTCGAACCGCTCGAACCACTCGATGTACCGATGCTTCGGATCGACGGACACCGCGAGTCGCCCGATATCGACGAATCTCTCCGTTTGGTATTACTAAACGATTCGGACATCGCTCGCGCGGTTGTTTCAACAGCTAACGGACACCGAGATTTATTAGCGGTAACCGACAACGATGGAACGAATGGTCGTCAGCAAACGGGAGTACCAAGCTACCATCGAGTCGGGACTGGCCACGCTCCGTCGGCCGGAACTGTCCGAGTACTGGGACGGCGAGTACCGGGACGACGAATGGGGCGGTCGTCACCGAATCGTTCAGGACTTCGCGCTCATCTACGCCGTCCTCTACGAACTGACCGGGACGGAGGAGTACCGCGACAGAGCGGCGGAGCACCTGCTCGATTTCGGACAGGGGGACCACTTCGCGTCCATCCTCTGCGGGACGGCGTACGAACTGCTCGCCGACGAACTGTCGCCGGAGGAACGCGCGGTATTCGGTGCCGAATGGGTCGCGGAAGCCGAGGATTCGCTGGACCGATACGTCGGCGACCGCGAGGAAGTCGAGTCGTGGGACCAAGTGAGCAACCACGCCATCGGTGCCTGTTTCTACGCGGATTACGCGTGCCATCTCTTTCCGGAGGAGGGCGCGAAACACGACTACGGGGAACGGACGGACGCCGTGTGGGACGCGTGGTGGGACCGTCGGGAGTTCCACGAACAGGCGTCGAACTACGAGGGGTTCGCCGAGACCTTCCTCTCGGCGTGGGCGGACATCAGGGGACGGACGGACGCGTTCTACGGAACCCCCAGCGTGGTCAACATGCTGGAACGAAACCTGAAGGTGATCACGCCCGGCGGCATCGTGACCCCGTACGGCGACACGGGCTATCACCAACATCAGTGCAAGTGGATCGCCCTCTTCGAGCGGGTCGCGCGCGACCGTTCCGACGGTCACTTTCAGGACGCCGCGGCGGACGTCTTCTCGTACTTCCGAACCCACGTCTTCGAGCGATTCCTCGACACGGTCGAGGACCTACCGGCGGAGGAGTCGGTTTACAACGGCCGACTCATCTTCAAGAATCACCTGCACGAACTGGCGTGGCTGAGTCTCGCGGCGCTGTGGCACGATTCGACCGTCGATTCGTGGAGCCGCCCCGAACCGGCGGGTCGCATTCGACGGCTTCCCTACGGCTACGTCCTGAACGACGCGGACACGCGGTTGCTCCCAGACCGTCGAATGGTGGACGGACAGGTCGCGCTCACCGGGGGCGAACCGGGTTCGGACGAACATACCTACCTCCTGCTTTCGGTCGGCCCGGAACTCGTCCACGATCACGCGGACGCGAGCGCCATCCAGATGCTCAGCTGTGATTCCTCCGTCCACCTCGGCACGAACGGCTACCTCCAACGCGAACTGTTGTACCACAACGCGTTCTACGTTCAACCGAGCGACTGGAGCCGGTATCCGGAGGACGACCCGGAGCGAATACTCCCCGGCGACGGGAACTGTCGTGGCTCCATCGAGGAACTCCGGACGGGCGGGGAGACGGCCCACTGTCGGGTGACGTTCGAGCGATTCCACGGGATGCCCGTCCGGGTGACCCGCGAAGTGCTGCTCGACGACGCCGGGGAGGTGACGCTCATCGACAGGGTCCGAGCGCGCGAGGACGGCTACTGCGGCGGACCGCTGTTCCACGCCGAGACCATCGACGAACTGTCGGACGGCACCTACCGCCTCCGAACGGACCAACTCCGCTCGCTCGGCAACGTCGTGAGTCGAAACCCGCCGGGAGAGCTAGCGGTCGACGTTTCGGCCCCGAACTGCTCGACGACGGTCGTCCAACCGTCGTACCCGCCGGTCTACGAGGAGAGCTACGTCGACTTCCCGACGACCGAATACAAACGCGTCTGGAAACGGAGTTACGCCGCCCGCAACTGTCTCGCTCCGCGATGCGAGTTCGAAGCGGGCGAGGAAACCGTCTTCGTGACACGCCTCCGTCCGACCTCGTGACCGACACCGTCGTGAAATCGGTGGAGCCACGAAACCGACGCGGTCGTTACGACCAACCGAACGTTCGGTGCTGGACATCGCGAAGTTGGACACTCCGTACGACCGTCGGCGGGCGGGATACAGTTAAGTGGAGACGATGTTTGAGTTAGATTATCGAATGACATCTTCGAAACGACCCGGTCGAAATAGCGCGAATTCGCTCCTCGAAACCGCGAGGGACGACCCTCACGCGGTTTCGGCGGCGGAGTTAGTCGAAGTCATGGTTCGTGGCACTCCGGAGGCACGGACGGTCGCCGCCGAAGCGTACGCTGTCGTGGTCGCGGCCCGTCGACCGTCGCCGCGTCGGTCGCCTCGGAACTTCGTGACTCCATCGCCGACGGGGATGAGGACGTCCGCGCGGGAGCGGCACGAACGTCGCTCACCTCGCCGACGACGACCCGGAACCGTTCCGGGAGACGGCCGAACCGTTGTTCCCGATGCTCGAATCGCCGGTGGAGTTGGGGCGTGATGGGGCGATGTTCGCCGTTCTCGCGCTCTCACGGCGATTTCCGACCGATGTCGAACCCGGATTTTCGTCGTTGCTTCGCCTGCTCGAAGCGGAAACTGAAACGGAACCCGTCGAACGGGAACCGCACATCCCCGGACGGGAACCGAACCCCTCCGGACGGGAGTTCGGCCACGCGAGGGCGGAGAACGACATTGTCAGGTTCGCCGCCGCACGGACGCTGCGCAACGTGGCGACGGAGCGACCGGAAACGGCGCTGGAGGCGGTCGACCGCTTCGGGCCGTTGCTGGACGACCGAAACGCCGACGTACGGGCGACGGCGTGCGAGGTGTTCGCCGTCATCGCCGAGGAGCGGACTCCCGCCGTTCGTCCGCAGTTGGGAAAACTGGTCGAACTGCTCGTCAGCGACCCGGAACACCCGGTTCCGTGGAAGGCCGCGTCGGCGCTCGCCGAACTCACCGACGAGTATCCGGAGGCGTTCGCGGACGCCGTCGTCGGCGACGCGGACGAACTCGCGCTCTTCCTCCGCGACCCCGACCCGGACGTTCGCGGACTGGGCGTCGCGTTCCTCTCGTATCTCGCGGAGTATCACCCCGAGGCGGTGGAACGAGCGAGCGAACCCCTCCGGACGCTCCTCACCGACGAGAACCCGCTCATCCGCGCGAACGCGGTTCGGACGCTTCGAACCGCGAACGCGGTTTCCCCCGCCGACCTTCGCGAAGTGGCGAAGAACGATCCCGATCCGGACGTGCGGGACGTCGCTGCGACGGCAGTCAGGCGACTTCGTCGCCAAGGGGAGCAAGGTTCAAAGGGTTCGGCGCTGGAATAACGCGTATGACGCCCCCAGCAGGGGATACGCTCCGAATCGGATTGCTCGGCTACTGGCCCGGAACGCGGTCCCCAGACGGCTTCCTTCGGGATTACTCGCCCGAATCGAACCACGGTCTCGTCGGCTTCGTCGCCCGCTGGATCTGGTTTACGAACCCGCGAGCGGTGCGCTACGTCGGTGACGAGGATCGAACGTACGTCGGTTATCTCGGCGGGCCGACCGGGACGGACATCCGGGTCGGCGCGTACGACCACCGGGCGAACGGGTGGGCAGGGACGACGCTCCACGCGTCGTTCTCGGCGGACGACCACACCAACCCGTCGCTCGTCGTTCGAGAGGACGGCCATCTGATCGTGTTCTGGACCGGTCACAACGGGGAGAAGATATTCTACGCGATATCCGAGGAACCGGAGTCGGTGTCCGGATTCGGTCGGCGTCGAACCATCTCACAGCACGTCGTCACGTACCCGAACCCGGTGCTGGTACCGGAGAACGGCCGATCAACGCTGTACCTCTTCTATCGGGATCGGGAGGTAACCGCGGACGCCACCGACGACGAGTACGGTTACATCGGCGACGGCAACGTCTACTATCGGCGGTCGCTCGACGGCGGTTCGACGTGGACGGACCAGCACGAGATGGTCGCCGCGCCGGACGGCCACTATTCGATGTACTTCGTCCACGCGCAGGGCGACGACGGGACGGTTCACTTCTTCCTCACGGACGCCGAGCGTGGCGGCGACGCCCCGAAGTGGCACGTGCTGCACTGTGCTTACCGCGACGCGCGTTCTACCGCGCCGACGCAGTCGGATAGCGTGCGAGGCGGAACTGCCGTTGACGCGTTCCGATTTGGAGGTCGTGTACGACTCCGCGAACGAGGACAACGAGTACGCCTGGGTGTGGGATTGCGGGGTCGATGCCGACGGAAATCCGGCCGTCGTCTACGCCACGTTCCCCTCGACGCTCGATCACGAGTATCGCTACGCGCGATGGGACGGTGACGGTTGGCTCGACCATCACATCACCACTGCGGGGCGGTACATCGAGGAGGACGGCGTCGAACTGCACTACTCGGCCGGTATCGCGATGGACCCGTCGGACCCGGACGTCGTCTACGCCTGTTTCCACCGGGACGGCTACCGCGGACTGAAACGGTTGGAGACGGACACCGGCGGGCGAACGTGGGCGGCGCGGGACGTCGCCACTCGATCCGCCGGAACCGTCCTCCGTCCCGTCGTTCCGTCGAACGCGGCGGCCGAGGTCCCCGTCCTCTGGCTCGCCGGAACGTACCGGAACATGCGCTCCTCGGGGACGGTCCTTCGCGGCCTTCCGGGCGACGGGATCGACGAGACGTTCGATGAGAACGGTGGAATCGTAGGGATCGAAGGGAAGGTCCTCGTCGGCGACGGAACGCGAGGCGTTTCGCTCGGCCCGCATCAGTTCCGAAATCGCGTCTTTCAGGATGGGGTGTCCGTCTCGGCGTTGGTGTCCCCGTCCGACCCGGCGACCGAAGGGGTCGTCGCAAATCTTGGCGGCGCGATTCGGCTCGGGTTTTCGCGGGAAACGGAGGGCGGTATCGAGTTTGCGCTGTCGGACGGCGGAGACGAGCGGACCGCGCGCTGGGAGTGGGACGGCGGGGGTGTCCGGCACTTCGTCGAAGGGAAGTGGGACGGGGCGGAGATGCGGTTGCTCATCGACGGCGAGACGGTCGATACGCGACCGTTCGAGGGTCCGATCGAATTCGGAACCGAACCGGCGGACTGGACGCTCCTGCGGGACGCGTACCTCATGGGGAGCGGATTCCGGGGACGTGTCGAGGAGGTTCGACTGTACGACCGGTGTCCGTCCGTAGCGGAGAGCAGGCGACTCGCGGAACTGGCACAGGAGACGGGATCGGGGCGGTAGCTCCGCTAGAATTATGCCGAGCCGCATCATCCGTTGTGACAATCGATGAAGCGCTTTCAACGAAACATAGACGGGTTCTACGACGTCGAGAATCAGCTTCCTCGGTACCTCCGGGCCGTCGCCGAAGAAGGGTTCGAACGGGCGCGAACCGAGCGGCGGGAAATCGACGGTCGGCAGGCGGCGATGGCGGACGCCGACCGGAAACGCGCGTACTTCCTCGACGCCATCGGCGGACTCCCCGACGAACGGTGTGAGTTGCGGGCCGAACGGACGGGGAGACTGAGACGGGACGGCTACGACGTGGAGAACGTCGTCTTCGAGAGCCTCCCGGATTTCCACGTGACCGCGAACGTCTACGTCCCGCGCGAAGCCAGAGACGAAAGAACGGACGAGAGTAGCGGCGAGAGGGAAGACGGGAATCGAGCGTTCCCCGGTGTCCTCTTTTTCTGTGGCCACTCCGACCTCGGAAAGGGAGCGGCCGTCTATCAGCAGGTCTGCATCGATCTCGTTCGCAACGGGTTCGTCGTGCTCGCCATCGACCCCCTCGGACAGGGGGAACGCCACCAGTTCTACGACCCGGAGACCGGGGAACTCCCGCGACGGAACACCACTGAACACACGTTTCTCAACCAGCAGTGTACGTTCGCCGGGGCGAACGTCGCCCGATACATGGTCTGGGACGGAATTCGCGCGCTCGACTACCTCGAACGCAGACCCGACGTGGATTCGGATCGGATCGGCGTGACGGGGAACTCGGGCGGGGGGCTACAGACGGCCTACCTCGCGTTGGTCGAGGACCGCATCGATGCGGCGGTCCCGTGCTGTTTCATCACCTCGAAGCGAGCGTACATGGACACGGGACAGGGACAGGACGGTGAGCAGATCATTCACCGAGCCATCGACCGCGGACCGCGCTACGACGACTTCCTCTCGGCGTTCGCACCCAAGCCGGTACTCGTGGGGGCCGCACGGTCGGACTTCCTTCCTATCGAAGGCGCGCGGCGGTCCTACGAACGCGCCCGGTCCGTGTACGAGCAGTACGACCGCGAGGATGCCATCGACATCGCGGTCGCGGACGATACGCACGGTTTCGGTCCGACGCTGCGCGAGGCGACGGTCAACTGGTTCAGGGAGCATCTCCGAAACGAGACGCCCGACTTCCGAACCGACTCCCCCGAACCGAACGACTCGGAAGAACTCCACTGTACGGCGGCGGGAGAGGTCAAGGCTGAATTCCCGGACGAGACGACGGTTACGGCGTTGAATCGCGCGTACATCGCCGCGAACGCGCCCGACGCGGCGACTCGTCCCGAGGTTTCGGACGCCGACCGATACGCGAGGGAGATGCGCGAGCGAGTCCGACAGCGGTTCGACCTCGACTGCCGGAGACCGGCCCTCCACCCTCGCCGTTACGAGACGGAACGGGCGGACGGCATCACGTGGGAGAAGGTGTTCTTCCCGACCGAACGCGACCCGACGGTGGTCGTGACGGGAATCGTCGCTCGGGCGGACGACGGCCTCGAAGCGAGCGGCGATCCACTGCTCCTCCTGTACGAACGCGGCACCGACGACGTCGAGACCGTCAGTCGGAGATCCGCGACCTCGTCGCCGAACACGGCCTCGTGCTCGCGTCGACCCGCGAGGCGTCGGCGCGGTGCGCGCACGTGACGTGAACACGCCGCTGATGAACGGCGGGGACTACGACGACTACCACGGGACGAAGAACAAGTTGGCCGCCGACGCGACGATGCTGGGAACCTCGCTCCTGGCGATGCAGGTGTTCGACGTCACGCGGGGATGTGAGTACCTCCGCGACCGCCTCGGTGACGGGGTCGATGTCGCCGTCGAAGGGCACGGTTCGATGGCGCTTCACGCGTTGCTGACCGCCGTCGCTATCCCCTCTCTCCGGACAATTTCGCTCGTGAATCCCGCGCCGTCGTTCTACGAGATGGCAACCTCCCCCGACACGACCATCGACCACGGGTTGACCGCCCACGGCGTCGTCGGGACAGTCGATATCCCCCAACTCCTCCCGGCGTTGCACGACCGGGAGATTCGCTGGACGGGCGCGGAGCCGTCACGGTATCGCTGATTCGGAACTTCCAAAAATCCGTGTCGGATTCCCGCTCAGTCGAGTTGCGAGTCGTCCGAGTCGCCGCCGACGGTTTTGGCGTGTCGGGCGCGGATGCGGGGGTTGAACACGCGGTCCATCCCCTGCGTGAACATGATGAGCCCGAACGACAGGATGATGATGACGAGCATGGGCCAGAAGAGCCAGTAGAAGTGATTCAGGTTCACCAGCGCGTGTCCCTCCTTGTACGCGAGGTTCATCACGACGCCCCAGTTGAACGTGGTGAACGGGAGGATGCCGAGGAAGTAGAGCGCGACGGACTCGAAGACGACGCGTCGTGCCGCCGACGCCGAGTTGATCATGACGTACGGCATGAGTTGTGGAACGATGTCCTTCCCGAGGATGGTACCGGAGGAGAGACCCATCGTTCGGGACGCCTCGACGTAGGACTCCTCGCGGATGGTGAGCACCTGCGAGCGGAGCGCCCGCGCGAGTCCGGGCCAGTTGTCGATAGCGAGGAGTATCCCCACGAGATACGGATTCTTCGGCGGATAGACGGCCGCGATGACGATGATGAGCGGCAAGCCCGGGATGGTCAACACGATGTCCGTGACGAACATCAGGACCGCGTCGACCTTCCCGCCCTTGTACCCCGCCGTGACGCCGATGATCGTCGCGAGGGCGATGGAGACGATGGCCCCGGCGAAGATCATCTTGATCATCGCCGGTGTCGCGTGAACGAGTTGTTTGCCGATGGGTTCGCCGAACTTACCGGTTCCCAATGGATCGGCGAAATCCGCGGCGCTCACGTGGAGACCGGGAATGACGGTCGGCCCCTCGTCGGGGTTGAAGTGGGACATGGGAGGCAGATAGTTCGGCGCGTCGTTCGCCATCGGCTTGTCGACGAGTTTGACGCCGACCGTGCCGACGAACAGGAAGACGAGGATTATCGTCGTCCCGATACGCGCCCGCCAATCGTGCCACGCGACGCGACCCGGCGCGAAGATGTACGCGTCGAGAACTCGACGGATGCGGTCGTTTCGGGAAATCGGTTGGGACCCGATGTCGCCGTCCATCATACCGAACAGTTCCTCGTCGCCCGGGTGGCCGCCGTCGGTTGCCGTCTCTTCGTTAGAACGCTTCATTTTTGTCTCCTGTACTGGCGCGTGGGTCGACGATTCCGTACGTGACGTCCGCGACGAGGATACCGATGATGGTGACGGTCGTGAAGAAGATGAACGATCCCATCAGCAATGGGTAGTCCCGCGCTTTCAGCGCACCGTACGTGTACCACCCGACCCCTGGATACGTGAAGATGTACTCCAAAATGACGCTGCTGCTGAACACCGCCGAGATGCCGATCATGAGTTGCGTGTACATCGGGAGAATCGCGTTCCGCGCGACGTATCGCGTCGCGATGCGCGTCGAACTGATCCCCCGAAGTCGGGCGACCCGAAGGTAATCCTCGCCGAGAATGCGGATGCTGTTGCCGCGCATCGCGAGCGCCCGACCGCCGAACCCGATGATGAAGCTCGAAAGGATCGGTAACGCCGCGTGCCGAAGGATGCTCACCATGAACGCGACGTTGAACCCCGCGATGAGGTCGGTGTTGTACCGCCCACCCGTCGGAAACCATTCGAGGTTGTAGGCGAAGATAGCCAGCAGCACGATGGCACCGACGTAGTACGGAATCGAATTGAGGAGGATGGCCCCGACCGTCGACGATTGGTCGAAGCGCGTTCCCTCCTTGTACGCCATCACGGCACCGAGCAGGATGTTCGCCGTGTATCCCAGCGCGAGGCCGTAGACGCTGATGAACACCGACCACGGCATCGCCTCGAAGAGGATGTTGAACACAGGACGACTGTATCGGATGGATTCGCCGAAGTCCTGATACAGGATGATGTCGCGGAGATAGTTTACGTACTGGATGTATATCGGCTGATTCGGTTCGATACCGGTGTACAACTGGACCATGTCGTCGATACGTTCGGTGTTGATACCGGCCCCGCTCGCTGCTGCCTGCTGTATCATCCGATTCCGCATGGCCTCTATCGGCCCTCCCGGCATGAGCCTGAAGAGAACGAACGCGAGCGTTACCGCGACGACTAAAGTCAGAACTGCCTGTGCTGTCCGTCTCAAATAGTATCCCATTTCGGTGCGTGTTAGTATGACTCAAGATCTATTATAACTTATGCTGAACGTGACCGTGAGTCGAACGGCGAATCCCGGTCCGGAACGGATTTCGAACCGCGATTCGAGACGGTCGAACGACCATAACGTGGCGTTCGTCATCAGCCACACTTGACGACGAAAAACCCGGTGACGAGCGTCAGCGTGGAGAGACCGACGATATTGAGGACCGTCACGACGTACGTGGCCGTTCCCGGTTCGAGTCCGAAGAGCGAAAGGACCGAAAGGACCAACACGGCGGCGCTGAGGTAGAAAATCGTCTTCAGTTGGTCCTCGTAATCGCAGATGTGGTCGAGCAGACTCTTCGAAAATCGTTCGCTCATTCACCGATAATACAACAACACACACTATAAGTGTTGGTCAGGGACGACGGGAAATCAGTGCGGTCGACGAGGACGACTACTCCGCTTCCTCGACCCCTTCGAGCGGTTCGCTGTTCCAGTACTCGTGCGTTTTATCCTCCCTGAAACAGGCCGTACGGGAGTTGTGATCCGACTGCCGGAGTTCCGGCGAGGCGCGTTTACACGCCTCCCGCGCCTTCGGACAGCGGGTGTGAAACCGGCACCCGCTCGGCGGATTCAACGGGTCGGGAACGTCGATCTTTCGAATCGGCGGTTCCTCCTGGCTCTCCGCCGCAGCGACGTCGGGGTCCATCGCGGGGGTCGCCCATTTGAGCACCTTGGTGTACGGGTGTGACGGATTTCGGAGCACCTCCTCGGCGGGTCCGATTTCCACGAGTTCACCGAGATACATGATGCCGATGCGTCCGCCCGATTTCTCCGCGAGGTATCGCGCGTTGGAGAAGTCGTGGGAGATGAACAGGAACGACGTGTCGAAGAGGTCCTGCAGTTCGAGCATGAGGTCCATCATCTCGACGCGCAGCGACACGTCGAGGGCGCTCACCGCCTCGTCGGCCAGAATGAGGTCCGGACTCATCAACAGCGCACGCAACAGGGCGACGCGTTGCTTTTCGCCGCCGCTGAGTTGGTGGGGGAATCGCATCGCGTAGTCCGACGCCGGTTTCATCCCGACCCGTTCGAGCAGGTTGTAGACGTACGCCTCGCGCTCGTTGGCGTTCATCTCCGGCTTCCACTTCTTCAGCGGCGCTGCGAGACTCGTCAGAACCGTTCTCGTCGGGTTCAACGAACTACCGGGGTCCTGATGGATGATCTGCAGCGAGCGCCGTATCTCGTCGTGGGGAACGTCGATGTCCCCGCGCCCTTCCTTCGCGTCCCAGATGTCCTGTCCGCGGTAGGTGACGCTTCCCTCGGTCGGCCGCTGGAGACCGATGCTCGTCTTGCCGAGCGTCGTCTTCCCGCAACCGCTCTCGCCGACGAGGGCGACCACCTCGTTTTCCTCGATGTCGAGCGACACGTCGTTGACGGCTTGGACGACCGGCGCTTCGTCCGAAAACAGGCGGTCCAACAGTCCCGACTCGTCGAACGTGACGCTGACGTCCTCCAGCGAGATGATCGTCTCGGACGTCGTTCCGCCGAACCGAGTCGTCCCTCGTTGGGGCTGAGTTTCCACCTCCTGTTGTAACGAGTAGGACACGGCATCCTCGGCCTCCTTCCAGTGGAAACACGCCGCTCGATGCCCGTCTTCCGGATCATCGACGGTGTGGTATCCCGGTTCCGCCGTCGTACACTGATCGTCGGCGAGCGGACAGCGGGGGGCGTACGAGCACCCCTCCGGAACGTTGACCGGGTCCGGGCTTTCGCCCTCGATTGCGTGTAGTTCCTCCAAGGGTGCATCGACGCTCGGGACGGATTTCAGCAGTGCTCGCGTGTACGGATGGCTCGCGTGTCGAAGGAGTTCCTCGCTCGGGGCGTACTCGACGAATTCGAAGGCGTACATCACCGCCAATCGGTCCGAGAGTCCGGCGACGAGCGGCAGGTCGTGCGTGATGAAGACGATGGTCAGATCGTACCGCTCCTGTAGTTTCGCGAGGAGTCGAATGATGGAGCGTTGCATCAACAGGTCCAGCGCCGCCGTGGGTTCGTCCATGACGAGCACCTCCGGTTCGAGCACGAGCGACAGCGCGATGAGCACCCGCTGTTGCATCCCGCCGCTCAATTCGTGTGGGTACGAATCGAGCACCCGATCGGAGTCGAGATAGAGGTCGTCGAGGATGCGTCTGGCGTGCGCCATCCGCTCGTCGTGATCCGCGTTGTGTGCTTTGATGGTCTCCTCGAAGTGCTCGCCGATCTTCATCGTCGGATTGAACGAACTCATCGCGCCCTGGAACACCATCGAGATTTCCTCCCAGCGGAACGATTCCAGTTCGCTTTCGGTCAACGAGAGAACGTCGACGGGGTCCCCGTCCTCCGGGTGATAGATGATTTCTCCGCTCGTCCGCCCCGGTTCGACGACTGCGTGGAGGAGCGCCGAGGCGAACATCGATTTCCCGCTCCCGCTCTCCCCAATGACGCCGAGGATCTCGTCGCGGTAAATCTCCATATCGACCCCGTCGAGCACCCGCGACGTCCCGCGGTCCATATCGAACGTGACCTCGACGTTACGAAGCTCCAGGATCACGTCGTTATCCGTCGATCGTTTCCGGCTGATTTCGGATTCACTTACTGTCATCGTTTCACTTGTGTTCGTTGCCGTGTCGTTTCGTCCGCACACGCCGCTTCGGGTTCCGGCACGACCCCGTCCGACTTCACGAGTAACTAATCCGAACAAACGCTAATAATCTTTGTCCCTATCGGACCGTATCGACCGCCGCTCCGGACGGAAGACGGTTCTCGTCGGGAGCGGGCTATCGCTCCACCGGACGGAGACGCCTTCTGCGGGAGCGCGGTCAATATTTATATAGATGG
Source organism: Haladaptatus sp. R4 (assembly GCF_001625445.1). NCBI lineage: Archaea > Methanobacteriati > Methanobacteriota > Halobacteria > Halobacteriales > Haladaptataceae > Haladaptatus > Haladaptatus sp. R4. The sequence continues at coordinate 198,455 of NZ_LWHG01000029.1, read as the reverse complement.
ATAGTGAACCGTTCGCATACTCTATGGCGTCGTCCACGCAACCAGTTACTCGGCACGTCCCGCCGTCGGTCGTAACGCTGCTCAAAACGCTTCGAGGGTCGTTCCTGTTCTTCGTGATGGCGGTCGGTGTCGCCTGTATCTTCACGGGTCTCGTACTCCAATACGTCCTCGGTAAGGGCATTCTCGCGGGAATGTTCGGCGTCTGGGGCTTCTCGGCGCTACTGGCTGGCGGGGTCGCGTATCTCGTTCTCTCGTACGTTCAGTGACGACCCACCGACCACCTCGGTAGCTAGTTCTTTCTGGTAAAACCCGCGTCGTGATCGGACGAGCATCGTCCGATCAGTTCTTCTTCGCTTTGATGTTGCCACGCTTGAGATTGGTGTAGCAGGCCCGATAGGACTTCCAATCATTCGAATCGGTGTTCTGGAACGTGAAGTTCTCCGTATCTCCCCAACTGCCGCTGGCGCTCTGGTAGAGGTCGATTTGCGGCAGGTGGAAGTTCCAGTACCACGAATACTTCCGAGCGAGCGGCGGTTTTCCTGTTTCGTCTGTGCGCTCTTCCACTTCTGGGTCAGTTCGAACAGGTTGACCCTCTCGGTAGCGCCGGAGAGGTCCTCCGCGCCCACTTTCTTCGGAATCTCCGGCTTCAGTTCCCGTCCGTCGAACTGGGACCGGCCCTTCCCCTGTTGGAGCCAGCGTTTGACCGCGCCGGGTTCGCCGAGTTCGTTGCCGAACTGATGGTCGCTGCGGAAGTAGTAGTAGGGATGGGCCGTCAGCGCGCCGTGTTCGTCGATAGTCATGTCGAACGTCGGGGTGTCCGAATACTTCGAGGAGAAGTTGTTCGCCGAGAGGGTCATGAAGTTGACGTTGAATCCGGACTGCTTCAGTTGGTCCTTCAACGTCTTTCCGTGGGGTGCGAACCGCGTCTCGACGGCCAGTTCGAACGTGACCTTCTTTCCGCTCGAATCCGTCCACGTGCCGCCCTTCTTCTCGTATCCGGCGTCGCGCATCAGTTTCGCCACGCGGTCGGTGTCGCTTTTCGTCGGATAGTCGATGTACTCGTTCAGTTGGTCCTCGCCGACCCACTTCTTCCCGACGGCGGGCGGCAGTCCGCTCTGGGTGGGTAGCGTGTAGTTCTTCCCGCCGATGTTCGACATGAGTTTGTTCGTATCGATGGCACACGCGACGGCCTGACGAACCTGCCGCTTTCGTAGGTGTTTCGCCGCCTTGCCGATCAACCCGAAGTTGATCTTCGTCATGTACGTGTCCCGGTACGTGTTGACGTTCTTGATGTACTCCGGTCCGACCCCTTCGTCGATCCATTCCGAACGCAGGCCGAACCCGAGGTCGAGCTTGTCGTTTTTGATCTGATTGGCGAGCGTCTCCTCCTTGGCGACGTTGAGTTGCAGTTTCGGGATGTCGATTTCGTCGGCGAACGGGTGTTTGTCGAACTTCTCGAACACCATCTTCTGGTTGTCCGCTTTCGTGAGCTTGAACGCCCCGGTCCCGAGTCCCTTGTCGATGAGGTCCTTCGTCGGTATTTTGACTTCCTTCCCGAGTTTCTCCTTGAGACTCTCGCGTTCGGACTGCTTCGAGACGTCCTGGAACTTCTCGACCCACGGTTTGTACGTTTCGCGGTATCCACGGACGTTCGCACCGAGGTAGCCGCCGAGGCTGTATTTCAGGAGTTGCGGGTTCTGGGGTTCCTTGTGGTATCGCTTGAGGGTGAAGTCGTCGGGCATCTCCAACTTCTTCAGGTCGCTCCCTTCCGGGTCCATGAGGCGAGCCAACTCCTCGAAGTAGTATTTGTCGGCCGCCTTCACTTTCTTCCCGTTCCACCAGTACCAGTCCTTCTGGAACTTGATGGTGGTCACCTGTTTGTCGGCGTCGTACGACCAATCGTCGAGCATCGTCGTCTTCACGCTTCCGTCGGCGAAGAACCGAACGACCCTCGCACAGACGAGCCAACTCGTCGTCCACGGGTAGTTCGTCGCCCACGGGTTCCACGTCATCCGGGTCGGCAACCGTTCGATCCACGTGTTGATCGTGTCCTCCTTGAGCGAACCCTGCTTCTTCTTTTTCTTTCCTCCCATACAGCCGGCCAGTCCGGTGGCGACGGCCGCCGAACTGGCGGTCAACAGCCGTCGCCGCGAGAGGCTTTCGGCGACGCTCGGGGAGCTGTCTCGCTTGCTAGTCTTTGCCATTACAATAAATCGTTACACACAATGTCTTATATAATTTGCTACGCGGGGACATTTTGATATATAATTAAATATATAAAATAACGTCTGTTCATCGAGAATTTTCAATACTATCGGAACGTAACCTGCGGAGACGGTGTCGGTTGACGGCCGACGAGGACGCGAACGCCTCGGTAATTCGACGACGAAGCGACGAGTGACCGTCGATTCGTTCGAATCGAATCCGGTACCGGTCGAATCGCGTGCGTCCCGGATTAGTATCCATAGTTTTAAGATGACCTTCGGTAAATGCCGGAATACAGGATACATCGTTCACGTCGTTCACCCTAGTTGCCACCTCCCACCGACGTCGTGATCTCCTGTGCCCCTGCTGACGCTATTCGCGCCCATCGAAAATCGAACGGTCCCTCGGCGGTTCGTTCGGGTGCGTCTGATCCCGCGCGTTCGAGGCGGGTCTGCACCCCCGAACGCGTCTCCGTCAGACGTGTTCCGTCTTCCAGACGAAGAAATCGAGGGGCAACACCGCCGCCAGAATCGGATGGCGTTCCTTGAGTTCTCGCTTTCGGTCGTGAAATCCGAAGAGGAGCGCGACCAAATCGTTCTCGTCCAGTTCCAGTTCCGGTTCGTCGTCGGTCGAAGCCACATCGACGGTTTCCGGGGTGTACGATATTCGGACCGCGTCGTCCGCTCCCCGGACCCCAAGCGTGAGCGACCCGTCCCCGGTTTCCGCGGCGGACCGCCAACGACGCCGTATCTGATCGCTGAAGCGGTCGAGCATCGTCGCCGGATCGAGAATCTTGAGGTTTCGGTGGTTCCGTAAACTCCACGTCCTGCTGTGACGGCGAAACGTCGTATTGAGCGGATGTCGCGGGGGAACGACCGCGGTGAGGGTGTCGATATCGTACGATTCGAAGAGGTGTGTCAACACGACTTCTATCCCGCGCGCCGAACCGCCGAACTCGGCGATGGTTCGGGCGCGACTCTCGCGGGAGAGACTCACGTACGCGGACTCGTCGCCGCGTTCGTACAGCAACGTTTCGAGTCCCCGTTGACCGAATACGGTGCGACTCCGTTCCTCGTCCCGTTTCACTCGATACGGCTCTTCCCCGTGGAGCGTCCGAAGCAGGTCGAGTCGTTCGTCGCCTCCGTCGTAGGGGACGACCCGTTCGTGGTCGGAATCGGTCCCGGAGAACGAGCGACCGTGAATCTCGTACCGGAACTCCCGCCCCGCCGCCTCCCACCCGAAGTGGTTGTACCGCTGTCTGTTCCCGCTCAACTCGGCCAGCGGTACGTTTCGGGCTTCCATCCGGTCGAACCAGAAGTCGATCAGTTCGCTCATGTAGCCGTTACCGCGGTACCGCTTGTGGGTCGCAACACCGCCGAATCCCCAGCATTCGACTTCCTCGCCGCCGATGACGAACGTTTGCGGGAACGCACCCACGTGACTGACGATCCGTCCGTCCTTCCGGATGATCGCGTGATTTTCCATTCGGGAGGGGTCGTAGCAGTATGGTAATCGCGCGGCCATCCCGTCGCGTTCGTAACTGAAGTAGCGATCCAGCAGTTCCATCATCTCGGGAAACTCGTCCGCCGTGGCGAGTCGAGGGCCGTCACTGTCACTCATGGATTTCACGCCGATAAAGGCGGTTTCAGTACAAAAGTGTTGGTAACAATCCTCAGGAGGCCCCCGAACGGTCCGGGTCGCGTCCTCCCGTATCGCCCGTCGAACATCGACGATGTACGGCGATAATTTTAATTGACGCCGCTGCGAGAACTGATACCAATGGAAATCGCTTGTACCGGTGCCGGAGTGATGGCATCGCGCCTCCTCGACGCCGTGGACGGTATCGACGACTGCACGCTCGTCGCGGTCTGTGACGTCGACGAAGGGAACGCTCGGAAAGCGGCGGACCCCCGAAACGCGGCGGTTTACACGGATCACGAAACGATGCTCGCGGAGCACGAACTCGACGCGTTGGTGTTGGCGATTCCGTCATTCGCCCACACGAATCAGGCCACCCTCGCCGCGCGGCAGGGCATCGACCTGTTCGTGGAAAAGCCCGTGGCACGGACTGCGGAGAAAGCCCACGAGATACGGTCCGTCATCGAGGAGAACGACGTCATCTCCCAGACGGGATATCTCTTCAGATACGCCGACATCACGGAACGCGCACGCGAACTCGTCGGTGACCGGACGATAGGGCTGATGGACGGTCGGTATTGGGGTGGCATTCCGGGCCGCCCGTGGGGGCGGAAAAAGGAAAAGTCCGGCGGCGGAAACGTCCAGCTCGCGACGCACGTCTTCGACGTGCTCCGCCACTTCGGCGGGGAAGTGAGCACGATAACGACGTACGGTAACCGGCGCGTTCGGGACGAAATCGATTTCGAGGACGTGAACACGTCGAGTATGGAGCACGCGAACGGTATCGTCAGCCACGTTTCGACGAACTGCATCACGCCCGTCGGCACGCAGGTAACGCTGGTCGGCGACGGCTTCGAGTTGACCCTCGATTACACCGCGGATACGCTGACGGGGAGCGTGGACGGTGAGGAAGTCCGATTCGAAGGGTGCGGTCGCGCCGTCAAAACGGAAGTCGAGTCGTTCGTAAACGCGGTCGAACGGCGGGATGCGAGCGGCGTTCGAACCGATTACGCGGACGGGGTAAAAACGCTCGAATTGACGCTCGCGGCGAACGAATCGCTCGAAACGGGCGCCCCCGTCGTTCTCGACGGGCCGGATTCGTAGCCGGAAATGACGGGTATCCTCGACCGTATCCGTGAAACCCGCAATCAGTAGTAGGGTTCGTATTCTGCGAGGAACGAATCACCGTCCCGATACACCTCCCGAAGGAGGTCGCTGTCGGGGGTGACCGTTCGACCGCTCTCGATAGCCGCCTCGATGCCCAACAGCAACGTGGCAGAATCGAGAAGTCGGCGGGTGTCGTCCCGCTCGCCACGGGCGACCGATTCGAACGCGTCGAGGAACGGCGCGTACATCTCGGCGAAGGACGTTTCGTTCCCCTCGATCCGCACGGCCCGCGTTTCGGTGCCGACGTCCAACAACCCGAAACTCGCGTTCGTCGGCGTGCCGTCGAACCGAATCGTCCCGTGAGTTCCGTTCGAAAACCGGATTTCCGTCCTCGTCCCCGGCGAATCGACCACCCGAACCTCGGTCCAGTCCGCGTCGGCGAGCATCCGGACCGCATCCACCATGTGAACCCGATAGTAGAAGTAGTCGTTGTAGCCCGCACCGAAGAGGGAACGCCCCGTCTCTTCCCGCATGAGCGACGTGATTTCGGGATGAAACGGGACGGCGGAACCGCCGAACAGGGGTGCGTGCTCGGTTGCCGCCGCTATCGCCTCGATGTCTTCGTACCGCCCGGCGAGCGGTTTGTCGATCAAGGTCGGAACGCCCGCTTCGAGGAACGGCGTCGCGAGCGGGCGGTGCGTTCCCCAATCGACCGTGAGAACCATCGCCGCGTCGACGTATGATACCATCTCTCCCGGTTCGTGGACGTATCGCGCGTCGTATTTCGAGGCGAACGATTCCGTGTACGACGGTTCCCGGACCGAATTGTCGTCCCACACGGCGCTGACGGTCATATCCTCTGTTTCGTCGATAAGCGGCGCAAACGCCTCTGCGTGGCTCGTATCGAGCCCGATAATACCGATGTCTAGCATGTCCGTATTCTTATCTCACGTGAAAACAACATAAATCTCACCGTCGATAAAGTAAACTATCGTAAATTTTATACGAAGGTTGAAATACGACTGCGAAGAACAAACCCGATACTAATGGCTCAGCAGAAGGTGGCGTTCATCGGTACCGGGCCGGACCCGGATACCCCGGATTGGGGAACGAGTGCGGCGATGTCGTACCATCACGCGGATGCGTACGCGGCGCTCGAAAACTGTTCGCTCGTGGCGTGTGCGGACCTCGTCAGGGATCACGCGGAGGCGTTCGCCGACCGGTTCGACATCGACCATCACGACGTTTACGAGGACTACATGGAGATGCTCCGTGCGGTCGAACCGGACGTCGTGAGCGTTTGCACGCCGGTACCGACGCACGCGGACATCGTCGTCGACTGTACCGAGAGCGACGCGCTCCGCGCCATCCACTGCGAAAAACCGATGGCGGACACGTTCGGCGATTGTCGTCGCATGGTGTCGGCGTGTGCCGACAACGACATCCAACTGACGTTCAACCATCAGCGACGGTTCAGCGAAACGTATCTCGAAGCCCGACGCCGTCTCACGGAGGGAGAAATCGGGACCATCGAGCGGGTCGAAATCGGCGGGAAGAACCTCTTCGACTTCGGAAGCCACCTGATCGACGTCTGTAACGGTCTGAACGACGGGCGAAGGCCGGAGTGGGCGCTCTGTCAGGTCGACTACAGCGTCGAGAACGTCCGGTACGGGTCGCACAACGAAAACCAAGCGCTGGCGATGTGGGAGTACGAGAACGGGGTCCACGCGCTGCTTTCGACAGGCGACGGGACCGCCGCTTTCGACAGTCTCGTCCGCGTTCGCGGGACGGAAGGCGTCCTCGATCTGTGGCCGTCCGGCGAGCACGACCTGCGCGTACACCGCGACGGGGAGACGACGCCGGAGGCGGTTGACTGCGAGAACGACGTTCGTCCCATCTTCGGTGCGATAGCGGACGTCGTTTCGAGCCTCGACGAGGGAACGACGCCCGTCCTCGACGCCGAAGACGTGCTGACGGCGAACGAGATCATCTTCGGTTGCTGGGAGTCCGCTCGGCGGCGCGGGCGCGTCGAATTCCCGCTGGAGATAGAGGACAACCCGCTCCAATCGATGGTCGAATCCGGCGACCTCACCCCGCGTCCCGCGGAGGAGTGACAGACATGAAAACAGCCGTATTCACGAAGATGTTCGGCGACCGGCGACTGGACGACGTCATCGACGTCGTCTCGGACCTCGACTACGACGCCGTCGAGTTGATGGGTAGAGAGCCACACTTCGGTGTCGAAACGAGCGACGAGCGCGCCCGCGAAATCGCGGACCGCCTCGACGCCAACGACCTCGAAGTGGCGTGTCTGGCGACCTACACCGGAAAGTACGTCGGGAAGAGCGAAGCGGAGTGCGAGGCGGCACTCGACCGATTGACTCGATTTCTGGAACTGGGGGAAATCCTGGACTGTCCCCGAGTACGGCACGGTCCCGGCGGTCCCCCGTCCCGAGACGCGGACGACGATGCGTATCGAACCGGCGCGAAGTGGATGCGACGCGCGGCGGACGTGGCCGCCGACTACGACGTGACGCTCCTCATGGAAATCCACTCGAACACGATCATCGAATCGGCGGCGGACGCGGAGCGACTGCTCGACGCCATCGACCGCGAGAACGTCGGGGTCATCCACGACGCCGGGAACATGTACATCTCCGACGTCGGGTACGGGCGCGAGTCCGTCGAGCGCCTCGGCGACGACCTGCGACACGTCCACGTCAAGGACGAGCGTCGGTGCACAGGATCGGAGTCGGAGCGACCCGGTCGATTCGAGTTGGAGACCTGCCACGGCGTGGAAGCGTTCGAACCGCGACTGCTCGGGACGGGCGACGTCAACCACGCCCCCCTGTTCGGGGCGCTCGACGAGCGAGAGTACGACGGATACGTCACGGCGGAGTGCCACCGCCCGTCGAACGACGAAATGAGTCCGACGGACATCGCGCGGCACGAACGGGTCGAAATCGAGCGGTTGTGGGCGGACGCTCGTTCCGAATAGTCGGGATATCGACGGGGGACGACAGGGAGAGATTCGACGTTTTTCTTCGTGCAAAAATATTAGTTGGATGGGTGTGATGAGGGACCATGACAGGAACCGCGTCCCTCTCTCGGCGATTGAAGGCCCTCGGACCGGCGCTCGTTCTGGCGGCGGTCGTCGTCGGTCCCGGCAGCATCGCGCTGAGTACGATTGCTGGCGGAACGTACGGCTATCGACTGTTGTGGATTCCCGTCGCCGCCACCGTCTTCATGATCACGTATACGTGGATGGCCGCCCGCATCGGCGTCGTCACCGGGGATACCCTGTTTCAGGTGGCTCGAACGAAGTACGGAAAACGAACCTCTCAACTCGCTGGTGTGCTCGGATTCTGTACGATTGTGGCGTTTCAGGCGGGTAACAACGCCGGAATCGGCTTCGCGTCGCCGCGCTCTTCGGCGGTGAACCTCGCCTCTGGGCGGCCGTCTTTACGATCGCTGCGGCGGGATTCCTTTGGCTCCCCGACCTGTACGAAAAGGTCGAGACGCTCGTGACGGTCGTCGTCGGCATCATGTTGGTCGCGTTCGTCGGGTCGCTCGCGCTCGTCGGCGTCGATTTCGGACGGACGGTGGGCGGACTGGTTCCGACCTTTCCGGACCGGTCGAGCGTCTTTCTCGGACTCGGTCTCGCCGCGACGAACTTCTCCATCGCGGCGGCGGCCTACCAGACCCATCTGATGGCGGAAAAGGACTGGGAGGTGGACGAATTGAGCGAGAAGGGGTTCGACAGCATCGTCGGTATCGCGATACTCGGCCTCATCGTGATGGTCATCCTCCTCACGAGCGCCGCCGTCATCTACGGAACGCCGAACTCCGCCGTCTCGGCGCAGGGGATGGCGACGCAACTCCGACCGGTCGCGGGGGACGGGGCGTTTTATCTCTTCCTCATCGGGTTCTTCTTCGCCGCCCTCTCGTCGCTGGTGGTCAACGCACTCATCGGCGCGACGCTGTTGGTGGACGGGTTCGGGTACGACGCCTCGATGGAAAACCGGTCGGTCAAGCTCTGGACGATGGCCGCGATGGGAATCGGTTTGGCCGTCGTCGCCGTCGCCGGAGAGTCGCCCGTCGAACTGCTCCGAACCGCTCAAGCGCTCGCAATCGCCGCGTTCCCCCTGCTCGGCTACCTTCTCCTCTCCATCGCCCGCGACGAGACCGTGATGGGAGAACACGTGAACGGGCGTACGGTCGACGTGCTCGGCATCCTCGGCTATCTCGTGATCGTCGGTATCGTTCTCAACTACCTCCGCGAAATCGTTTCGTAGCGGTTCTCGTGCGAACTCACCGAGTGAAGCCTGAAACTTCTCGAATCGTAGTTCACGAGGAGGTGACGACTCGGTCGGCCGGTGTCAGTTGACCTGCGACACCTCGTAGCCCACGGCTTCGATGGCGTCCTTGATGTTGTCGGCGTGCTCGACGCCGCTCGTTTCGATTTGGTAGGTGACGAACGCCTCGCCGACGGCGAGTTCGCTGTGTGCGCGGTGGTGGTTGACGGTTCGGATGTTCGCGTTGTGGTCCGAGACGACGCCCGAAATCTCCTCCAGCACGCCCGGCCGGTCGTCGATACGGATGCGGAGTTCGATCAGTCGGTCTCGCTGGGTGAGTTCGTGGCTCAACACCGTTTGGAGCATGGACGCGTCGAGGTTCCCCCCGCTCAACACCGGCACGACGACTTCGTCACGGACGTCGACCGCGTCGGTGAGGAGGGGTGCGACGGCGGCCGCACCCGCACCCTCGACGAACTGCTTCGCGCGTTCGAGGAGTACCATGATGGCACGTGCGATGGCCGAGTCGGGAACGGTGACGACGTCGTCCACGTACGCGTCGATGTACTCCAGGGTCAACTCGGAGATGCCGCCGGTGGCGATACCGTCGGCGATGGTATCAACGTCGTCGTTCGTCTGGGGGCGGCCCTTCTGCAAACTCGTTGGGACCGTCGCGGCGGATGCGGCCTGAACTCCGACGAGACGGACGTCGGGGGCTAGTTCCGCGAGGGCACAACCGACTCCGGCGATCAACCCGCCGCCGCCGATGGGGACGAGGACGGTGTCCACGTCGGGCACGTCCTCGACGATTTCGAGGCCGATGGTCCCCTGTCCCGCGACGATGGCCGGGTCGTCGTAGGCGTGGATGAACCCCGTCCGGGGGGAGTCGGCCAACTCGTGGGCGTGAGTCATGGCGGCCTGAAAGTCGTTCCCGTGCAAAATCACCTCGGCGCCGTACCCTCTGGTCGCGTCTATCTTCGCCTGTGGTGCGTCCGTCGGCATGACGATGGTCGCGTCGAACCCGGCGTTCGTCGCCGTCAGCGCGACGCCCTGTGCGTGATTTCCGGCGCTCGCGGCGACGACGCGCTCGACGTCCGTGTCCGCCTGGAGCGTCCGCATCTTGTTGAACGCCCCGCGCGTCTTGAACGATCCCGTACGCTGGAGGTGCTCCATCTTGAGATGCACGTCCGCGCCGACCGTTCGCCCTATCGAACGGCTCAGGTCCGTCGGCGTGTGCTGGACGATGTCGTCGTCGAAGTGCTCCGCCGCATCCGCGATTCGATCGTACGTGATTGCTTGCATGGGGTCTCTATCGCTGCCCACTCACGCTCGTTATTAGTTTGTTCCGGGAAGGGAAACGGGCGTTTCGGTCGTTGAACTATCATTTCGGTCGAGAAAACATTGATATCGATCGTCCCACAACCTAATTCCGAACCAGTTAGTATGAACGAAGCAAGGAATCCGGTCAAAGCGGTACAGACCGCCCTCGATATCGTCGATTCGCTTCAGGAACATCGGCGGATGGGCGTGACGGAACTGGCCACCGACTTGGACGTCTCGAAGGGGACGATTCATAGCCACCTCTCGACGCTGCGCCAGAACGGCTACGTGGTGCGGGAGGACGGGGCGTATCGACTCGGTCCACAGTTCCTCGACATGTCCCACCACGTCCGAAATCGGTTCGAAATCTACGACCTCGTCACCGACGAGGTCGATACACTGGCCGAGCGAAGCGGCGAGTTGGCCCTGTTCACCGTCGAAGAACAGGGAAAAGGGGTGTGCCTCTACAAAGCGAGTGGCGACATGGCCGTCCAGACCGAACTGTACGTCGGCTATCGAAACGACCTCCATCACACCGCCGTCGGGAAGGCGATACTCGCGTACATGCCGCGGGAACGGCGGGACGAACTGATACGGGATTTGGAGTTCACGAAACACACCGAACACACGATTTCGACCCGCGAGCAGTTGCGCGCGGAACTCGAAGACGTTCGGGACGACGGCATCGCGTTCAATCGGGAGGAAACCATCGCCGGTCTCGTCGGTGCCGGTGCACCCGTTCGGGCGCGAGACGGCGGCGTGTACGGCGCAGTCAGCGTCATCGGACCGACGAGTCGGATGACCGGTGATCGACTGGACGATATCTCGGAAATGATCCACCACGCCGTGAACGTCATCGAGATCAATTCGACGTCGATAGCTCGATAACTGTTTCGTAATACCAAACACCGGATCACCGGAGGGACGTCGAACCGATCGAAATCGTCGCCGAGACCCCGCGCGTTACAGTGATATCTTTGTAATGGATGGATTTGCTGGAAACGGGAGCGTTTCGTAATTCCAAACGACTCGTGCTCACCGGTATCATCACGATAGCCACCGGGTCGCCCCGGCGGCGTTACAAATTTCACGCCGTCCGGTGGTCGAACCCAAACATTCGTTACCTCCCCCTCCCAACCCTCTCTCGTCTATGCGAACGATACGTTTTCGTGACGAGACGGGTATCGCCCGAAACGGTGAACTGGTCGAGGGCACCATCGAAGCGGGCAATCGAACCTACGACGTGGAATCCGTGGAGACGCTCCCGCCGTGCGAACCGACGAAAGTCGTCTGTCAGGCGGGTGGTTACATGGACCACAGGGAGGAGTCCGGGTTCGAGGACCTACCCGAGCGACCCGAACTCTTCCTCAAGGGACCGAACTGCGTGAGCGGGCACGACGACGCCATCGAACTGCCACCCGGCAAGGACCTCGTGGAGTTCGAAGCCGAGTTCGGCATCGTCATCGGAACGCAGTGCCGGGACGTCGATGCGGACGACGCGATGGCCTACGTCGAGGGGTTCACCTGCGTGAACGACATCTCGAACCGGGACGACCAGGCCGAAGAGCGAAACTGGGTTCGCGGCAAGGCGTTCGACGGTTCGCTCCCGATTGGTCCGGTCATCGCGACGCCGGACGAAGTCCCGGACGATGCGACGCTGCAACTCCGACACAACGGCGAGGTGAAACAGGAGACTACGCGGGAGATGATGATATTCTCAGTTCCCGAGTTGGTCGCCGACGTCTCTCGACTCATCACCCTCGAACCGGGCGACGTCATCGCGACGGGAACGCCGTACGGCCCGGACGCGCTCTCGGACGGTGACGTGGTCGAAGTCGAGTTCGAAGGGGTCGGTACGCTCCGGAATCACGTGACGTCACGATGATGAACGGTTCCCGTGAAATGTGCTCCGTGACACGTGGTCCGTGAAATGTGCATCGTGGTACGTGGTCCGAAATAGGTGCACCGTGGTACGTGGTCCGTGACGATGTCGTAGGCAACGTTGACGTCACCGGGCAAGCGACCGAAGGTAGTCGAGGTCGGCGTCGATGGCACGCGTGAAGTCGATATCGTCTCGGACGAACTCGACGTTCACGTAGCCGTCGAAATCGGCGTCCTGAAACGTTCGAACGATGTGTTCGACGTCGAAGAAAGCGTCCGCCAACGCACAGCGCGTCGTCGCGCCCGATTCGGGAACGGTCTGAATGTGGACGTTGTTGCTCAGCGGTGCGAGTTCCTCGACTTCCGCCCGAATCGCATCCGACGTCATGCCGAACAGCGGTTGCCAGTTGAGACCGCAGTTCGGTTCGTCCACCTTTTCGATCAACCGCCGCGCTCCCTCTCCGTCGTCGGTGAGCGTCCCCTCGTGTTTCTCGACGGTGACGCCGATACCCCGTTCCGACGCCGCGGTCGCCAACTCGCGGAGGTCCGAGACCGTCCGCCTCCAATGGCCGCGGTCGTGGACGCCGTACTCCTGATTTCCCGCCCAGACGCGAACGAGGTCCGCGTCGAGAGCGTCGCGATTTCGAGTTCCCCCTCGTAGGACTCGGCGAACTTGGGCGTTCCGGCCGGAGATAGGAACCGTAGGTCGGGATATCGAGATTGAGGTCCGTCGCAGTTCGGCGCGCTTCGTCCGGCGTGCCGTTGGTGCCGTCGACGTGTCCTCGGCCCCATATTTCGACGCCGTCGTACCCGGCGGCCGCTGCTTCCCGCACCACCTCCTCGACGGAGGAATTCCCGTCGGCTAGCGTACAAAGTCCGATGTGCATGTCGAATACTTTCGAGTCGATGGTAAAAACGTTTGGTCGGTGCGAGCGGGAGATGATTTATTGTTTCACGGTCCGAGGTCCCGATATGGCAATCACCATCTTCGAGACGGAGTTGTCCACTATCAACCTCCGCCGACGGATGTCGTTTCACTTCGGCAACGTGCACGTCACTGAAGGCCCGCAAATCCTCGTCTCCCTCACCGCCGACATCGACGGGCGAACGGCACGGGGATTGAGCATGGGCGCGCTCGCGCCGATGTGGTTCCACAAGGACCCGGAGATGACGCTCGAAGACGGAATCGAGGGAATGTTGGAGGTGTTCGAGGCGACGTGTGAGCACGCGACTGCCATGGATTCCCACCCGACAGTTTTCTCCTATTGGCAGTCGCTGTTCGAGCAGGTCGGCGACTGGGCCGAACCGACCGACCATCCGGCGCTCCTGTGGAGCTACGGCGTCAGTTTGATCGAACAGGCGTTGATAGACGCCTTCTGCCGGGCGACGGACACGACGTTCCCTACCGCCGTCCACGAGAACACCCTCGGCATCGAGATGGGGGAACTCTACGACGAACTCGACGGTCGGGAGCCGACGGAACTCCTCCCCGAAACGCCACGGCGTGAGATGCGAATCCGGCACACGGTCGGGTTGAGCGATCCGTTGACCGACGAGGACGTCGCTGTCGCGGACAGACTCGACGACGGCCTCCCGCAGTCGCTGACGGAGTACATCGAGGAGCAGGGCGTGAACCACTTCAAAATCAAGCTCGCGGCCACGCCGAGCGACGCCGACCGGCTTCGTCGGATTCACGCCCTCCTCGAACGGAGTTCGCTCGACGACTACGCCTTCTCGCTGGACGCGAACGAACAGTACGGGAGCGTCGCTGAGTTTCGACGCCAGTGGGAGACGATGCAAGCCGATTCGACCCTCGAACCGTTCTTCGATCATCTCCTGTACGTCGAACAACCCCTCCCGCGCGACGAGGCGTTCAGCGAGGGTACACGCGCGACGTTCGACGCGTGGACCGACCGGCCGCCCGTCATCATCGACGAGTCGGACGACCACCCCACCAGCCTTCGAACGGCCCTCGACTGCGGCTACGCCGGGACGAGTCACAAGAACTGCAAGGGGGTCATGAAGGGAATCGTGAATCGCTGTCTGATCGAACACCGACGGCGGACCACGGACGGGACGTACCTGATGAGCGGCGAGGACCTCACGACGCTCGGTCCCGTCGAGTTGGGGGAGGACCTCGCCACGATGGCGACCATCGGGATGGACCACGTCGAGCGAAACGGACACCACTACTACTTGGGCCTCGACATGTTTCCGGACGACGTTCAGGACCAACTCCTCGAAAACCACGGCGACCTCTATCGTCGCCACCCGAACGGGTTCGCCACGCTCGATATCCACGACGGGAAAATTTCCTTGGGGTCCGTTCTCGAAGCGCCGTTCGGGTACGATATCGACCTCGACGCGTCGGAGTTCACCCCGGTAGCGGAGTGGAAAATCGACTCCATCTACGAGGACTGATCGGAAATGCGGACGCGAACACGAAGACGAGAACGCGAACGCGAAGGGTCCGATTCCTACGCGCCGTCGACGGATTCCCACGTCCCCGTTCGCGCGGACTCGTACACCGCGTCGAGAACCCGCAGGACTTCGAGCGCGTCGTCCAAATCAGCAGGCATCGTGGCAGCGCCGTTCCTGGCGCGTAACATCCGCTCGAAGAACTCGATTCCCCAGCGGCCGCCGTAGCCCGGTGCGGCCTGATACTCGTGTGTGACCCGCCGGTGTGGCGTACTTACCCAGTCGCCACCCGAGGAACCGAGTTCGAGCGTCGTCTCCCCCTCGAAGCCGAACGTCTCGCCCATCGGGTCCCAACTGCTCCGTCCCTTCTCGCCGTACACCTGAATCCGGGTATCGTACCGTCCCTCGCGGAGGTAGTAGCCGCAGGTGTGCGTGCCGATGGCACCGGATTCCGTTTCCAACTGGAGCGTCGCTCGTCCTCGATATCGACCTCCGGGGTTCCGGCCGAGAGGTTCGCGTTCACACGAACGATCGGGTCGTCGAGTATCCACGGCACCAGATCGAGCCAGTGGACGCCGAGCCATTGGACGATACCGCCGCGACTGGCGTCGTTCTCGAAGAGGTAGTGGTCCGTGTCCCGCGTCCGTAGCGACGAGGCGACGAACCGGAGGTCGAAGCTCCGAACGTCCCCGAAAAACCCGGACCGACGTAGCTCGTGGAGTTGTTTCGAAATCGGGTGGCCGCGCCAAGTGTAGGAGACCCCGACTGTGGCCTCCGACTCGCGAGCAGCGGCCGCGACCGGTTCGAGGTCGGTGGCCGTCCGGGCGGCGGGTTTCTCGGTGAACACGTCGATACCTCGCTCGACGGCCGCTTCGATGACCTCGGGCGTGTCCCGATTCGAGAGCGTTATCCAGACGAGGTCGACGTCAGAATCGTCCAGCAACCGTTCGACGGAACCGTAGTGGGGAGCGTCGCTCGCCGTCTCGATGTCCAACGCTTCCGGGGTGAACCGCTCGTCGGCGGTCGCCGTCAGTTCGACGTCGAGCTGGTCGATGCTGTCGAGATACGGTTGACAGTGGTGATGGTCCAACCCGACGTAGCCGATTTTCGTCGTCATTTGAACGCGGGGATGACTTCCTCGCCGAATCGTTCGAGACACGTCATCGCCGACTCCTGCGGTTGTCCCGGGAACTGACACCGAATGAGGACGTGATCCACGCCGAGGTCCTCGTAGGTTCGGAGCTGTTCGATACAGTTCTCCGGCGTTCCGATGACGAACTTCTCGTCGAGTTCGTCGTAGTCCACCTCGACTTCGTTCTCGTCCATGTACGTCTGCCCCCAGCGAGCGTACAGTCGATAGAGGTTCAGGAGATACGGCTCGATAGCTTCGCGTGCGGCATCGACGGAGTCGGCGACGTAACAGTCGCGCATGAGGATGACGTCGTTCTCCTCGCGGCTCATGCCGAACTCGTCGAGCGCGTCCTCGTACACGCCGATCTGTTCTTCGAGGTCCGATGTCGTGGACGACGCGCTGGCGATCCAGGCGTCGCCGCGATACGCCGCCCGCTTGATGGCGATGTCGGCGTGGCCGCCGATCCAAACCGGGACCTCGTCCGGTCGCGGACTCAGGAAGACGTCGTCGAACGACCAGTAGTCGCCGTCGTGCGTGACGCTCGACTCGGTCCAAAGCCGCTTGAGGAGCGTAATCGATTCGAGGAACTTGCCGACCCGTTCGTCCATCTCCACGTCGAACGGCGCGAGTTCGCGCTCCCGATAGCCGAGCGCCGCGCCGAACGCGGCGCGACCGCCGGAAATCTCGTCTATCATCGCCACCTGCTCGGCGAGGTGGAGCGGGTTGTACAGCGCGGGAAGCATCGCCGCGGTGCCGAGTTCGAGCCGTTCGGTTCGCGCGGCGATGGCCGCGAGCGCGGTAATCGGTTCCACGAACCCCTCCTCGTGGATGTGTCGCTCGCCGAGCGTCGCGGAGTCGAACCCGACGTCCTCCATCAACTCCACCTGTTCGTAGAGGTCCCCGACGCCGAACTCGCTGCCCTCCGTGTAATACTGGTTGAGGAACACCCCGAACTTCATATCGGTATCCTCGCGTGAGACGGATTTCGTTCTACACGACTTGCAAACGCTACTCTGCGCATATTACAGGTATACGCAACTGCTTTAATATAGTTTCCGTCTAGCATGGAATTGATTGACATGGTTGGACGGGCAAGTGATACTCCCGTTCCGGAATATCAACGAGAGATGATGATTGGAATATTGATAAATTGACGGAAGATAGTGACGTCTATAGAATGACGGACGAAAAACATCTTTACGAACTATATTGTAATCGGTCATTTTCGTGGCGGAAAATGGACGACAGCGAGCGTTTGGTTATTCCAAACGCTTATGCCAACAGCTGACAACAGTACTGAGAAAGATGAACGAGGCTAAAAATCCCGTAAAATCAACCCAAACCTCCCTCGACATCATAAGCGCACTCCAAAAACACGAACGGCTCGGAGTGACGGAACTCGCCGACCACCTCGACATCTCGAAAAGCGCGGCGCACTGTTACTTGGCGACGCTCCGTGAGTACGGGTACGTCGTGAAGGATGGCGAGAAATACTGCCTCGGACTCCGGTTTATCGACATCGCTCACCACGTGCGTAATCGCTTCGATATCTACGACCTCGTCAGCGACGAGGTGGACACCCTGGCGGAGGAAAGCGGGGAACGTGCGCTCTTCACCGTCGAGGAGCAACACCAAGGTATCTGCCTCTACACGACCAACGGCGAGAACGCCGTTCAGACGGAACTGTACATCGGCTACCGGAACAACCTCTACCACACGGCGGTCGGCAAGGCCATACTCGCGTACAAGACGGACGAGGAACTCGAACGCTTCCTCGACGACGTCGAACTCGAAGCGCGAACGGAGAACACCATCACCGACGAAACGCAACTCCGCGAAGAACTGGCGGAGATTCGGGAGAAGGGATTCGCCTACAACCGGGAGGAGTCGATTCCGGGACTGGTCGGTGTCGGGGTGCCGATCAAAAAGCAGGACGGTGGTGTCTACGGAGCGATCAGTGTCATCGGACCGACGAGTCGGATGGACGACGACCGCCTCGAACAACTGTCACAAATAGTATATAGGGCGGCAAATGTCATCGAAATCAACGCGACGTCGCTGTAGTTCTTCTCGCTCGTCTCCCCACCGCCGATTTTCTTTGCGGTGTTCCGGCGGGTCTCGGGTCGTGCTGTCACCATCCCGCTGACTGCGTACGCTTCGACCATCGGAGTAGCAATCCTTTTCGCCGTTGCGTCCTCATTTTCACCAATGAGCCGCAACTCTAGCGACACGGCGGTTCGGTCGGGGGGCAGACGGGACTGGTGGGGATACTACCGTGCCGCGGTGCTGGTACTCGTCGGACTCATCCCGTGGGAGATCGTGACGTGGCCGAAGGGATACTACGTCATCTTCATGTTCGGTTCGACCAAGGTCGGCCTCTCCGGTTTCAACTTCTTTTCGATTCCCCCGCTCACGCCGTATACCCCCGATTTCATGGTCATGCGGTTGGTCGCCGTCGTCTGCTATCTACTGGCGTTGCTCACCGCCGCGCTCGGCTATCTCGGGTATGGCGACCGGCGGATTACCGCCGGGTTGCTGTTCATCTCCGGACTGGAGATGTTGCGGTTCACCCTCGCGTTGAACGACCAGAACCAAATCACCGTCTACCCCATCGGCGTCGTCACGCTTTGGATAGCCGTCCTCTTCGCGTACAGCGGGCGGCGGTTCCGGAGCGCGGTCACGCGGACGTTTTCGGGGACGTAATCTCCGACGTTCGGGGACGTAATTTCCGGCGTGTGATGTACGTTTTCGATGCGATTCGCTCCTGATGAAACGATCGACTAGTTATTGCTTTCGATCCGTCAAGTACGCTCACGATACCACAATGGACTTACTGACGAATCAGTCAGCTAGGTGTGTGAAGACGTCCCGTGTGTTCGGTTATCACCGACGTTTCAACGCTCCAAACGGTCGTCGGTGTTATTTGGGGTACATCGGTTGTCGCGAACCGAACGTTTAAGCGGATGGCTGACTGATTGGTTAGTA
The DNA here is from genome assembly GCF_001625445.1 of Haladaptatus sp. R4. Classification (NCBI taxonomy): domain Archaea; kingdom Methanobacteriati; phylum Methanobacteriota; class Halobacteria; order Halobacteriales; family Haladaptataceae; genus Haladaptatus; species Haladaptatus sp. R4. The sequence continues at coordinate 179,474 of NZ_LWHG01000029.1, read as the reverse complement.
AGATATGATTCAGAGCCACAGCACACACAGTACGATCGACAGGGGGCCCCGATAGTGGGTATCCTCGACACCGACAGACGCGTCCTCGCGCTCGCGTTCGCGCGGATGGCCGATTCCATCGGAAACTCGTTCCTCATCATCGTCCTCCCGCTCTACATCGGGAGCGGTATGGTGAGCGGCGGGACGTTCGGCCTCAGCACTGCCCTCGTCACGGGCCTCATCCTCTCTGCGTTCGGCTTCTTCATGAGCGGCGTCCAGCCAATCGCGGGGAACCTCTCGGACAAGAGCGGGAAACGGAAGGTCTTCGTCGTCGTCGGCCTTCTCATCCTCGCCGTCTCGAACTTCGCGTACTCCCTCGCCGGGAACTACAGCGCGATGCTCCTCATCCGCATCGGGCAGGGTATCGGCGTCGCCGTCACCGTTCCGGCGACCGTCGCGCTCGTGAACGACCTCTCCACGGACGACAACCGTGGCGGGTCGATGGGCGTGTTCAACACGTTCCGCATGCTCGGGTTCGGTATCGGTCCCGTCGCGGCGGGCACCGTCATCTACGGCGGCCCGTACACGCTCCTCGGCTACGGCATCACGGGCTTCGAGGCGGCGTTCTACATCGCGACGCTCGGTGCACTCGTCGGCGCACTCCTCGTCTTCGTGCTGGTGAGCGACCCCGACGTCGATTTCGATGCGGAGCACACGGCGGACGCGGGCGGCGACCACAGTATCGCCGTCTTCGAGCAACACGACGGTCACGGTACCCTCGACTCCGTGTTCACGCTCGGTCTCGCGTCGCTGTTCATGGCTATCGGAATCGCCATCCTCTCGCCCCTCGAAAGCATCATCAACAACCATCTCGGCCAGAGTGCGACGTTGTTCGGGATCGAGTTCGCGGCGTTCACGCTCGGACAGGTCGTCATGCAGACGCCCGTCGGCACCGCGAGCGACAAGTACGGCCGGAAGCCGTTCATCCTCATCGGTCTCGTCTTCCTCATCCCCGCGACGGTCGCACAGGGCCTCGTCGCGACGCCACTCGGAATGATCGGCGCTCGGTTCGTGCAAGGAATCGCGGGCGCGATGGTGTTCGCGCCCGCCTTCGCGCTCGCCGGGGACATCGCGCGGAACTCGAACGCCGGAACGACGCTCTCGGTGCTGACGATGGCGTTCGGTCTCGGAACCGCAATCGGCCCGCTTGCGGGCGGATGGCTCGTCAGCTTCGGCTACGTCGTCCCGTTCGTGTTCGCCGCCGCACTGGCGACGCTCGGCCTCGTGCTCGTGTACACGCAGGTCGAGGAGACGCACTCCGGCGAGGACCTCGGCGCGGAACTCACGAGGCTCTTCCTGAACCGCGACTCCCAGCCCGCCGACTGATTCCCCGAGACATACGCTTTTGTTGACCGGCAGTAATTAGCTACCATGCAGACGCGCTCATTGGGTTCCACCGGTCACGACAGTTCCATCATGACGTTCGGTGCCATCGCGCTCAACTGGCTCGAACAGGAGGGTGCGAACCAGATGGTCGAACTCGTGCTCGATCACGGCATCAACCATTTCGACGTCGCCCCGACCTACGGCGATGCGGAACTGAAACTTGGACCGAAACTCCGCCAACATCGCGATGAAATTTTCCTCGGCTGTAAGACACAGGAACGGGGATACGAGGGGGCGAAACGGAAACTCGACGCGTCACTCAACCGCCTCGGCGTCGATCACATCGACCTGTATCAGGTACACGGTCTCGAATACGAGGAGGAATTGGACACCATCACGGGCGACGACGGCGCGCTCGAAGCGTTTCGGGAGGCCAAAGCCGACGGACGAATCGGTCACATCGGGTTGACGAGTCACGGGAACCCACAGCTCATCCTCGACGCCATCGACCGAATCGACGACCTCGAAACGGTGATGTTCCCGATGAACCCGGTCGTCGTGGGCAAGGACGACGACGAGTACGACTACGAAGCGGTGCTTGAGCGCGCGACCGAACGCGGGCATTGGGACGCTCGGCATCAAGGCCTTCGCGAAGGGACCGTGGCCGTCGACCGACGAACTTCCGGAGGAGAACCGTCCGTATTCGAACTGGTATCAGCCGGTCGATACGCCCGCCGAAATCGAGGAGCGATTCGATTTCGCGGCCGCACAGGGACTGACGAGCGTCATCAACCCGGGCGACCCGAAGTTGGTCGGCGTGGTGCTCGACGCTGCCGAGCGCTACGACGGAATGGAGGAGGCCGCCCAGCGGTCGCTCATCGAGAAGCTCCGCCACGAGCGGAGCCCCGTTCCGGAGCAACTCCATCACTAGAACTCGCTCGATACAGCCATGGATATCCCGCGAACCGTTAGGACAGCTCTCGCCGACCGCCCGGTTTCGGGCGCGACTTGTCTCGAAGCGGGGGCGGGAATGGGCAACACGACGGCCGGTTTGCTCGCCGACGGTGCCAGCCGCGTCTACGCCGTCACGAACGACCCCGAGCACGCGACTGCCGTTCGCGAGCGGTTCGATGACGGCGAAGGAGGTTGGATTGACGGCGAGGGGGAAGGAGAATGGACTGACGGCGAGGGGGAAGGAGAACGGTTCGATAGCGAAAGTGGACGGACCGCCGTTTTGGAAGCGGACCTTCGTTCCCTCCCGCTCGAAACCGACTCGGTCGAAATCATCACCGCGCACGCCCTGTTCAATCTCGTTGGGCCACCGTCACTCGAAGCGGTGGCGGCGGAACTGACGCGGGTCGCGGACCTCGGCTGTCACCTCGTGATCGACGACTACCGCCCACCCCCGGACGACGCCGCCGTGCGCGAACTCTTCGCGCTGGAAAACGCCGCGGCCGAGTTGGCGACGGGGAAATCGGCACTGACGTTCTATCCGGAGGCGGTCCTCGAACGACTGTTCGCGGGATACGGCTGGGAGTTCGACCGGAAGCGGATCCTACTGGATCCGGTGCCGTGGACCGCGAGCCATATCGAGGCACACGCCACCGCTGCGCTCTCGATGTGTTCTCGGCTTCGACCCGAACTCCGCGAGCCTTTGGCCGCGGAAGTAAAACGGGTCGCGACGTCCATCGGCGAGGAATCGACCGGCACGATGTACAGCGTCGCACTTCGTTTGCCCGCTTGAATCGTCGCGCATCGAAGTTTCTTTCCAACTCGGCTCAAGAATTGCGAGGCGTCTTTTCGCCCCGAATCCCGACTTACTCCCGTACGTCCGGTTCGTATTCTGTCGTTCCGGAATCACCGTCCGAACCGACGAACGTGCTTTCGCGGAGCGTCGACTCGATCTCTTCGAGCGACCGGCCTTTCGTCTCCGGAACCCGGAAGTAGATGAACACGAACGCGGCGAGACAACAGACGCCGAGGATCCAGAACGACAACGCCTCGCCGATTCGCTGGATGAGCGAGAGGAACGTCAACGCGACGAGGAGGTTCGCTCCCCAGTTGAAGACGCTGGCGACACCCTCCGCGGTCCCCCGAATTCGGAGCGGATATATCTCCGAAATCATCAGCCAGAACACGGGTCCGAGGCTGACCGCGTAGAACGCGACGTAGAGGATCATGCTGCCGAGCGTGACGTACCCGACGATGCCCGACAGGCTCGGGAGATAAAATCCCAATCCCAGAATCCCGAGCATGACTGTCATCCCGCCGACGCCGACGAGCAGCAGCGGTCGGCGGCCGATCCGATCGACCAGCAGGATTGCGACCACCGTCAATAGGACGTTGACGATACCGACGCCGACCGTCCCGACGATCGAGGCGACGTTACCGAAGCCGATGTTCTTCAGGATCGTCGGTGCGTAGTAGATGATGGTATTGATGCCGCTTATCTGTTGGAAGACGGCGAGACCGATACCGACCAGTAGGGCCGGACGCAACCACGGTTCGAGCAGGTCGGCGAGGTTCCCCTCGCTCTCGATTTCACTCACTTCGTTGATCTCGTCCATTTCCTCTTCGATGTCGGCGTCGGCACGGATACGCGAGAGCACGTCCCGTGCCTCGTCGTCACGGCCTTTTTCGACGAGCCACCGAGGACTCTCCGGGAGAAAGTACATCCCGATTCCGAGTACGGCGGCGGGCACCGCGCCGAAGGCGAGCATCCAACGCCAGCCTGGAATCCCGGCGAACGTCGGCGCGAATGCGTAACTGACGAGATATGCCAACAGGATTCCGAGCGTGATCGCCAACTGCTGTAGAAACCCAAGCGATCCGCGAATACTGGGCGGTGCCGTCTCCGAGATGTGGAGGGGACCGACGATGGAGGCGACCCCGACGGCGATGCCGACGACGAACCGGAACCCGACGAGCCAAGTCACGTTCGGCGAAAGCCCCATTCCGATGGAACCGGCGAAAAACACCGCTGCACCGGCGATGGTAAGTCGACGGCGACCGAACCGGTCGGCCAATCCCCCGCCGACCGCCGCGCCGAGCATCGCTCCCACGAGGACTCCGCTGACGACGACCTCTTGCAGAAACGTCGAGAGCGCGAACGACTGTTTGATGTAGAGCAGTGCACCGGAGATGATACCGATATCGAACCCGAACAGGAGGCCGTTGAGTGCGGCGATGGCCGCTACGACGTAAACGAAGTTGCTGTATTCCTCTTCCGGACTTCCCAGGATGTCTGTTACGTTCATTTCGTTGGTTAATCTCTCTCCCGAGTCCGCAGACTCGGACCTCATCGGCCGGTCGCACTTCGGGTCCTACCCGATGATCCGGCCGACAGCGCGGCGGAAATATCGATTTGCGTCCGAACCGCTTCCGAGGTTGCTACATTATCGCGGATATACGGCCCTCAAGGTGATGGTTGCCTGAGAAAGCGTTTGTTGTTTCAAAGAGAACTCCGGCGAATCGGGACTTGTACGTGTCCCTTCGACGCCGCTTCGGGGACGCTCGACGAGTTAGTCGGTCACGTTTCGAACCATCGAAACGACTCCAAACTCACCGAATACGTATCCCATTCGTCGAAATATCGGAGCGCGTACTCGGTCGGATACCACCCCGGTTCGGGAAACGCGGACGGCATCTCGACTGGGACACGAGTTTCGGTACAGAGATCACGGAGAAACGACCGCGTTACCATCGGTTCGAAGAAGATCAGCTCTCCGTCGAACGTCCCCCAGAGGAACGTATGGGTGAACGGTTCGCCGTTGAACTCCGGCGCGGTCCGGTCCATCAGGTGGTTCCCCATCCCTGGCTCGACGGCACCGAGGGACTCGTACTCCGGCGGCCGCTGGTGCGGTGGCAACGGTTCCATCCCCCGCTCCAACGTTCCACAGGTGACCGCAGTGGTTGCCTCCGGACAGTATCCGTTCTCGATCGCGTCACGTTTCGCCCGCGGCATCAGATAGAAGTGGAAATCGAAGTGAGGAACGGAATAGACGTCCGGCGGCGGATGACCGTCCGGATTCCAGTTCAGCATGAACCACCGGAACGGTATCGTTTTCCCCCCTTCCGGGAACGCGAGGACGGTTTCGTGCCCGCAGCACGGCGTCTTCCCGTCCGGAATCTCCCACGTACCGTCGGTCGTCGTCGTCGGCAATCCGCTCAACATATCGGCGGTGAACCGGACGCCGACGGACAAGGGCTTCCCTGACTGCGCGCTCGTGACGAACGTTCGAATCACTCCGTCACCCACGTCGGCGGGCGGTCCAAACGTCGTTCTACTCGGCGAGGTGTTTCCTTTCTTCGCCCCTTCGTTGAGTATCGACGTTGCGAGGAGCGGCAGTTCGGCCGGTCGATTCGTATCGAATCCGAACCGAGAGCCGAACGCACCGAATCCGAGTGCCTTCAGGAGCGTGCGACGATTTACCATCCGTGGAGAGCACAACGCGTACCCATATCGTTCTTCGTCCGATTCGACGGACTCCGTGACGTTCAGGAACTATAATTTTGTTACTTAGTTTATCGAAAGAAAGAACCGGGTGGGAGCCAAACCCCGACCAAATGCATCGAATCGAAACGTCCGAGTCCGAACGTCGAACCGTCGAACCCACGCTTCACGTCGGCATCTTCCCGCTTCCCGCGTATGGTCACGTCAACCCGACGCTGCGGACGGCACGCGAACTCGTCGGTCGCGGTCACGAAGTCACGTATTACCTGCCCGAGCGGTTCGCGGACGTGGTCGAACCGACCGGCGCGACGTTCGAGCGTCTCGGCGAGGAGTTCGACTTGATGAGTCGGATGAACGACGACGGGAAACCAGGCGTGAACCCGTCCGACGACGATCAGGGTTCGCGCGCGAACGCCTCGTCCGTTTCATGTCCGCGACGCTCGATTACGCCCCGCCGCTCGTCTCCCGCGTCGCCGATGACGACGTCGACCGCGTGGTTACCGACCCGATGTGCCTGTGGGGTCGCGTCGTGGCGAACGAACTCGACGTTTCGACGGTTTCGTTCAACACGAGTTTCGCCATGCGAGAGGGGTCGCCGCTGATCGAGAACGTCAGTTCGTTCGACGACGAGGAACCCGGATTCTCCGGCGAGATTCTGGAGCTACTGACCGACGTCGGCATCGAAGACCCCGACCGGAGCGATTTCTTCGTCGCGGATACCGACCGTGCGCTGGTTCCGCTGACCCGCGACTTTCAGCCCGATTCGGCGTCGTTTGGCGACGATCACGTCTTCGTCGGTCCAATGGTGCGCGCCGGTGGCGAACAGCGCGACGCCGACCTTCCGCTCGACCGCCTCGCCGAGCGCCGGTCGGCGTACGTTTCCCTCGGAACCGTCGTCCGTGGGGACGACGACTTCTTCCGCGCCTGCTTCGATGCCTTCGACGACGGCGAGTGGGAGGTCGTCCTCAAGGCGAAGACCGATGCCGACCGCCTCGATGCCGAGAGTCCGGAGAACGTCCACGTCCGCTCACGCGTCCCGCAACTCGACGTGCTCGACCGCGTCGACGCGTTCGTCACCCACGGCGGGATGAACTCGACGATGGAGTCGCTCTCGTTCGGCACGCCGACGGTCGTCGTCCCGCACATGGCCGATCAGCATCTCGTCGCCGACCGGGTCAGTTCCCTCGGTGTCGGCGTCGTTCTCGACGACGAGGAGGTAACGGCCGCGGCGGTCCGCGACGCTGTCGACTCGATCACGGCCGAACCGTATCACGAAGCTATCGAGGAGTTCAATGCGTCGGTTCGGGCCGCTGGCGGTGCTGAACGGGCGGCCGATACCATCGAGGAACTGGGAACGGCACCCCAACTCACCGAAGGCTGATCGGTGGCGCGTCGGCGACACACGAGTGGGCGTAACAACCGTTGTGGGACATCGAAATGCAGTGAGACATCGAAATAGAGACCGATTTTTCGAACCCTCGTACGGTCACCCCGAAGACCGGTCGATCAGTTCTCGTAGGTACGTTCGATTCCGTGGCGACGCAACAGGTGGCGCACGATGTTCAGTTCCCATCTCGTCCGTGTTACGAGGTCCGTTTCGTACCGGGTCGCCTCGACGATGAATCCGGGTTTGCCGAGGTCCGCATCGACTTTATGGATGAGTAACGGTCGGGTTCCGTTTATCGTGTTTCCTCGTTTGAACCGGTAGTACTCGGGGAACGAGTCCGGGAGATGGTGTCGGTTCATGTACCCCGCCGCCTGCACTGCGTCCTCACCGGCACCGGACGCGGTAGTGGGATAGATGGCTTGTCCGACCCCGTCGGGACCGACGTCCTCGTGATATATCCCTTTCGAGCTGTGAAGGTTGATCACGACGTCCGGGTCGGACGATTCGACGACGTCCCAAATCGCCCGTGCGAGCGGCGTGGTTGGGGTCTCCCCCGGCGGGAACTTTCGGTTGAGGTTCCCGTTGTCGTTGACGTAGGTATCGCGTTCGATGGCGACTTGGTTCGCCCGCGGAATCGTGATGAGTTTTCCACTGTCTATCGACCACGATTTGATACCGCCCGCTGCCCTGTTCCCGGCCGGTTCGTTCCCCTGAATGCCGCCGACGACGACGGCAGTCGTTCCACTCTCCCCCGCGTCCGTGACGTACACGTCGGTCTCGTCCGGCGTCCCGTCACGAATCGTGTACGTCGTTCGATCCGCAGCACTACTCGTTCCTTGCATGGCGAGCACGGCAGGGATTCCGGCGGCTACGAGACCTGTACGACGCATAAACGAACGACGCGTTCGATCCGACCCCGCTGTCTCTGTCGACTCCTGTTCTTTCATAACATCCCGCATTACGGACAAATTCGATTTAGTTATAATCCGACATCCCTTTCGAAGGGACCGAATAGCAGCGAACAGGTTCGGTTTGAGTCCGTACGCAGCGGCGGGACGTATCGTGGCGACGAATATCCGATTTCCGAACCGACGCCCGGTCGAACGACCGAACTCGTCGAAAATCGGACGGACGATCACGGTCGAATTACGCGCATCCATCCACGAATTTTGTTCTTCCTGTCGGACATTATTCCGCCGACGAACCCCGATTCGACTCATGCCGGGACGATCGACGGCACTAGCCGACGTTCTTCGACCACGTCCCCGAGGAAAACGAGGTATTGGCGGTCCATAGGACGACGTAGTGGATGCCTGTGGTGCGCTCGAACCTCCGTCGGTTCTCTCGCGGGTCCAGGAACGTTCCACTCGAATCGGCCCTTTCCAAGCACTGTGGAAGTACGGAGTGGGAGCTGAATCCGGCGAATTACTCGGAGAGCGTTTCCGCATCGACCGGTGACGAGCGCTGCCAGTATTCCTCGAATTTTCCACGCGCCCACGAGAGGACCGCCTCGTCGTCCGTGTCCAACGCCGCACGAAGGAAATCGTCCTGATCGCGTAACAGGAGGTGCGTGACGTCGTCGGTAATCGTCACCGCAAACGGAATCTCCCCGTCGTACAGACGGATTTCGGCATCCCCGGACTCGACGAGGTCACGCAGTTGCTCCCGTAACGCCGAATCGTGTGCGATCATGGCGAGCGCATCCTCGGACAGTACCCCTTCGAACGTCTGTGGTCCGTCCAGTACCCGTTGCCGAATCACACCGAGGCTCTGTTCGTTGAACGCGTACGAGAACAACTGGACGTGGCTGGAGCGATGGAGGAGTTCGAGCACTCGCTGAACCGGCGCGCCCGGTTTCGTTTGACTCGGCGTCGTGATCGTCGCGTCCGACAGGTGTCGGAGATCGAAGTCCATCGCCTCGGTGGGTAACCAATCGACTACCTCTCGCAGTTTGAGCTCCGTCTCGACGGTTTCCAACAGGTCCACGAACGCCTCCGCGACGAGTTGACCGGTCGCCGTGGTGGTGTATCTGCGACCATCGTACGTTATCCATCCCCGTTCCTGCAGGTCGCGAAGGATACGTCCGAGCGTCGGTTGGGACGCGGTCAGTTGCGCTTCGAGTTCGCGTCGCGTGTACGAATTATCGCACAACGTATCGAGAACAGTAACGCGATTACTCGACAACGCGAGGAATTCGATCTCGTCGAGTGCGGAGTCCATAGCAACCCCATTTCTCCCGACGCGTATAGCTGTTTTCACACCGTGAATTTTATTCACGGTATGAACGCTCCACACGGAGTAGTTGTTCTTCCACTGTATGAATCTATTTCTGGACAAGTTCATACGGATATGCGTCTTCGTTAGAGTGAAGAACGATGTCTACCGGAATTCAATTTGAGATACTCAAGAAAAGTGTGGCTCCGTTTCGTCACTGGAGGTGTCGGTAGGGATGGGACGGAGTCGCTACCACCTCCTCGGTTTCTTCCTCGCCGCGAGCGCCTTCTTCGGCGGAACCTTCGTCGCGGCGAAAGCCGGGTTGAACTACTTCCCGCCGTTGTTGTTCGTCGCGTTTCGGTTCGACATCGGAACGGCGCTGTTGCTGACCTACGTGTTGTTCGCGTTTTCACGGGAGGAGTGGCTCCCCCGTACGCGCTCGGATTTCGCCGGTATCCTCGCCGCTGGCGTGTTCACGGTCGGCTTGACGAACGCGTTCATCTTTCTGGGACAGCAGTACACGTCGAGCGGGGTCGGGTCGATCATCTACAGTCTCAACCCGATTCTGACTCCCGCCCTCGCGGCCGTACTGCTATCGGACGAGGACCTCACCCGCGTCGGTGCCGGTGGGTTGGCGCTCGGATTCGTCGGCGTCGCGCTCGTGGTCGACATCGACCCCGCTCACGTGCTGGACGGTGCCGTTATCGGGAAGGGAATCCTCCTCGGTGCCGCGGTCTGTGGTGCGCTCGGAAGCGTTCTGATTCGGCGAGCGGGTTCCTCCCTCGGCAGTACCGTTCGCACCGCATGGGCACTCCCGGTCGCCGCGCTCCTCTGCCATACATTGAGTTTCGCCGCCGGTGAACAACCGGCCGCAATCGCGTGGACGCCGACCGCGTTCGCTGCGCTCGGTTACGTCGGCGTCTTCTCGGGCGCGCTCGCGTTCATCGCGTACTTCGGCCTGCTGGACGAGGTCGGGGCGATTCGGGGGAACTTGATTTTCTACCTCGTTCCCATCGTGGCCACGCTCGGCGGATGGGCACTTCTGGGCGAAGCGATCTCGGCACGGACGGTCGTCGGATTCTTCACGATCTTCCTCGGGTTCTCGATACTCGGGCACCGCGTGATCGGAGCGGAAGTCTCCCGAATTCGGAACCGGGTCGCGACGACGCTCGATCCGGCGTCGAAGCCAGTGGCGACGCGCGTCAACGAGACGTCGAGTTGGGGCGAGCAGGATTGAGGGCGAAGAACGAAAATTCGAACCGAGGCGACCATAACCCCGAATCAGTGCCGAACCTGTCCCCGTCTACTTTCATTCGGTTACACGATCCGACTATCGGTTATTTCGACCATCGCGCGATCACGAACAGTACCGCGGTGATCAAGACGAACGCGGTCAACGAGAGGTTCGGGACCGTTATCCCGCCGATTCGATACTGCACGATGCCGCAACTGATCTGGCCGACGGAACAGGCCGTCGGAGCCCCCGTGTACTGTATCCACGAGTGGTACCCCGCGATCAAAACGCCGCCGACCGCGAGTGGGAACGCGGTCCGGTAGACGAGCGGTCGCCCCTCGATCGTCGCGACACCGAGTATGACCACGAGCGGATACATCAGGATCCGTTGGTACCAGCACAGTTCGCAGGGAACGAGTCCGAGGCCGAAACTCAGCCAGAGACTTCCGCCAGTTGCGACTGCTGCGATGATCGTCCCCACCGCCAGCCATCGTCGGCTATCGATCGTTGTAACGTGTCTCATTGGTTTAGCTAACTGACTCGGTAACTGCCTCCAACGCGGTCACCGTTCGTGATTGGTGTGGGTATCGAAGCCCGAAGGGTGGTATCGAAGACGATGGGGTTCCCGGTTCGACCACCATGTGCCCGTACGCAGTGGTCGGCGAAACCCCACAGACTGCGCACATGACACGGGAACCCAATCGGTCATACACCTACGTACGTAAGCGGGGTATGCTAAATGTTCGCTTCTTTGCACGCGAGCATCGTTCTAGCTCGTCGAAACGAATCGACCGCGTCCCGGATCACGCCAACCGGAGGCAAAGAGAGCGGAGACCAGAGAATTCATTTGCCCTCGATTATGAGTGGGCGTATGGTCACATTCGAAGTATCCCTCCCCGACCGTATCGACTCCGATATCGATCGACTCGTCGACCAAGGTGATTTCCTGAATCGAGAGCAAGCGATCGAAGAACTCATCACGCTCGGCGTGTCGGCTCACGCACCTGCTAACGAAGTCGACGAAGAAATGGCTGAGAGCCTCTTTACCCAGGCCGTCGACGACCAACAGGACCCGGCCAGTTACCAGGACGAGCCCCTCTAGTTCGCTAGTTCGAGATAGCGACCGACCTCGTTTCGGGTCGTGTTCTACCGCTGCGGACTTCCGTGGCGGATTCCGTGCACACGATTCGAACAGGGATCATGCGGTATCGAGAATAATAGGTGGCTCAGGTAGAATAGACGGCTCAGGTGAAATTTGTGAATTGGGTCGAATTGTATACCTCGGTAGCGTCGTTCGGGTAGAAGAAATCCCGTAGAAGGAACCGAATTCGGTCCGTCGTCCGGCAGTAGTGTCGAATTCGGGACCTCTCCCAACGATGATTTTTCGGAACCGGTCGAAAGTTACCGTGACAGTAGTATTTTATACTCACCAGAGATGTGTAGTTACCGTTGCTAGAATCGCTAAACTTCGGACATGAGATCCGCATCTCGACGGTGGAGACAGGCCGCAGTTCGTACACTGCGAGGGCCCCGATCCTCCTCAAGAGCAGCTGGGTTGCACACGGGGCGCACGTTGCTCACGACGAGTCCCGACAGATTTCCGATTGATTTAGTTATGTTCAGTCAGAATAGACTTCGTGGTATCGACGAAGGGAACCCGATGACCCGACAGTCTACCCATCGAGTTGTTGCACACTAATGTCACTATCATTTCATTTCGTTCTCGTTCTCGCGCTCGTCTATGGAACGAGTCTGGTTTTCAAATCGCTGACCGAGTACAACGTTCCGATATTGGCGGTCGAGATGTTGGCCGGGATACTGTTCGGCTCGATATTCGACATCGTCAATCCATCGATGCCCGGGTTCGAATTCTTCACCGCGCTCGCGGCGTTCGGACTCCTCATGATCATGTTCGACGCCGGTTTGGAACTCGATCCGGACACGATCCGACGGAATCCACAACAGATCGCGGAGCTAGCCGTGTTCACGTTTTTGCTCCCGTTCGTCTCCGGATTTGCCCTCGCACGGGTGCTCGGACTCAACCTCTTCGCGTCGTTTCTGACCGGCGTCACCATCTCGACGACGTCGCTCGGCCTCATCTATCCACTCGTCGAGGACTTCTCGCTCCTCCAGAGCGATACCGGGCAGACGATTCTCTCCGTCGCGGTGATGAACGACTTGTTATCCGTCGCGGCACTGGCATACGGAATCACCTTGATCACCGCCCCGAAGCCGGTGATCGGCGTCATCCTCGTGACGATTGCGCTGTTCGTGTTCTTCATCGGCCTGCCGTTCTTGCTCGAAGACTATCTCTCGAACACGCTTCAGGAGGGAATGTTCGAAAATCCGGTGAAAGTGGGCGTCTTCCTCATGGTCACGCTGGCGTACTGCATGGAACTCATCGGTATTCACGCGATTCTCGGCGCGTTCTTCGCCGGGCTTCTCGTCGCGGTGATCACGCACGAGGGCCACTCCATTCAAAACTCGATGAAGCCGGTCTCGGACCTGGTGACCCCCGTATTCTTCTTTTACGTCGGGCTGAATTTCGATCTCGAAAGCTTCTCGTCGCGAGCCCGCTTCTGCTCGCCGGAATCCTCGTCTTGGGAATCGGATCGAAAGTGGTCGGTTCGGTGGCAGGTGGGTGGTTCGTCGGTCTCGAACAGGAAACCGTCGCGCTCCTCGCGTCGGCGATGCCGGGTCGTCTCAGTATCAGCGTTGCCGCGGCGGAGATCGGCCTGACACGCGGCATCATCTCCGAAGGTCTCTACAACGCGTTCCTGATCCTGTCCGTCGTCTCCGTCTTCCTGGCGATCCTTTCGTTCCGGTACTTCGTCTTGCGGGACTCGGAGATGGAGTTACCCAGACAAGTGTTGTAACCGCTCGAAACGATTCCCGCCAACAGATAAGTCGATCCGTGTCGTTCTATACGGGGGATACCGCAGGTCGCTACGGCCAGCGTTCGTGGTCTCTATGGGGGATACGGGATGAGTCAAACACTTCCGGAAACGTGGTTTATCAAGGACACACGAGTGAACGCGATGATCGCATGGGCGCTCGCAATCGTTCTCGTCGCACTCGCAATCGTGAGCTTCCTGAACGTTCTGTTGGTCGAAACGGTGATGGCCGCGATTGCGGCGTTCGTCGCCATCTCGCCCGCCGTCGTCTTTCGATCGTGGACTCGGACGGTTCCGTGGCCACTGCTGCTCATCGCGTCGTTGCCGCTGTTCGTCGCGACGGCGCGGCCGGAGTTCTTCGGCGAAATCGTGACCGGGATCAGTGTCGCGACCCTCGCGATGCTCGTCGTCGTCGCGCTCGAATTGACGACGACGGTTCGAATGACGCCACAGTTCGCGGTCTTCTTCACCGTCATCGTGACGCTCGCGACCGCCGGATTCTGGGCGGTGGGATCCGCGGCTTCGGCGACGTACCTCGGGACGACGTTCATCAAAACGAACACCGAACTCATGACCATCTTCACGGCGACGCTCATCGCGGGTATCGTCGCTGGCGTGCTGTTCTGGTTGTACTTTCGGCGTCAACTCGCTGCGAACGCCGACCGATCACGGGGGAGTAGCACGTGAGTTTTCACTCGCCCGTTCACGTTTCGGAACGCCGGGAAGTTCAGTTGGTTCGGTTCCTCCAGGCGGCGATGGTCGTAATCCTACTGATCGGCTTGTGGCAGGGGAACGCCGGTATCGTCGTGAACTCCGGTATCGGTTTGCTCGTCACGTTCCTCCCCGCGTTCTTCGAGCGAAATTACCGTGTCACGATGAACGGGGGAATCGTGCTCTGGATCTCCGTCGCCATGTTTCTACACGCGTTCGGGACGCTATCGGTGCCCGCCTTGGGTTTCATCAGCCCGTACAAGTCGACGTGGTGGTGGGATCACATGACGCACGCACTGTCCTCCTCGCTCGTCGCCGGTGTCGCGTACGCCGTGACGCGAGCGCTGGAAGAACACACGGAGTACATCGTGATGCCACCCCGGTTCATGTTCGTCTATCTCCTGTTGTTCGTCATGGCGTTCGGCGTCATCTGGGAACTCATCGAGTTCTACGTCGGCGTCGTATCGAGCCTCGTCGGCGTCGGGAAAGTCCTCACCCAGTACGGACTGGACGATACGATCTTGGACCTGTTCTACAACACGATCGGCGGATTGCTCGTCGCGACCTTCGGAACCGCCCACCTGTCCGATCTATCCGACCAGTTACGGGCGCGGATGGACTCCACGAACCGATAGGTGATTTTTCCGTCGCGGGTTCCACTCCGTCGTCCTCTCAAAACCATAATATCGATACGGGACGACGAAACGATCAAATGGAGAACGATGCGCCCTCGATCGGCATCCTCGGCCTCGAAACGCACGGAACGAACTACGCCGAGGTACTGACCGCATTGGACTGTCCTCCCGTCTGTGGCGCGGATGCTGATCCGACCGCTCGTCGCGAGTTCCGGGAACGATTCGGTGCCACGACCTACGAGAACCTTTCGGACCTCCTCGAAGCCGATCTCGATGCCGTCATCGTTTGTACTCCCACGAAGTTCCACGAACCGACGGCGACGGCCGCGTTGGAACACGGACTCGACGTCTTTCTGGAGACCCCGCTCAGCCACGACTTGGAATCCGCGGAGAACATCGCCGCGGTCGCCGAGGAAACCGACAACATCTGTATGGTCGGCTTCTACGAGCGGTTTCGAAACATCTGTGACGTCACGAAATCGTACATCGAGGAGGGATACTTCGGGGAGATAATTCACATCCACGGGAAGTTCGTCAGGCGGCGCGGCGTTCCGGGCCGAGGGACGTGGTACACCTCGAAGGACATCGCTGGCGGCGGTGCTCTCATGGACATCGGCGGGCATCTCCTCGACCTCCTGTTGTACTTCCTGGAGTGGCCCGAACTCTCCGATATCATGGCGACGTCCCGCTCGGATTTCGGCCATCACAAGGACTATTCGTACATTTACATGTGGGGGGACGACGGGGACGCGAAGATGTACGACGTCGAGGATTCGGTGACCGCGTTCTGTCAGTTCGATACGGATACGACCGCGACGATCGAAGTCGCGTGGGCGACGAACTCCGAATCCGAACACTCCTACACCATTCGTGGGACCGAAGCGGGTGCCTTCCTCGATCTCACGGACACGTTGCCCGAGGTCGAACCGGTCCCGGATCGACGGAACCATCTCGAACTGTACGAAGCGCGAAGCAATGGCACCGACCACTTCGTGAACTCGGACGTCGTCGCCCCATCGAACTACGCCTATCACGACGAGTTACGCATGTTTATCGACGCCGTTAGATCCGGCGACCGACCGGAGGCGAACAATATTCACCAGGGTCTCGCAGTCCAACGCATTATCGACGAAATCTATCGGGCCGGTACCGACGACTGAGTGTCCTTTCCGACGGCTGTTCGGTCGTCGATTACTTCCGGTTTCTCCTTCGGGAGCGTGGAATACAACTGAATTGCCGACCACGCTCGGTGAAATCGATACCTTCTCGGAACGTATTGACACGTGTTACCTATTTGCGTATGTGGGTTACTACAATTGATTTTTGTGCTACCGGAACGCGTTTTATCCCCCCGCCGAATGGTACAGGTGCACTCTCACCACTTGCCAGGGCGTTTCCCAAAGTCAGTTATGCGACGCTGCCTTGTGCGACGCTGCCGCACTCGGCTAGTGGTGAGGGTTTTGCGGTAAAACCGTTCTTCGAGGAGTGAATATTGGTGGTACGACTATCGGCGATGAAACTGTGAGTGGAAGTGGAGCGGTTATTTTCGGAAGACATCCATTCACTCACGGGTCGATTAGAAACCAGTCAGGAACCGGTTCGGAGCGGTTGAAACGGTCAGGAACCCGTCGAACCGACCGAGGAATCGCGTTCGATATTCCGATGCATAATGTTGGACATTGTCGGACAGGGATATCCAATTAATTTCTTAATAGTGGCTCCTGTCTACCGACTCGTCAAGGGCAGTAGACACAATAATTCCTTGCGATGTCAGGGTAACTGTTCTTGTGAGAGGAGGATCCAGATGGACACAACAGAATCCGGGATGGAATCGTCGAAGAAAAACGCGGCTCGCTTCTTGAGCACCCGAATTCTCACCGCGATTGCGGAGCGAGACGACCGATCGATAGACGACCTTCGACCGTTGTACGAGGTGATCGATCCGGACGCACTCGACGCGCTCTTTGCACCGCGAATGGACGGATCACTACGGGAGGGTGGCTACGTCTCGTTTCCGTATGCGGGATACGTGGTAACTGTATCAAGTGACGGTGTCGTCGAAATCGATCCCGAGGGCGATCAGCCCGGCGGTTGAGTGCCACAATCGGTGTTTCTCGGACTCCACAATCATCCAAACTATTATAGCGGTTCTCGCTCTTTCCCCCACCGAACGTTGCTACGACATCACATATCGCCATGACTCATCAACCCGATCACGATCACGATCCCAATACCGATCCCGAGGAGTCCGCAACCCGATTCCGTCGTAATGGCCCTTTCTTTCGTGATCTCGTCGAACATTCACTCGATGGGTTCCTTACGTTCGATCCGGGCGGTACCATCGTATTCTCGAATCACGCGGCCGAACGTCTATTCGGATGGACCGAGGGCGAACTCGTCGGTGAGTCGGTCACCCGACTGTTTCCAAAACGGTTCCGTGATGCCTATTTGGAATCCCTTCACCGACACGTGCGCGACGGTTCGGGGTCGCCCGATAACGAGTACGTCGAACGAATCGGACTCCGGAAGGACGGTTCCGAGTTCCCCCTCGCGTTCTCGTTCTACGAACACGAACACGATGGACGCCGACTCCTCACGGCGATCATCCGTGATATTTCGGAGCGAAAGCAACGGGAACGGGAACTGGAGAACACCAAGGAGAAGTACGAGCGACTCGTCGAAGCGGCCCCGGACGCGATTTTCATTGCGGACACGGAAACCGGGACGATCGAAGACGCGAATCGAGCGGCGGCGACGCTCATGGGGAAGTCACAGGACGAACTCTGCGGGATGCATCTGGCGGACCTGCACCCGGAAAAACAGTCGGAGCAGTATGCGACACGACTTCACGAGTACTCAGAGAACGGCGGCGATAACGGGGACGCGACGGGCACCAGCGGACACGAACGGACCCGGCATATCGTCCGCGATGATGGAACCCACATTCCCGTCGAGGTCAGTACGGGCGTCACCGACCTCGCCGACAAAACGGTCGTCCAGGGAATCTTCAGGGACGTCTCCGGCCGACAGGAGCGTAAAGAAGAGCTCCGACGGGAACGTGATCTCACCGAACGAATTCTCGAAACGAGCCCGATCGCGATCGGCGTTTTCACACCGGATAGACGGCTCGTTCGGGCGAACGAACAGGTCGCCGAGATTCTCGGTGAACCCATCGAGCAGTTGTTGTCCCGTCCGTCACTGGACGATTTCACTCTGTACGATTCCGAGAACCGGCCGGTCGATCCTCGGGACGCTATCATGGCGGAAGTCATCGAAACCGGCTCCGCGGTGTACGATTACGAAGCGATTCTCGAACGAGCGGACGGCGAGCGACTGTGGGTTTCGTTGAGCGCTGCTCCACTCCAGTCCCCCGACGGTGAACTCGAATATCTCGTCCTGGTCGGGGAAGATATCTCCGAACGGAAGGAACGTGAAGCGGCCCTCGAACGCCACCGTGATCATCTCGATACGCTCAATCGGATCAACCGCCTCATCCGTGAGATCAATCAGACGCTCGTTCGAACGACGACGCGGGAGGAAATCGAGACCAGCGTCTGTGAACGACTCGCCGAGTCCGACCTCTATCAGGGCGCATTCATCGGCGAACGCTCGTTACCAAGTGGCGCCATCGAGCCCCGGACGGGGGCGAACCTCGATGCGAACTATTTTGATCTCCTCACCGAGACGGATACGGTCGAAACGAGTACCGGCGGTGCTGCCGAAGCGATCAGTACACAGGAACCCCAACTGATCACGTCGATCCAGTCCGACCCTCGATTCCCCGATTCGTTACGGGACGAAGCGCTGTCCCGCGGATTTCGCTCCGTGCTTTGTATCCCGCTCGTGTATCGGGAGACGACGTACGGTGTGTTGGTTCTCCATGCGTCTCGTTCCGACGCATTCAGCGAACGGGAACGCGCCGTCTTTCAAGAACTGGGTAGGACCATCGGCCACGCGATTCACGCCGCGGAGAGTAAGAAGCTACTCCACACGGATAGCCGCTATGAACTCACGTTCGATCTCACCGAGACGACCGCGTTCTTCGTCACTGCATCCGCCGACTTGCAGTGTTCGATCACGCTCGAAGACCTCGTACCTTCGACGGACCGGGAACTGCTCTACTATATCTCGTTGGAGAACGCACCGGTCGACGCGTTTCTCGAAATGACGCGTCAGCAATCGATCGTGAAAAAGGCCCGCTGTATCAGGGAGGAACAGGAGCAGAGCTTCCTCGAAATCGTGTTCGTTGGCGCATCGACCTCCCCACAGGTTCTCATCGAACGGGGTGCCCGTATCAAACACGCGAAGGTTATCGAAGGGAGGGGATCGATCGTTGCGGAAGCCCCGGCGGATGCTGATGTCCGTGTACTCACGGACGCCGTGCAATCGATCTATCCAAATGCTCGGCTGACGACGAAACGGGAGGTAAAACGGTCCCTCTCTTCCTTCGGTAGACGCCAGATGCACCTCACGGACCAGTTGACCGACCGGCAACAGGCCGCCTTGACCGCGGCATACAATGCCGGGTTTTTCGAGTGGCCGCGTGAGAGCACCGGTGAAGCGGTCGCAGATTCGTTCGGCGTATCGGCACCGACGTTCCACCAGCATCTCAGAGCGAGCGAGCGAAAACTGTTGCAGATGCTCTTCGAAGAAACGGACACGATGGAGTAGCACGTCATTCCTAACTGTTTAGGGCCCCCGTTTTTTGAGAGGGCTACTCAATCACTGCTCATGAGTACGCATCAATCGACCAGTTCGGATCACCTCACAAAAGCTCAGGTCATCGGCCTGTTACAGCATCGACACCGCCGTGCGGTCATTGCCTTCCTCAAGCGAGAACGGACCGGTCGTGCCCGCTTCGATGACCTCGTCGAATACGTTCTTTCCACGAGCCCACGGGAGGAATCGTCGGCCGACCGGCGCCAACCGGTCAAAATCGGGTTGCTTCACAATCACCTACCGAGATTAGCGGATGCCGGACTGCTCGAATACGACCGACGGAGCGAAACGGTACGGTATTGGGGTGATTCTCGGTTCGAACCCTTCCTCGAAACCGTTTCCACCGACGAATTCCCGCAGTAGTCTTTCCTCCACAGTCCCGCCTCGACTCGCGTCCTCCGCTGGTCACAACGCACGATAGCGGTACTGAAAAAGGCCGAAATTACCGATTATCCGAATTTGGCGTCCGAAACTCCCCCGATCAGGCTTTTGCTTCGTGTGATCCACGTCGGCCGCCGGAGTACGCCGACCACCACAGAATTATCGCCGCGATGACGAGGGCGACGAGGTCGAACAGGGAAACGACGAGGTGAATCGCGACGAGCGTTTGCGACGGGTCCGGGACACCCGTGAGGACACCCAGATAGGCTTCCAGCGGAAGCACTGCCGTGGCGGCGGTGAGGCTCCACCGTGTGATGGTGAATTCCTTGACGCGCCACCACGCGAGTCCCGTCGCGACGAGCATCAGCACTCCGGTGACGAACGCCGTCGCCCGGTGGAACCATTCGGCGAGAATCTGTCCATGGGTGTACGTTTGGGAGAGTGATCCGGGGGTGTGAAGCAGGGGAATGTAACTCCCTGCACACTTCGGGAACCCACCGCCACAGGCCATCCATCCTCGAAGCGCGACGGAGTACGTCGCTGCACCCATCAGAATGAACATCCCGATCAGCGAGATAGTAACGAGGTATCGGAGTACGGTTCGTTCGGTCGTCGCCCGGCCGTCATCGCCGAACGACTCCCCTGTCGTGTCCGATCCGCTGTCTGTCATGGCTTACGGGGTAATTCGGCTCTTCGTCGTATAACTCCCTCGAAACACCGACGTCGAACCCTCATAACCGTGTTTATAATTTCTCCCAGCGGTAACTATTCTCATGCCTTCCGTGTCGTGTACGAGCGTCCTCGACGGTACGCGTTCGACTACGAGGGACTCGGTGTCTGAACGCGGGACAGATACGCCGTGAGATCCGTCGTGGAAATCATTCCGATAACCCCTTCCGTTTCATCCACCACAGGCATGTGGTGAATTCCGTGCGTGATCATACGATCGGAAACATCGCGGATCGAGTCCTGTGCCGTCGCAGTCATGACGTCGGTCGACATGTACTCGGATACCGGCGTCTCGTCCTTGGGTTGCCGTTCGGCAACGATTCGAACGAAGTCGGTGGTCGTCAGAATTCCCAGCAGATGGTTCTCGTCATCGACGACGATAACCGAACCGATCCCGCTCTCGATCATCTCCTGTGCTGCCTCTTCGACGAGCGTGTCGGGTGATGCGGTGTGGAGGGTCGTCGTCATTAGCTGACCGACGAAAATATCGTCCATACACGTAGTCTTTTTCGAATATTGATAAAAGTTGTCGCTACTCACGCTCCTTGCCGACTTTCTCCCCTTCGCCAATCGTGCGACACCGTTCGACTGCGAACCTCGTTCGAGGATACCCCGATCCAGCCAAAGACATATACGGGATAGCAGTGCATTAGTGTTAATGGTTGGCAAACCGGTCTACCTCGGAGCGTCACTCACCGCAGTGATCAGTACGCTCGCGGGGATTCTCGGTGGCAGTGGCGCGCTCGCCCCGTGGGGAATCGTCGGTGGACTCGTCGCGGGATGGACCGCAGAAACGGTCTCGGACGGACTATACGACGGTGCGCTCGCCGGACTCTTCGGTGCCGTCGCGACCGTGATACTCATGGGTGTCTTCAGCGCGGTAAGTACCGCGCTTACTGCCGCGAACGTCGGCATCGCTGGCTTCGTCGGTGCATACACGTCCACCGTCATCGCCGTGATGATCGTTCCTACGTTTGCGGTGGAAGGGATGATCATCGGTCCACTCACCCGGTACGCGAAAACCACGCTCCAGCGACGGCCCTCGAACGGTAGCGGCAAGGTGGAGGAAACGTGATCGCGGAGATCGGTTGATCGTCGTTTGCGGACGACTCCTCGGACGGTGATCGTCCAACGGACGCTCCCGGCCGTCGCGTCGCATCTCGGCATGTGAACGCGTTCGCCATCCGGCCGACGAGAATAGCGCTGGAAGCGACCGCCCGAACCGTTTATGGCCATGTCGGTCGAGTGATACTCCGCGATGCCATACTTCGAGACCCACGATGGCGTGCCGATCTACTACGAGGATCAGGGAGAGGGGGAGACGATTCTACTCGTCCACGGTTGGATGATGAACGCCGAGTACTGGTGGCAGAAGAACTTCGATGCCTTGGCCGACTCCCACCGCGTCGTGGCACTCGACCTCCGAGGACATGGACGCTCCGGAAAGACCGACGCGGGCCACACCCTCGCACAGTACGCACGGGACATCCGGGAACTGATCGAGACGCTCGAACTCACCGACGTTACCCTCGTGGGATGGTCGATGGGGACGATGGTCATGTTCGAGTACTTCGACCAGTTCGGAACCGACCGGCTATCCCGTTCCGTATTCGTGGATCAGAGTCCGAAACTACAGTACGATGATGACTGGCCTCACGGGTCCCCCGGTGAGTTCTCGGGTATCGATGGCGTCGATATCACGACGAACCTCACGTACAACCGTCCGTCGGTTGCAAAACCGTTCCTAAAGGCGATGTTCAACGAACCACCGTCGGCGGACACGATCGACGAGATGTACGCAGAGACGACCAAGACACCGACGAGCGTCGCCATCGATATCTTTCTGGACGTCGTGTATTCCGACTTCCGACCGGTGGTACCCACGATCGACGTGCCGGTCTTGTTGCTCTACGGCGAACGGAACGACATTTTCCCGACGGACGTAGGGGGGTGGCTCGAAGACCACCTCCCCGAGGCGACCCTCGTACGGTTCGAACGGAGCGGACACTGTCCCTTTTGGGAGGAACCCGAAAAGTTCAATCGGAAGGTATCGTCGTTCGTGGAGTGAATCCGTCACGAAGACGATCGTGCTGTGTCCGGATCGATCCTCTTAACGGATCGACCGAGGGGAACTGCTCGTATGGTCGTTACGGAGTCCGTACTCGTGTCCCAAACGTTCAGACCGGAAAATATGGCTCCTTAAGTGGTCCATAGTGCCGATTCTCACTTTTTGGGAATGCGAAAAAGAACTATGCCCCCTGGAGCAAACGAAATGGATGTGGCGAGCAAGACGGCCACTGGCTTGCTCACTCGACCACCGTCAACACTCTGTGGAACGACAAGGACTGTCGTCGTCGAAAACTGTGGTTGAATCGAGCTTACCCGCGTCGATTCGGCAATCGAAGCACGAAAATTCGCGGTCACCCCGGACCTCCCGGACTTGAATCGTTTCCCACCCGCACCCATGTGACGTTCGACCCAACGGGGAACGAGAGACGCCGGTTTCAAGCACGTGAGGTCGTGGGACAGGCCACAAACGTCTGCCCGAAATCCTCCCATCGGAAGGTGGGAGGAGAGTAGGCCGTCTCCCGCCAATTTTACACTGACGACGAGATTCTCACCCAGTGCATGCTGTGAATTACGGCCATCGGACACGACTCCGGCGACGGAGTGTCGATAAAAATCGATAAAACGGGACGATTTATCCGGTGTTCGTAAGCCCACCGTCCAGCACGAGCGATTCCCCGTTAACGTAATCCGCGAGATCGGAAGCCAGGAACAGCGCTGCATTTGCGACGTCCTGTGGTGTCCCAAATCGCTGCGAAGGAATCATCTGCTCGTACATTTCTCCTTCTTCGGTGCCGACGATTTCGACGTCGTCGGTGGTCATCATCGTTTCGATGACCCCGGGGTGAATCGAATTGACACGGATTCCTTCGGAACCGAGCGCGTCAGCGAGTGCGTAGGTCATCAATCGAACGGCACCCTTCGAGGTACAATACGTAACGTATTCCCCGGTTCCTTCGAGTCCGGCGACACTGGAGAGGTTGATGATACTGCCACCACCGTTCGCCACCATACGCTTGGCAGCGGCTTGCGCCCCGAAGAACACGCCTTTGACGTTGATGTCCATGAGTTGGTCGTAGTCGTCTTCGGACACCTCCAGGAAATTTTCACCGCGGAAAATCCCGGCGTTGTTGATCATGATGTCGACCCCGCCGAACTCCTCGGCCGCTTCGACGCTCGCTTCGAGATCGTCTGTTTCGGTGACGTCACATTTGACGAACGTTGCCTCGGATCCCGTTTCCGCAGCGATCACTTCGTGCGTCGGAGTCCCTCCTTCACGCGGAGCGTCACGAATATCGGCAACGACGATGTCGGCACCTTCCTCGGCGAACGTTCTTGCAATCGCACGACCATTGCCACTCGAACCGCCCGTTATGACTGCTACCGAACCGGAAAGCAATTGATCCATGGTACCACATCCTGTCACACGCCACCAATCAAAATATTTCTTATATATTAATGATGTCACGATTCTGGCTCAATTCTCTATCCGGTTCGTTGTCGTTTCCTTCCGACGTTCATAGTCAAGCTTCTCGGAATCAAGATCGCGACACTTCGCGAAAATATTGATGCTCATACACCACCTAGTCGGTGAATATGAGCGCGTCCGGTCCAATTACAGGCCAACGGATCACCGAACTCGTCACGGCTAATCAAGTGATCAGAGCACCCTACTACCAAGCCGACCACGACGAAGGGGTTCGTTTCACGGACCCGGAAAAAGGGCTCCAATGGGGTGCCGACGTCGTTCCCGCCATGATGAGTCTCTTCCGAGTCGAAAAAGACACCCGTGACGACCACCCCGACGGCTGGGTGGGATTCGCTCGCCACTGGCGAGGAGGGACGATGCGGCTGGACTTCGACCTGTTTTCTAGATCCGATGAGACGGACTCGATCCTGGTCGTGACCGCGATATCGGGGCGAAAGGGAGAGCAGACCATCGTGGACGATGACTTCGGAGAAATCGAGCTTTCGGATCAGGTTCCGACGCGGGAGGAATGGGGAGAGCGGCAAAAACGGTACCAGGCGATTCGGAGGAACGATACTGCCGACGGATCGGCAGCGGTAAACGCGTACATTGCGGCGCTGCCGGGGTGGAAGCGTGGGGTTGCGGCACGATTCGACGAAATCGTTCGAAACGAACTTCCCCATGTGCGCCGCGCCGTGAAGTATCACCAGCCGTTCTACGGCGTCGAGGATCAGGGCTGGTTCGCGTCATTCAGTGCGTTCTCGAAACACGTGAAACTGACATTCGTGTGTGAAACGTACCTTGAGCCGAAGCCCCCCAGCGGGACGGGTCCGAAGAGACAGGCCTTGGACCTGAAGGAGACGGACACACTGGACGAGGAGCAGGTCGCTTCCTGGGTCCAACAGGCCGCCGCCGATCCGGGAATGGGCTGGTGAGGAACCCGACGCCTCCGCCCACGAATCCGACATCGAGGGCGAAGTGCAACCCCCTGACGAACGTTTCGATGAGCGGGTCTCCGAGCGTCCGCGGATTTGCTACTCGAAGACCTATTTTCCTTCCCGAATCGCTTCATGGGATAGTGATGAGGGAACGATCCGCAGTATTAGCTCTCGTAGGTCTCTAAAAGCTCCGTGTATCGTTTTCTGATCGTCACGGGGGCGATATGGGCAACGGACCCGACCGTTTCCTGTGTCACCGATTCGTTGCTCAGCGTTGCGGCCGCATAGACCGCTGCCGCCGCAAGTGCGACGGGACTCTTTCCAATGTGGACGTTGTGCCGTTTTGCGGTATCCAGCAAGGCACGGGCCTGCCGCTCCGCATCACCGCTTAGATCGAGTTCGGAGACGAAACGAGGAACGAACCGTATCGGATCCGTCGGTGCGATACCGATCTCCAGTTCGTCCGTGATGTACCGATACGCTCGGTGAATACGGCGCCGCTCGACTCGACTGACGACCGCAAAATCGTCGAGACTGAGCGGTGCGTTTGCCTGACGAGCGGCAGCATAGAGGCTCGCGGTCGCCATCCCTTCGATCGACCGTCCGGGAAGCAGGTCGGCTTCGAGCGCACGCCGATAAATGACACCGGCGGTTTCTGTATCCGACCGCGGTATATCGAGCGCCGCAGCCATGCGGGAAATCTCCCCTAGCGCCTGCTTGAGATTTCGCTCCTGATTCGATTTCGAGCGGTACCGTTCGTCCCACGTACGAAGTCGTTTCATTTTCCGCCGCTTTCGACTCCCGAGGGGCTTCCCGTTCGCATCGATGTTTCGATGGCTGATCGTCGTACTCAACCCCTTGTCGTGGAGTTGATTGGTCATCGGCGAACCGACGCGGCTTCGTTGTTGATCCTCTTCGGTAGAAAACGCCCGCCATTCGGGGCCGTGATCGATTGGACTATCGGAGATGACGAACCCACAGTCATCACAGACTATTTCCGCTGCTTGGTTTGCGACCGAAACCCGTGTCTCACATTCCGGACACTCAACGGTGCCAGCAGCGACATCCCTCTCTCGACGGTTCGAACGGTCCGTCTCGGTTTGCTGGTCCGGGGGTCGTGTTCGTCGTTCCATTTTAGCAACTCCTTCCGTATTTCAGGTTCTTCTGTGACTATGACTGCCATATACCATAGTCGGGGGCGATGGTTTTCACAAAGTAGGAATGAGGGATGGAAACCAGCGGACTCGAACACACGAAGGATGCAATGATGCAATCGACGACCGGCTAGCCGTCCTTCCGTGAACGGCCGTCTATCCATCATCGGCCGTCTGAACGTCTCCGTCTGCCAGTCGATGCTCGTTGAGTCGCCATCGTATTCCGGGAGGCTGATTCAGCGAAACTGTTGGGTCCACTCATCAGGGCGGTACTTCATCCGAGCGAAATGTCGAGATACAGCATCACGATCGTTCCGAAAATCGTCCCGAGGGTTGCGATACGCTCGTACCCTTTCGTGTGTGTCTCCGGAACGATTTCGTCGCTGATGACGAACAGCATCGCTCCCGCGGCGAATCCCATCGCGTAGGGGAGTAAGGCCGAAACCGATTGAACGGCGTACGCACCGAGGACCGCGAGTGGTATCTCGACCAGGCCGGAACGAACCCCCGCGAATGCAGCATAGAAGCGTTTGTCCAATCCCGCGTTGATCGCGGCCACTGAAACCGCCAATCCTTCCGGAATGTTCTGGATACCGATGGCGAGCATTAGCGGAATCGCGGTGCCGATATCACCGCTGCCGAAACCCACGCCAACCGCGAGCCCCTCGGGCATATTGTGGAGCGTAATCGCGAGAATAAACAGGATGACACCGGAGAGTCGTTCGTCGTCTACGGGTAAATCGGTACTCGGATGAGCGGCGTCCGCTCTCCGTCGACCGGTGAGTAGAAAGTGTGCGTGCGGTACGAGTACGTCTGCGCGGTCCAAAAAGAGCGCGCCCAGTGCGATTCCGACCAGGACTGGGATGGGATTTCCATCGGAATAGGTTTCGATCCCGGGAATGATCAGGCTCGTAAAACTCGCAGCAAGCATTACCCCGGCAGCGAATCCGAGCGCACCGTCCATCGCTCGTTCGGATGGATCCCGCCAAACGAAAACCAACGACGCCCCGAGAAGGTTGAAAAATGCGATGATCACCCCCCCGATAAGCCCGTTGACGACCGGGTCCGACCCAAACCACGCTGTAACCTGTGCGACTACCACCGAGGCCACCTCTCATCGTTCGAAATCATCGTTCCCCGGAGAATATTCACCGTCTTCCCGTATTAATGGTTGAGCGACACTGGTTTCGGGAATCGGTTCACTCGGTCCGTCGGGTCTGGGCTGACAAGCACGGTTCGGGAGCAGTCTAACACCATCACCGCCGGGTTTCGGCGTTTCCTTCGTGCGAGAGCCAGTTCATCCCCACGTCCACCGCGCGTCGAGAACGTACCGGTACACTCCACTGATTCCGATCGCAACGGCGTTCGCGAGTAGATAGAGGACGTTCCCCCAGTTCACGAGGCAAAAGAGGATGCCGAGTTGAATCGGAATCGCCGTCCCGCGGACGACGTTCGTTTTGAGCAATCCGACGAGGTAGCCTTTCGAACTCGTGTTTCGACTCGCCTGGAACGTCCAGACGTTATTGAGATTGTATTGTAGCAGGATCGTAATCTCGATGGCGATCAGTGCGCCAAACAAGTAATCGAGGCCCGTTTTATCGACGAACATCCATAGCAGGATCGTTTGCACTCCCGCGGCGACACCCCCGACGAAAACGAACCGCCGCAACTGGGGCGTGAACAGGCTTCTTTGGAGATTACGAGGGAATCCCCGGGACATCTCTTATACCTGAAGTGCTCGGGTCGTGTAGTCCTGTCGCTTCCGTCGCGGCTGTGAACGTCCCTTCGAACAACAGGGTGGACGCCCGTTCGAACCGGAACGATCGGCCGTTCTAGGCGGCGGGGCGTCCTGCAGTGGTGTCCTCGTCGTCGCTGGCCGTCTCACCGAACTCGTCATCTTCGTCCGCCGTGAGTTCGGTGTACGCCGTTGCGAGCACGGCGGTCGAGAAGACCGTCGTGATGGCGCTCGCGGCCTGCGCGAACACCAAGGCGACGATATCGCCAGCGAGACTCCCACTCGCGAGGTCACCGAGGCCGAAGACGAGGTTGATGAGTACCACGAGGAAGAACACGGCGACGCCCAACACGAAGAGGTTGAGGCGGTATCCACGCGTCAATCCCCAACTGCTGCGGAACGCCGTGATGAAGTTCTGGTCTTCGACGGCCACGTACACCGTCCAGAACGCCAAGGTCACGAGCAGGAAGATACCCGGGACGACGAACGCGACCAAACCCAGTGCGACGATGATTCCGAAGACGATCACGCCGACGAAGAGGTTGATCGCGGCCCAGACCATATTCCGGGTGAAGTACTCTCGGGGGAGACGTTCGGTTTCGTCGCTCACGAACACGCGAATGGCCGCGATGCTTACGACGAGCAACGCGATGCCCAACAGTAACGAGACGATTCCTGCACCGAGGGACGGGACGAGCAACGTCGGGTCCACTTGTCCACTGTTGGCGAACTGCTGTCCGGCGTTCAATCGATCGACCCCGAGTCCGAGCACGCCGTCGAGGACGGAGATGACGAAGATGATCCCCATGAGGGTGAGTCCGTTTCGTTCGGTACTGCGGCTGTAGCCACGCTTGAGCACGTCGGTGATATCGATCGGCATAATCACCTGTACAGTACGTCATGTGAGGTGATATAGATGTCGTGTGGTTGCCATCTGGCGAGAACTAGATCGTGATCAACGCCGCGGCGGCGGTGATCAGCGGCCGATCAGGGTAACTATCAACGGCCGACCGGGGTAACTATCAGCAGTCAACCGAGGTAACTATCAGCAGTCGACCGGGGTAGCGATCAGCAGCCGTGGGGGGTAAGTTCCTTCGTGTACAGCGAATCGTCGTTCATATCCTTGAGCGTTACCGTCAGTGCGTCGGATCGACCATCGACGTCGACTTGCCCGAAGAACTGCAGTCCGTCGCTCGGCGGAAGGTTCGCTTCCCCTTCCGGTGGGCTCTTCTCGAAGACGACTTTCGGTCCGAAGGTGTCGTCGAGTTCGTTCGGTCCGAACGTCCCGGCGTGAAGCGGCCCGGAGACGAACTCCCAGAACGGTTCGAACTCGGAGAACGACGCCCGCTTCGGGTGGTAGTGGTGTGCCGCCGCGTAGTGGACGTCCGCCGTTAGCCAAACGACGTTCCGAATGCCTTCCGAGCGCATGAACGAGAGCAACTCCTTGATCTCCAGTTCTCGGCCTTTCGGTATCCCATCGTCCGCGTTCGCGACCGCTTCGTACTTGTCGCCATCGGTGACCACGAGTCCGATCGGCATGTCCGCCGCGATGACCTTCCACGTCGCCTCGGAGTTCGAGAGCGCGTCTTTGAGCCAGTCCAGTTGCGTGTCGCCGAGGAAGTCCGTTTTCGGCCCCGGTTCCGTCTGCGTGTTCCCCGTGTTCGGTCCCCGATAGCTCCGCATGTCGAGCCGAAATAGCTCCAGCGAAGGGCCGTACGGGAAGCGCTGATAGATCGCATCGTCGACGTCGTCTCGCGGACGAATCGGCATGTAGTCGAGGAACGCTCGCTGGCTTCGCGCCGCGAGCAGGTTCACGCTTTTGACGTCGTGCGGGTCGTCCGCCGGTAGTTTCTCGTTCGGATACCAGTTGTTGAGGACCTCGTGGTCGTCCCACTGTGGAATCATCGGAACCTCGGAGACGAACTCCCGGTAGTGGTCGTCTCGGAGGTTGTACCGGTAGTTCCCACGGAACTCGGCGAGGGTGTCGGCGACGTCGGATTTCGCTTCCGTGACGACGTTGTGCCAAACGCTGCCATCGTCGAGTTCGACGCGTTCTTCGAGCGGCCCATCGGCGTAGATCGAATCGCCGGAGTGGATGAAGAAGTCGGGGTCCGTTTTCCGCATCGATTCGAACGTCTTCATGCCACCGAAGTCGGGGTTGATCCCCCATCCTTGCCCGACAACGTCTCCACCCCAAACGAACCGGATATCAGTTCGATCAGTCGGGGGCGTTCGAACGACCCTCCCACCGGATCGCTTCGGGTTCCCGGATCACGAAGGCTCTCGAACTCCACCCGATACTGAATCACTTCACCCCGAGGAAGCCCCTCGATGTCGATCGTTGCGGTGTAGTCGCTGTCAGCGAGCGCGGCCGGTCCTCGGATCGTCCGTTTCTCGGAGAACTCCCGGTCGGTAGACAGGTGGAGGAACATCCGTGCCGGGCCGCTCGCTCGACTCCAGATGAGGGCTCTATCCCCGACGATATCGCCGACCTGTGCACCGTTCGGTGCCGACAGTACGTCCGTCGAACGGGAGTCCCGATCCGCTGGCTTCGACTCTTCGGCTATCGCCGATTCGGGAACCATCGTCCCGCCGAAGGCGACAGCGGCGGTCGTTCGCATCGCATCCCTTCTCGTTACGTTTTCCAGCATGTTGTTTATCGATTCCAGGACGATACTATAGAATTTTATAAGAGTGAACAATACTGCTATGGTATCCCCCGAAACTGTACGAGGGGCCATGGAGACGTGGAAGTCCGAGGAGAATCGACGGTACGAGAGCGGACTAGTCTGCGCGCGGATAGAGGTTTCGAAGGAACCGATCCCCGAATACGAGCACGAGCAGCGCACCGAATAGATCGAACAGGAGGTCGAAGAGGATATCCGATCTGCCGTAGGAAACGAGGATCGGTTCGCGGTCGAAGCGATCGGCGACGGCGTGAATCAGATACTCCATGAGTTCCCACAGAACGCCGAGGCCGACGACGACCGCCAGGACGCGCGGACGGGGGTCGCGGCCTTGGCGGCGAGCGGTAACGAAGGCGAGTCCCCCGAGAAGCGTCGCCGAGTGCGTGTGGGTGAGGTGGTCCCACCACCACACGTCGTCGTACGGACCGAGCATACCGACGGTGTGGGTCAGCATCGCGGCGTCCGAATAGACGCGCTGCCACGGTCCAAAGCCGACGTCGTACTTGTGGTCGATAGCGTCGGGGAGATACGTCGCTACGAATGCAACCAGCGCGTTGACGGCTGCACCGGGATTCCGCCGACGAAGGCCGACGACGAACACGGCAAGAATCGCGTACCGAATCCCTCGCTCCGCTTCTCGGGCCATCGGTTGGTGTTGATCCTCTGCCACGGGTATCAATCGGATGATAACGGCTGCGTTGCACAAATACTGTGCGCTTCCGTCTGTTCGATTTCGGACAAACCGACGACCGATCTTTCGGAAGTCGGAATCGGAAACCGCGGAATCGTCCCGAATCTCGAAGCCGCGGTCCCGCTCCTTCGAGGGGGAGATGACGATTCGGGTTCGTGTCCGACCGTGGTATCCTCGACAGTGGGTCCCCATCTATTGTGCCGTGAAACCGGTTCGGTGAGCGGTGGGGCGTTCGTTTCAACCCCATCGGTCGAACCACCCGACATCATCCCGCCGTCCTCGATTTCCACGAGCGAACTGGCGGATTTTCACCCGCCGGATATTCCGTGACGTCTCGTTCTCACAGACCGTCCTCCTCATCGGGTTCCTTCGTCTACACCACCACTCGTTGCGGAGGTATTCCTGTCACGGTCCGATGTTCGGTGCGACGATCACGGGGACTCGGTGGCGTCGGTCTTCCGGTATCGGAACATTCGGAACCGACCCTGGCTTGCCTATCCGATAGTCGGTCGACGTAGCAGTCGTGATGATGTCCGATACGCCGCCGGAACTCCCGTCGCTCGACGCCGGAGTCACACTGCTCACTACGAACGAGCGCACGACCGGTCCACTCCACTCGCTCGTGCTCGACCGACTGCTCCTCGATCAGGGGTCGGCCGTTTGGGTCGACGCTCGTGGTCACGGAACGACGCGCTCGCTCACCCAAGTCACCCCGTCGATGCGTGTCCTCGACCGGATTCACATCGCTCGGGCGTTCACCCCGTGGCAACACCTGAGTCTCGTGCGGGACCTCGCTGGCGAACTCACGGACGAAACGTCGATCGCCGTCCTCCCCGCCGTCGACTGGTTCTATCGGTCGGAGGACCTCCCCCGAGGAGCGGACGAACGCATGCTCTCGGCCGCGGCCGAACGGATCGAAGCGCTCGCCGAGACGTTCGAGAATCCGATACTCGTGACCTTGCATGCGGACGATGCGCTCTCGGCACCGATTCGCGAGATTGCGGATCGGACGGTCCGGTGTGAGCGAACGCGGTTCGGACCACGGTTCACGGGCGATGAGTACGAGACGTTGGTCTACCCCCTGGAGAATGGAATGGTGCAGACGACGCTCGCGTATTGGAAACGCGTCCTGGCGGATCGGCATCCGGCGATGGTCGATGCCGACGTTCCACCGGAGGTGCGTGCGAATGGGGCGCACTAACTCGACGTATCGTGAGTTGCTCCGGGCGACGGAGTCCCGATGGGGTGACTACCGACGGGCACTCCGACGCGCCGACCAGGGCGTCTTCGATCGCCTGTTCGAGTATTCCCGTGCCCATGCCGACGCAAGTGGATTTTTGAATCATCAACTCGTCGAGATTCCGGCGCTCGTCTCGATGCTGATCGAACAACAGAAGCGACTCGACGATCTGGAGGACCGACTCGCTCACGTCGAGGACGCTTTGAACGATCGGGGATGAGGCCATGGTGTACAAAATCGACTACGTCGACGGCGACGTGCTCACCTGGTCGGTAACCGAGACGGGTGTGAACTGCGAAGTGGACGAATCGTACACGCCGACGATTTACGTGTCGGTGCACGGCGACGGTGAGTTTTCCACGGCACGTGCTGCGCTCCGTGACCTCCCTGCCGTCGCGGGGGTCGCCGTCGTCGATCGACGCGTGAGCTTTCGTCACGATCCCGAGCGGGTACTTCGGGTCGATGTGACCGACCTCACGGCAGTCGACTCGGTGGCCCGAACGGTGAGCAAGTGGGGGTCGCCCGGCGAGTACCGATGTTACAACGTCGACTTCTCGCGGGAGTTTCGCTACTGTCTCGAAGCGGGAATCGACCCGCTTCCGGAGCACGAACTCTCGCGGATGCGAATCGCCATCGCGGAGACGGAACTCGCGAGCGGGACCGTCACGGAACTCACGATCGACGACGAGACGGTAACCGGAAGCGGTGCGGACGTGCTAGCCACGCTGTCGGCCCGCGTCGAACGGGCCGATCCGGACGTTCTCTTCCTGAATACCAGCGACCTCGTTCCCGTCCTCTTTGGGCAGGCCGAGCGGCTCGACGTGGCATTTCAGCTCGGACGACGGCCGGGGTGGCAGCAGTTGGCGGGTGAATCGACGTACGAGAGCTACGGACGAGTCGGCCACTCACCGGCACGCTACAACCTGCCCGGTCGGGCGATCATCGACGGTTCGAACACGTTCATGTGGAATCAGACGAACCTCGATGGCTGTCTGTATCTCGTGAAGCGGTCGGGGAAACCACTGCAGGAACTGGCGTGGTCGTCGATCGGGAACGTTTTGACCGGGATTCAGATCCGGGAAGGCCGCGAACGGGACGTGCTCGTGCCGTGGCACTCGTGGCGTCACGAGCGGTTCAAAACGATGCGTCAACTGCGCGATGCCGACCGAGGTGGATTCACCTTCGCGCCGGACGTCGGCCTGCACGAGAACGTCCACGAACTCGACTTCTCCTCGTTGTATCCGAACATCATCGTCACGCGGAACGTGAGCCCGGAGAAGATTCGCTGTGAGTGTCACGCCGGGCGAGAGGACGTGCCGGGAATCGGCTACTCGATCTGTGACGAGCGGGGCTATCTTCCGGACGTGCTCGAACCGCTCATCGAGGATCGAGAGGGGATCAAAGCCGAGATTTGCGGGACCGAGAACGATGATCGTCGCGACGAGTTGGCGGGCCAATCGAGCGCGATCAAGTGGATCTTGGTGTCGTGTTTCGGCTATCAGGGCTTTTCGAACGCGAAGTTCGGGCGCATCGAGTGTCACGAGGCGATCAACGCGTTTGCCAGGGAAATCCTGTTGGAGACGAAAGCGGTGCTCGAAGCGAACGGGTGGCGGATCGTGCACGGCATCGTCGATAGCGTGTGGGTGACACCGATCGAAGGCGAAGAACGGACGCCGCTGTCCGAGCTTGCGACTCGGATTTCAGCGCAGGTGGAGATTCGGCTCGAACACGAAGCCCACTACGACTGGATCGCGTTCGTTCCGTTGCGCGATTCGGATGCCGGTGCGTTGACGAAGTACTTCGGGAAGGTCGCTGGCGAAGACGAGTACAAGTACCGCGGGATCGAGTGTCGCCAGCGAAGTACGCCGTCGTACATCGATGAGGCGCAGAAAGCGTTGATCCGAGCGGTGGACGAGCATCGTGATCCGGAGGCGGTTTGTGAGGAGTTACGGTCGTGGATAGACCGACTTGAGCGTGGCGCGGTCGACCCGAGCGAGTTGGTGATCACGAACCGGGTTTCGAAAAATCGGGAGGAGTACACGCAATCGACGCGGAGCGTGGCGGCACTGGAGCGAGCGGCCGAGTTGGGGTTGGCGCGGTCGCCGGGTCAGAGCGTGTCCTACGTGGTGGTGGACGATGCGAAGAAATCGCGCGAGCGAGTGGCGTTGGCGGTCGAGAAGCCGACCGAGTATGACTCCGAGTTCTATCGGGTGTCGCTAATACGGGGGGCGGAGAGTGTACTGTCACCGTTGGGATGGCGCGAAAAACACATCGAACGATTCCTCTCGGGTCACGACGAACGCAGCCTCGAATCGTTTCTCTAACGAGTTCGAATTCGGAAAGTTGATCGTATTTAGTCAGCTGCTTGACCGCCGTCCACCGGCAGTGTGTGGCCGGTGATATACGAGGCGTCGGACGAACAGAGGAATGCGACCACACCTGCCATTTCCTCCGGCTCTGCAACGCGTCCCATTGGAACATCGGTCATCGCCGACGTATCGAACGGCATCGATGTCGGGTCGCTCCCACTTCCCACCGACCCGGC
The DNA here is from genome assembly GCF_001625445.1 of Haladaptatus sp. R4. NCBI lineage: Archaea > Methanobacteriati > Methanobacteriota > Halobacteria > Halobacteriales > Haladaptataceae > Haladaptatus > Haladaptatus sp. R4. The sequence continues at coordinate 144,227 of NZ_LWHG01000029.1, read as the reverse complement.
CTGAATGTTCGTTTTCGTCGGACCCGGCGCGATTGCGTTGACCCGAATTCCCCGAGTAGCGTATTCGAGGGCGGCTGTTTTGGTTAGACCGACGACGCCATGTTTGCTGGCTGAATAACTAGCGAGTCCGCCCATCCCAACCAGTCCCGCCTCGGAAGCGGTATTTACGATTACTCCGCTTCCCTGCTCTTCCATGACAGGGAGTTCGGCCCTCATGCACGCCCAAATACCCTTCAGATTGATCGCGAGGAGTTTGTCCCAATCCGCTTCTTCGATGTCCGCCATCTCTACGAAGCCGGTGAGGATTCCCGCGTTGTTGTGCGCGAAATCGAGGCTTCCGTACGTATCGACCGCCACATCGACCATCCGCTCGACTGACTCGACGTCGGAAACATCGATTTCGACGAACGTCGCGTTACCGCCATCGTCTTCGATCAGATCAACCGTTTCTCGTCCAGTTTCCTCGACCACATCCGCGATAACGACGTTTGCTCCCTCCTCCGCGAGACGCCGTGCCGACGCGCGTCCGATCCCCGATCCTGCTCCCGTTACCACTGCCGTCTTTTCGTTTAGTCCGTTCATGATCATTCCTCGATGGTGCACGTGAGCGATTCGAGACCGTACAGGCTGTATAGCGGCTGTCGATCCGTCAAATCCGCCTCTATCGTTTCGAATCGGTCGAGCAGTACTTCGAACGCGACGTCCGCTTCGATTCGTGCGAGCGGCGCGCCCAAACAGTAGTGGACACCCTTTCCGAATGCGATGTGGCGATTCGGACGTCGCTCGGGACGGAACTCTTCGGGAGCATCGAAGAGTTCAGGGTCACGGTTGGCCGCACCCAGCCACGCCGTTACGACGTCTCCTTCCCGAATCTGGTGCCCGTTCAATTCGACGTCCTCTAACGCAACACGGTCCAACGATTGAATCGGAGAGCGATATCGGAGCACCTCCTCGATCGCCTGTTTTCGATCGATCTCTCCGGTTCGAATCGCATCGGTCATTCCCCGCTCCTCGAAACACCAGAGGGCGTTCGTCAGAAGGTTCGTCGTCGTGATATTCCCCGCAACGAGAAGGAGCATACAGAAACCGATCTGTTCTCCCCTGCTCAACTCCTCGCTCGTCGCGGCAAGCGTAATGAGATCGTCCCCGCTTCCGTCTTGGCGCTCTTCGAGCAACTGGGCAAAGTACTGACCCATCTGTTGTTGTGCCCACTGAGTCCGCTCTTGGCTCCGTTTGATCGAAGCTTCGGATCCATCCTCGGGACGCGCGACGAGTGCGTCCGACCACTCCTTGAATTCATCACGACGTTTGACAGGAATTCCCAACAGTTCAGCGATGATCGTTATCGGAAGCCGTATTGCGAACTCGTCGACGAAATCGAATCGGTCCTTGCCGTCGATTTGGTCCAATACCTCTTCGGTCAACTCCTCGATTCGAGGCCGATACTCTCTGAGCGTCCCCGGTTGGAATCGTTCGTTGACGAACCCGCGCAGTCGCTCGTGTCCCGGTGGGTCGACCATGATCATCGTCTGAAACATCGCCCCGTCATCGTCCGTGACGTTCTCGGAGCCTGATCGATTCGCGGTAAACGACTCGTAATCGGTGAGCACGTGATTGACCTCCTCATACTGAAAGAGGTCCCACTGCTGTCGCTGCTCGTCGAAGTGTACAGGAGAGCGCTGACGCATTTCAGCGTACCACTCGAAGGGCTCCAATTGTCCGTTTGGACTACGGATCGCTTCCGGCAGTTCGCTCTTCCCCGCGACCGGATCTGTGGACTGCATGAGTTAATTGACCAATTAATCAATTATGGGCTTTTTTCTTATTCTATCTGATACCGGGGTGCAGAAACACAGTTTGGGCAAGAACAGAAACCCTACAAACGGCTCTCAAAGGGCCGCCGTTCCGGAAATAGGGTTTCTCGAATTCGGTTTAGAAGTCGTTCGTGATTTCGAAACGAGGACTCGACGGGAAACCGATGACAAACCGCCTACGCAAGAGCGGAGACTAGTCTTCGCGGGAGATGTCTGCTACGATTCCATCGATAATCGTCAGAACCCGTTCGACGGCGTCGTCGCGGTTCGTCGTCGTCCGTGTGTGTAGTCCCTGCTCGATAAGAAAGCAGATGTGGTCCGCCGTCAGTTCCGCATCGACCGACTGGAACTGCCCGCTTTCTATCCCCGCTTGGAGTATTCGGGTGATCATCGTCCGGAGACTGTCCTCTGCTTGCGTCGTTTCCTTTCGGAAGTCGTCGTCCCACGTCGCGTGCGCCCACAGTTCGACGTAAACCCGTGAAACCGCCGTCTCGATGTCCGACGGTGGGGAAAATATGGCTCGTTCGACTTGTGCTGATGTCGGATGTAGTATCTGTCTCACGAACCGTCTCAGTTCGTCCTCCGCATCGATGATCGGTTGCTCGTTCTGCTGTCCGACGAATATCTCGACGAAGACGTCGAGCATCGAGCGGAGGAGGTCGTCTTTACTATCGTAATAGTGGTATATTATGGAGGGATTTTGACCCAGTTCGTTACCGATATCCTTGATCGATAGATCCGCGTATCCGTGCTCGACTAGCGCGCGAAACGCGGCCTCTCTAATTCGCTGTTCGGTTTCCGGATAGCTGCTCATCGTAGTATCGTTATGTTGGATGTAGGACTAGAAGGTGACTTCAATATTGCCCATGGCGGGAGCGAATCCGATCATGTAAAAAGGAGGTGTCGTTAGTACGCCTTCGTCGCGACCGATGCTCCACTGCTGTCGGTGACTGAAACGGTGTCACCGCCGTTATTCCAAACGGCACCCGACCGACCCCAGTACACATCGCTATTCGTATCCGACCCGCTTCCCGAATGAAGCGTGACCGTCTGGCCCGGACTGAGCGTCGAACTGGAGAACGTGTACGTTTTCCCGGACTCGTCCGAGACGGTCCATCCGGTTACGTCGATCGATGTCGTACCGGTATTCTCCAGAACGACATATTCGTCGTTCAGATTGTCGTTATCGTTGCCCGCTGCATCCTCGTGGATCCGTGAGATACTCACTGACCCGCCGCTGTCTCCGACATTTCGACAACCCCATGCGTTCTGTTCGGCGTCCTGTGCCGACGCTTCGGCGCTGTAGTACGAGTCACTCTTGGTGAACGTCGAATCGTACACACGAGCCTGACCACTTTGGACGAGTTTGTAATTGTAATCGGCTCCCCCATAGTAAACGTAGGCGAGGAGACGACCGTAATATCCGCGGTGGTCCGATTCGGAATCGAATTTGAGCGTTATCTGTTTCCCTTCGAGATTGTTCTTCATGAACGCTTTTGCATTCTCGCCCTCCGAGTGGAGACAATCCTTTCCGGCCTGTGTGTTTGGAACGCCCTCCCACTCATCGGGAGTATTTTCACCGTACGTTTCAGGGGTGTCGACGCCGAGTAAACGAACGGTATCGGTCGTCCCGTTTGCATACTGAACGTCGAGGGTATCGCCATCGACGACGTTCGTTACCGTCACTTGTTGGCTATCGGTTATCTCGGCAGTAGCTGGTGTGACGACGAGTGCGACTGTTAGGCCACAGACCAGTAATACTGTCACTGTCGCTATAACAACCTTCGCGCCGCTGTTTTCTTTTCCCACAAGAAGGAATTAATTTGAAGGCGTATGTAAATTTGTATTGGGAATATGATGAAATAAATAGCCGAATATATCGTCCGCTTTTCGGACCGTAGACTATCCCGTCTACCCCTACCCGGTATACAGATTGCCGATATTCTCGCCGGAAAACGTTGTACAACGGTGCTCCTCGTCGCTGATAACGCTCGTTCAGTCGCTGAAAGAGGAAGACTTTCCTCTTGTCTTTTCTTCGTCGGTTCGAGACGACCCCTCCGACCAAGGATAGATGGAACGCATCAGATGAGCGATTCTCGACGGCAAAGACGGCGATTCCGTCTTTCGTTGTGCCACTGTAACGTGATCGTCTATCTTCGTCAGTCGTCGTTCGATATCCTCTTCGAACTGTGCCAGTGGCTCTCGGTCGATATGTGGATTCTTTCGGAAGCGTTCCAAATCCGACCTGATGTCGAGCAAAGCGCGTGCTCGTTCTTCCGGTTCCTGTTCTGCCGCTCGATCCAACCGCCGTTTCATGTGATTAACTAATGACTTCTTCATCGTTCCCCCACCCGGGCCAATGATGTGATGAGTGATCAGGGACGACCCGGTATAACCGCTTACCTGGTATGCCGTTGTCCATTAAATTTCTACTGGTAGAATGTCCGGTTTTATCCCGATAGATCCGGTTCTATATTCTTCAGAACATTCGTGAGAACGATTACAACATATCTCCCGATCGCATTTCCACAAACGACAATCGTCTATAATAACGGCCGAAATAGCTCTACAAACGGTCCGACCGTTGCTGTCGCTTGTGTCTTCGCTGTCCCCGGTTCGATTCTGACACCAAAACGCCAGATTATTTATACGATGTCTGTCCGAGATATGTATCTATGGGATAGTATGAGTGGGTATTTCTCACACAGTATCGAAGACGTCCTCTAAATCGAGCAGTGGACCAAATAACGGAACTTTGCCATGATTCGTTCTGCAGTCAGCAACAGTTCGACACGATGTCGAGATGATCGTCTCTGGATGCGAAAGAAAATGGCATAAATCTGCGGTCCACGGGGACAGGACCCGTAAAGACATGAAGGCCGGCGACGATTGAATTTTCATGACACGATCTGAAGAGTTGGCAGAGTTCAAAGAATCGCTCGGGGAACTGATCGAAGAGGCACCCGAACTCGAACAGTTCGTCGGGTTCGTCGAGTCCTCGGAAGCGACGTCCGTTATCGACCACAAGACCAAGGAGTTGATGTCGCTCGCCATCGGCGTCGTCACCCGCTGTGATCATTGCATCCTCTGGCACACCGACGCCGCACTGGAGGCCGGTGCGACCCACGAGGAGATCGTCGAGACGCTGAAGATCGCCGTCGTCATGGGAGGTGGCCCGGCGATGACCTACGCAACCGTCGCGTACGAGACGCTTCGGGCGCTCGAAGCCGAGCGCGAGACGTAACTCGTCGATGGAACCATCGGTGCCGACGTCGGAAACCGTCGAGACGACCGCGGGGCAACTCGAAGCGCTAGCCGATGACCGTCACAAACGCGATGAGGATGACTCCCGACGCACGTACTATCCGCTCGATTGCTCTTTTCATCCATCAGCCAAAATCGTTTACCGACTCCGTGCTCTCGTCATCGCGTGGGTGCTGGGTGACTCGGCCTTGACCAGTACAACGGTCGATATCATATCGTAGGACACCGAGTCACCGTACCCTTGTGAGGGGGAAGTGGCGAACTGATAACTCTCCACGCTTCCCTCGTTCACTCCATCCTCGGCTAGTTCGACGTGTCTTCCCATCGCTGGAACCGTCGTTCTGGAGGCGAGGATATCGAAACGACACTCGTAAGCCCCGCTCTCGATGTGTCCGGATGAAGTTTATCTTGTTGGGTATCTAACCATCGCACGATGTTCCGTATGCTCCTTTCGGCAATCGGCATCGTCGAACTGTTGTCTCCGGACGTACTCATCGACCGGGCGGAGCGCCTCGCACTCGATAATCCCGACGACTGTGAACTGCGGCCATGGGTCGTTCCCGGTGCGCGGGTCGAAGGATTCGTCTTCTTGATCACCGTGTGGCGAAGCGACCGCTCGTACGCCGCGTTCAAACGGTTCCTCGGTGTTATCGGACTTCTCGCGCTGGCGTTCCCACGTGCCTACGTCGACTATGGGACCAAACTCGCGTACACCGATGCCAACAACTGTCAGTGGAAACCGTGGGTCTACTTCGGTACCCGCTTGATCGGAGCGCTGTACGTGATCATCGCCCTCGACGAACTACGGAAGGACTGATATCGAACCGGTGTCCGTGTGGTAAGTGCTACCGAGCGATCGGAGCCGATTATTCCGTCTTTCGCCAGCGCGGTGCAGAATGAAGTTTTGGGACTGCCGCACTCAGGTCCATTTGAGCGGCGCCGTAGAACTGCTCCCTGCCGACGGGAGTAGTAACGCGGATGATCGAGGTCTCACTCGTCGATCGGAAGATGGACAGTTTCCAGCGGTTCTCGTGTCCCCATTCACTGTGGAGCGTCGACTCGGAATCTCCGACGGACCGTGACCCCAACTCCCAACTCAACCGAGTCAGATGGGACAGATCGAACGGCACTACGCTCGGTAACGTCACACAACTGGAGGGATTTTTCGGAGTGTCGTGGATGGCCATACCATACTACTTCGAGACCATGATTAAAAATGTAGGTATCTGCCGCTCATCTGAAATCTCGTTCCGTCCGTCTCGTTCGGTATCGGACTTCCCGCCGGTGTGACGCGTCGAATCCGTGGTCGAGTCGGCATCGCCGCTTGGCTACCCACTTTGAAATCGGATCCGGTTACGGATACTCACGCGCTGAAATAGCCCTGACCATCAGACCACGTGAACAGGGACGTCGGAAAGGCCGAGGACGCGCTTCGTCGTCGAACCGATGAGGGGTTTGTCGGGGTCCGACCGCCCCCGCCGTCCCATCACGACCAGATCGATGTCGTTTTCGTGGACGTATTCGACTACCTCGTCCTCCGGGATTCCGGATTTTACGACGGTAACACAGTCGACGCCGCTTTTGCTGGCTCGCTTTTTTACTTCGTTTACGAACTTCTGTCCTTTTTTCTCCAGTCGCTTTCGGGTCTCCTTGATATCGCTCGGGATCGCGACGAACCCCGCGTCCCCCATGTCCATCACGTAGAGCGCGTGGACGGTCCCACCGCTATCCTTCACGAGTTCCACTGCCTGTTCCGTTGCGCGTTTCGCCGCTCTGCTCCCGTCGGTCGGCACCAAAACACGCTCGTAAACCGCCCCCTCCGTTTCGTCCATACGTACTGTCTCGACCCAACAACTAATGAATCGACGCCCATCTCTTCGCGCGGTACCGCCTTCGTTGAACGGATGGTGCTCGTTAAATGACGGCGAGTCAGCGGATGCGCTCGGTCGCGATCTCGGCACCGTCGACGAGCGCCCCTAGCTTCTCCCACGCGATCTCGGGGGAAACCATTCCGAGTCCGGCCTGCGTGCCGAAGCCACAGTCCGGCGCGGCGATCAGCGGCGTCGAATCGTCGACCGCGTCGGCGACCCGTTCGAGGCGGTCCGCAATCGTCTCGGGGTGGTCGATGATGTTCGTTTTCACGTCGACGACACCGGGAATCAACGTCCAACCGTTGGGTACCGGATGTTCGGAGAACGCACGGTACTCGTGTTGGTGGCGGGGGTTGGCCTGCTCGATACTGAGTCCGGTGATGTCGGCCTCGTATATCTCCGGTAGCATCTCGGCCAGATCCATATCGAGGTGGTGGGGTCCCTCGTAGCTTCCCCAACAGGTGTGGAGTCGGACCTGCTCTTCGGGAACGTTCGACAGCGCTTCGTTGAGCGCCTCGACGTGGAGGCGCGTGGCTCCCTTGATGTCTTCGAGGGACTCGCCCGCGTACGCCGACGTCTGACCGACGGTGAGGAGTTCGGGGGCGTCGATTTGGAGGGTCATTCCGGTCTCGACGACGAGTTCGTACTCCTCGGCCATCGCGTCCGCGGCGGCGAAGAGGAACTCCTCGTAGGAGTCGTAGTAGTCGTTGACGTGCGTGGCGGTGACGATACTGGGCGACGCGGAGGTCACGAACGTCTCCTCGAAATCGGCGTCGGTGGCCGCCAGCGCGTCGCGGAACCCTGCGAGTTCGGCCTCCGCCTCGTCCTGGCCCGTGTACTCGATGGGACCGGTGACGACGGGTTGCATCGAGAGGTCGATGACGTCCGTCTTGAACGTCTCGTCCGCGTACTCGGGGAACTCCTGCAGGTCCGCCCAGAGTTCCTGCTCACGCTTGCCCTCGATACCGCTGAGTCGGTCCGCGACGTACCAGTTGAACGAGACGCGGGACTGTTCGCCGTTGTTTGCGATGTCGATACCGACCTCGGCCTGCCGTTCAACGATGTCGCGCGTGGCGTCCGCGACGGTCGCGTCCCACTCGTCGTCATCGACGGCCTCGCCGTCCTGGCGCTTCGTGAGGAGATCGAGCAATTCCGGCGGTCGGGGAAGGCTTCCGATGTGCGTCGTGCGAATTCGGTCGTCGTTCGTGGTCATTCGATAGTCATGTGGGTAATAGAATCCAAACGAAATATAACCCACGGTAGTCACAAATTCGTTCTCACGGCACTATTCGGGTTCGATCACGGCGAGGTGATATCGAACGGCGGTTCGGTCCCCGGCGGGAGCGGCGTTTCGTAGCTCCGCTCGCCGGTTACCTCGTGGAACTCCTCGGTGGCCTCCGCTACGATGGCCGGGTTTTCGAGGAGTTCGTACGCGGTTCCGCCGAGAACCTTCGCGGCATAGACGGCTCCTTTCTTCCCGAAATCGCCGTTAGCCGCCGTCGCCTGCCACGTATGTCCCGGCGTCCCGACCGCCCACGTCGCGGCGCGGAATTGGCCGGTCGGGGTGATCCAACTCACGTCGCCGACGTCGGTTGACCCCCCGCCGACGTTCCCCTCCGCGTGTGGCGGCACCGGGACATCGTAGATGCTCGCATCGCGTATCTCGTCCGCGTACTCCTCGGGGACGTCTTCCAGACCCGCTTCGACTTGTTCGTCGGGAACGGTTCCCTTGAGATCCGCCGCGAACGCTCGGTCTTCGTCGGTGTACCCGACCTCACCCAGTTCCCGCATCGTTTCCCAGATGACGTCGCTCACCGTGCGATTGGGGAGGTAGTCCCAACAGCCGGTGACGAACTGGCGATCCACCTCCGTCTGTGTCATCATCGCCGCACCGTCGGCGATCTCGGTCATCCAGTCGCTGATGCGCTCGACTTCGGCCCTCGTCGGGGCGCGAACGTAGTACCAGACGGTCGCCTCTGCGGGCACGACGTTGGGGGCCTCGCCGCCGTTCGTGATGACGTAGTGAATACGGGCCTTCTCCGAGACGTGTTCCCGCATGTACTCCACGCCGGTGTTGAAGAGTTCGACGGCGTCGAGCGCACTCCGGCCGGATTCCGGCGACGCGGCGGCGTGGGCCGAGACCCCTTCGAACGTGAATCGAATCGAGTCCATCGCGAGCGACCGGTCGAGCGTCGGCGTACTGAGAGTCGATGGATGCCAAGTTATCGCGGCGTCGAGGTGATCGAACGCACCATCGCGGGCCATGAAGACTTTGCCCACGAGCGTCTCCTCCGCCGGACAGCCGTAGAATTCGATCGTCCCGTCGACGTCACCGCGTTCGATGGCACGCTTCACCCCGATGGCTCCACCGACCCCGGCGACCCCGAAGAGGTTGTGACCGCAACCGTGTCCCGGCCCACCGGGTTCGACGGGGTCGTGTTCCGCCTTCACCTTCTGTGAGAGGTCCGGCAGCGCGTCGTACTCCCCGAGGATACCGACCGTCGGGTCGCCGCTTCCGTACGAGGCCCGGAACGCCGTCGGCATCCCACCGAGTCCCTCCTCGACGTCGAACCCTTCTTCCTCCAATCGGTCGATGAGAACCGCGCGGATTCCTCCTCGTGGAGACCGAGTTCCGGTGTCTCCCAAATACGCTGTGCCATCGATCCCAGTCGCTCCCGTTCGCGTTCTATCGCTTCGAATACGTTCGCTCTCGCCATGCCTTCGGCTCTCGTGCCGCGAGTATGAACGTTCGGCTCCCTAGCAGGGTTCTCCGGTTTTCGGGGGTCATCACCCCACGTTCGCCCTCGCGGGTATGTTCCGTGCGATCAAGCCGTGGACAAATTCGGGAAAATAGCACGGACAAATCCAGGGAAGAAGGTCTTTTTGTGAACCGGAGCCAATACCACGTAACGCCATGATCGACAGGCTCAAAGAGGACGTCCAAACCGCGATGCGCAAGGACCCTGCGGCACGGCACCCGCTTGAGGTCGCGCTTGCGTATCCCGGTCTCCATGCGATCTGGCTGCATCGCATCGCACACGGCGTGTGGTCCGCGGACCACTTCATCATCGCCCGGTTGATTTCCCATCTCTCCCGATTTCTCACGGGCATCGAAATTCACCCGGGTGCCTCGATCGGTCGTCGGTTCTTCATCGACCACGGGGACGGCGTGGTGATCGGTGAAACCGCGGAGATCGGTGACGACGTCATGCTCTATCACGGGGTGACGCTCGGCGGTGATTCGATGGAACGCGAAAAGCGTCATCCGACCGTCGAGGACGGCGTCACGATCGGAACGGGTGCAACCGTACTCGGCCCCATCACGATCGGGAAGGAAGCGAACATCGGCGCGGGGGCCGTGGTGTTGAATTCGATTCCACCACACTGCACCGCGATCGGAAACCCCGCGGAACTCACGGGTGATTGCACACAGACGGTCCGTGAGTGGGAAGCATCACTCCGCGATACGGACGAATCCTAGCTCATCAGCGATCGTTTCCCGACACATAGATTTCGATTCCCTGCTATCCGCTTTTGGACGCCACTGATCGCTCCGAGGGCCGGATCTAGTCGGATTCGAGATCGTCGCCGAGCGAACCCTCGTACTTGTCCTGCTCCTCGTCGGGAAGATACTGCCGCTCCCACTCGATCACCTCCGGAAATCCGGCGAATTCGTGAAAACTACCGACGGGCTGGGCGTCGAAGTTCTCATCGATGCGTCTCATCGCTGCGACGGGGTCGTCGGCGAAGTCGCTGAAGTCGGAGTAGACGTTGGCGATGGTCGATAACGTCGCGGCGATGGGGAACAACACGATGTCGAATCCCCACGATTCGAGCGACGGCAGGTCGACGTACGGCGAGGTGCCGGTCTCACCGACGAAATTGTAGACGAGGGGGCCGTCGACTTCCCGGCCGACGTGTTCGAGTTCCGATTCGTCGGTGGGTCCCTCGACGAACGCGACGTCGGCACCGGCTTCGAGGAACTCGTTTGCGCGAATGATCGCTTCGTCGAGCGACCCATCGCCGGTTCCTCGCGCGTCGGTCCGGGCGATAAGAACGAAGTTCGGGGCGCGGTCGTCCCGAACGTCGGCCGCGGCCGCTATCTTCCCGACGGCTTCCTCCCGCGGGATGACCCGTCTCCCTTTCGTGTGGCCGCAGCGTTTCGGGAACGTCTGGTCTTCGAGGTGGATCGCACCGACACCAGCTTTGATATACTCCCGAACGGTCCGGACGACGTTCGTCGCGTTTCCGTAGCCGTTGTCGGCATCGGCGACGAGTGGAACGTCGATACGCTCCTGGATGTTCGTCGCGTTGCTGATCATCTCCGGCATCGTGATGAAACCAGCGTCGGGATAGCCGGTCTTCGACAGCGAAGTCCCGTATCCGGTCATGTAGATGGCGTCGAAGCCGACAGCATCCGCGACGGCGGCGGTGAGTGGATCGTGAACTCCAGGGCAGACTAGCAACCCGTCGCTATCGAGACGTTCCCGGAGCACAGCACCGTAGTCAGTCATGGACGATCACGCGGTCGACGCTGGGGAGTCGTTGGGGAATCGATGTCGGTGCCGTTCGGACGTCGCCGATGTCCTCACACAGTGTCGGAGCGGTGTTCGAGTACATCGTCGGTCAGTACGACAGCACCGTACTTTGCGTTGGCGTCGAAGCGCGTGGCGAGATGTCCGTCTTCGGCGGGAACGTACGAAAACCGTGCTGGTGAAACGACCTCTCGTTTCTAATCGCCGAAGGACTACCGGTAACTGGTAGCCTGTCGTCGACCGTGTTATTCCATTCGTTCGGACGGATGCTGTCTGATAGCAACGGTTAAGTATGATACCATGCCACATGAAATTGCGTCGTATTGGCTTACAAAAACTACGCTCAGGACGTTCACCTGTCGTCCACGCCTAAAGCAGATGTCGTCCTATCGTCTGCTTTCGTTTACTCACAATTTTCACTGCTCGTACGGGTCTCAGTAGTCGATTGCAACGAAACGACAGGACGGAGGACCTGAAGAATGATCACTGCAGCGAGGGTCGAAATGTCCAAATCACGTGCCAGTAATTGGAGGGTCACCTCACCGCGTTCACGCACAACGGGAGGTGGGAGACGGTGAGTGTGTTTCCCAGTTCGCGCCTTCCATGACACAATAGTGGTAAAAAGACTTTAGACCAAATTCAATGTAGCTTTGCTACCCACTAACAATGGGAGTGAGTCACCGATGGGTTCCGATATTACACGAGATATGCACGTAGAACTGTTCGTCCGAGTAAATCCCTCACATGGAGCAGAGCAACAAAAGCAAGCAGTTATCGACCGGCTCAGGACGCTCGAACGAAACGGAAACATAGAGAGCGTGGACGTCCATGTCTGGGGGAGAGAGTTTCGATTAGACGGCCCGCTTGAGGGAACTGACTATCACGAGTCAATCAGTAACCACGTGAACGAGTTCGAACAATGGCTCGCTGAAAACAGCGTGTCCATGGACGGGTTCTTTTCCCACCGGGACATCGATTCCAGCATTTCGGACGAGCGCTATTCAGTCATCTCACTCCCGTTTATTTGCCTTGCAGTATACCAGGATGACGAACTACGGGATCTCTACCCCCATCGTGATAGTGAGATGACCTACACGGTTCACGACTGTCTCAACCGTCTCGAAACGGAGGGTTCTCGAAGTGGGGCACGATAAATATTTTTGCTTCGGTTGCCCTTCGGTGACCCGTTTTTTGAGATGTCTATGCTTCGTTTGCAAGAAGTAGTCGAACTGTAGAAATATCCATTTGTTAAATACCGGAAATAAAATCATAGACCTTAGCATTGAACGCTCCGGAATTATCCATATTCACTAAATGTCCCGCGTTGGAGATCTCGATTTGAGAACTGTTTCGTATATTTTTCGCGATTTGGTCGTTCTGCTTGCGGACTGCATGGTGCTCGTGATCACTAGTAATCACTAGTGTCGGACTAGTTATTCGAATATCGTTTCGTAAATCACAATCGTACATCGCATCAAATATCTTCACGAATTCGTCGGAGCGTATTCGATCGACGTCACTTAGCACGTAATTCCGAGTATCTTGTTCGAGTGATATCCACTGGTGTCCCTGTGAAAGTTGGAAGAATGGAAATGAAAGTTCGAAGTACAATTGTGGTCCCAACCCATAGAGCATAAGATGTCTCTGTATCTTCGGAAACAGCAATTCTTTTTGGGCGTGTGTTAGCGGGAGCGGTGGGAACGATTGAACCGTATTCGCAAGAATAATCCCCGAAACATCGTTCGCATATCGGCTTGCATACTTTTGTGCAATCATGCCGCCAAGCGAGAGTCCACAAAGAACAGGCATTTCGACGGAAAGGTCGGTGAGCAGGCGTCGGAGATCCTCTGTAAAAAGATCGATCGAATAGGTTGATTTGGGTGAGCCACCAGTTCGACCATGACCACGAATATCGTACGTAATAACGCGATATTCGTCCTCAAATCGCTCGATTTGGTTTCCCCACATCTTTTCGCTCAACCATCCACCATGGATGAATACGAGCGGAGAACCCGTGCCGCGTTCCGTATAGTTCGTCGTCAAGCTTTTAGTTTCCATTAGTCGAATTTCCCAATTTCTGACCGAGTGCGATTATATTCCTTTGATAGCAGGACAACGGTACGAGTTACTAACGGCGGTGACCCATTTATTGACGTTTTCCAACACCTGAAGCGCTGGGTATGCGCTAATGGCCCGTATCACTTTGATTCCTGTTCTGAGTCTGGAAGCTCATCGATGAGAACCGTCGATTTCCCTTTGATAATCTCCAGGTCGTCTTCGTTGTAGACGAACGTCGAAAGTGAATATCGGTTGTCGTCGAGAATATCAATCACCTCGACCACTGCCGTTAATGTTTCACCGGGTTCGACTGGCCTGAGGAATTCGAGGTCTTGAGAGAGATAAATCGTTAGACCCGGTAGACGTGCCAATGCCGCGCTGATCAATCCTGAAACAAGCGTTCCATGGGCGATTCGTCCACCAAATCGGGTCTGCATGGCAAATTCATCGTCCAAGTGGAGCGGGTTCGTGTCCCCACTAGCTTGTGCAAAAGCACCGATATCCATGTCAGTGAGGGTCTTGGTAAACTCGACGGTATCTCCAAGGGAGATGTTGTCCGGCTCTTCGACGGAGCGCTCAAAAGACCAGGTGGGTTGTTCGCTATATTCTGGTTCGTCATCAACACTGTTTTCTCCGGTCGAGAAGCCAAAGGCAGCGAGTGAAGCTCGATTTACCTCGACGAAACTATTTAACACGTGCCCGGAAGCTTCCAGCCATGATTTGGTGATACTTCGAGTGGGGTCGAGCGAGGATTCGTTTTTGCTCATGATAAGCTATTATCCGAACTAAAGAGTACGTGGTGGAGCATATTAATAGTAATTTCGGCATTTTCAACTCGACTGTTCGATAGGGTAGAGAAATTAGAACATGAATATCGATGTGGAAGCCCACTGAAAACCACTCAATGGTTCTCCTCACCACTAAATGTCTTTCAGGGGTAGATTTTTACAGTAGGACCTCGTACTGCCGGTCGAAGATGGCGAATCAGGACGACCGAACCATGTGGCCACCCGCACTGTTTGCAAACCAAATGCAACAGGCGAGTGAGGACGTAGCAGAGCAGCAGGTAGAGATGTGGAAGCAGATGGTATCTGGAAACGCTGGCGCGAGGGATGATGAGCTCTCGAAGATCAGATCGCTCGGGAGTGAAACCGCGATTTTCAAAACTCGCGTCCAGAGCGGCGGGCGAATCAGTATCCCGGATGCCGAGCGAGAAGCGCTCGATATCGCTGAAGGGGACATCGTCCAGACGATCGTCATCCCCATGAAAAATCAGTCGGAGGAAACCCATGAATAACAACCCATTTGCCCCGATGTTCGAACTGCAGCGTCAGTCGATAGAACAAGGTCAGAAGATGATCGAACAATCTATCGAAGTCCAGAATGAGATGAACAAATCCTTTGTCAAGGCGGTTGAGAGTCAAAAATCGGCTCAAGAGAAAGGTGTTGATGCCTGGAAATCGGCCACCGAGACGTCCCTCAACGTCGCCGATGCGACGGCACCAACGGACTCGACGGCATTCACCGATATGCAAGAAACGATCGATGATCAGTTCGATGCGTTGAGCGACATCCACACCGATGTCTGGGAGTCGGTTGAGCGCAATATCGAGACCGGTGCGGAAGTCTCGGAAGACGTGAACGAAACACTTCTTTCGTTCGTTACCGATTCCGTCGAGATGGCGATGAAGACAAGCGAACAGTTCGAAGAGCAGTCCGAGACCGTCGTCGATGCGACTGACGTTGAGATTGAGTAGCCCCGCAACAACATTTTTGCCACCCTACGTCATAATAATCATCCATGACAAATTCATCCGAGAATTGGAACGAGTATATGGGAGAGATGAACGAGGCGTTCCTCGAGTCACTCGAACGGAACGTCGAAGCACAAACCGCCTTCGTCGACTCTTGGATGAACGCATTCGAGAGCCATGAATCGGACGAAATAACAAAAGACGGAATGGAAGGGTACGTTGGTGCGTATGAAGCGTGGATGAATGCCGCTCAAAAACAATTCGAGCGAATAAATGATGCACTTGAGGGCGAAGAGGTCCCCATCGATGAGTTCCGTGATATCTGGCTGAAGGCGGCCAACGATGCATTCAAGGAAGTAACGACTACCTCGGCATTTTCGTCGATGACTGGCGAATCCGTCGAGAACTCGATGGCATACAAGCAGACCGTCGACGAAGCCACTGAACAGACGCTCGGTACCTTTGGCCTTCCGACCGAAAGCGATATTCAAGAAGTCGGTGAGCGCTTACTCGAAGTAGAACGCCGCCAACACGAAATCGAACAGAAACTGGATCAAATCCTCGAAGAGATTGAGAGTGAATGAACCCCTTTACGCTCATCGCCGACATGCAGCGTCAGCAGTGGGAACAAGCAGCCGAGATCATGGAACGTGGCGCTGCTCTCCCGGAGCAGACCGAACGGATGATGGATGTCGAGGTCGGTCAGACCCCGTGCGAGGAGGTGTACTCCGAGAACAAACTCACCCTCAATCACTATGAACCAACGACGGACGAGCAACACGACGTTCCGATCCTCATCGTTTATGCGTTGATCAATAGGCCGTACATTCTAGACCTACAACCGGATCGCAGCGTGGTCAAAACGCTGCTCGACGAAGGATTCGATGTGTATCTGATCGATTGGGGCGAGCCGTCGAAGCTCGATGCACACCTCACACTTCACGACTATGTGGACCGATACATCGACAATTGCGTCGATGTCGTCCGCGAACGCTCCGGTGAGGATGCGATCAATATTCTCGGCTACTGTATGGGTGGGACGATGAGCGCGATGTATGCGTCGTTACATCCGGAGAAAGTTAGAAATCTTGGACTGATGGCTGCTGGACTGTGCTTCGATGGAGAAGGAGGTGTTCTCGAACAGTGGGGGGACGAAGAGTATTATTCTCCAGAGGCAATCACGGAGACGGTTGGGAACGTCCCTTCGGACTTCCTCGATGTCGGATTTGCGCTCATGGATCCCGTCGATAACTTCGTTACGAAGTACGTTCGTTTGTTCGATAACATCGAAAACGACGAGATGGTCGAGAATTTCGCCCGAATGGAAAAGTGGATCGGCGATGGGATCGATGTCGCTGGGGAAACGTATCGTCAATTCATAGAAGACATCTATCAGGATGACAAATTGGCGAAGAACGAACTGTATCTGGGAGATGAGCATATCGATTTGGACAATATCGATATGCCTGTTCTTCAGATCGTCGGGGAGTATGATCATCTGATCCCTCCAGAAGCCAGCAAGCCGTTCAATACTGTAATCGCGAGTGAGGATACCTCTATCATCGAATTCCCAACAGGACATATCGGCCTGTCCGTTTCATCTAGCTCGCATACAAAACTGTGGCCCGAAGTCAGTGAGTGGTATGCGGAGCGGTCAGTAACTCGGACTGATCTCGAGGACGTTCCCGGGATCGGTTCGGCATATACTGAACGATTGCAGCATGCCGGTATCGACAGCCTGACGAAGCTCGCTAACGCCGATGTAAATCGCCTTGCAGAAGAAACCGATGTTTCGGAAGCAACCGTGCGTAAGTGGGTCGATGAGGCGGCTCAAATAGAGGCGTCCGAGTAACCTCATTTCGGAAAGTCGATTGAAGAGATATCCGATTTCGGGCTTAAACGGTGAAAACAGGAACTCCCGAGGATCTGATCACTCGTTCTGTGGTGCTTCCAACGTGGGGAGATCCGTGTGCTGAAATACCGTGTTTTCCCATCACGATCAAGTCGATATTATTCCCACTCGCGTACTTTACGATTTCCTGATGCGGAACTCCTCTGAGACATTCGGCTGTCGTTTCCAAATCTCTCTTATTGGCGTTCGAAGCGACCTGTTCGAGTAACTCGTTCCCGTTCGTTTCGATTTGTTCGAGAAACAGTTCTTCACTACTCATGGCTGGTGTCTCTCCATAGACTCCTTCATCGACGACAAATAGTATGTGAAGCTTCGAATCGTATTTCTCGGACAGATCGATCGCGTGTTCCACTCCCCGTTTTGCTCCTTTGCTTCCATCAGTGGGCACGAGTATGCTTTCGTACATCGCTGTATTCTCTATCAGCTCGATTGCACTTCAATTGGTGGGTACTCTTGAGAATGAGGGCACTATTATTGCGTATAGTTCACTTGTATGAAATAAAAATGCGAAAAAGAGATGGTCATGTCGGGATCTTCCCACGAAATTGTGCTAAGTTGCCGTCCGTCTACCACTCCATGCCGCCGTTGATACCGAGGATTTGGCCGGTCATGTACGATGACTCTTTGCTCGCCAGGAACCGAACAACGCCGGAGACGTCTTCAACTTCGGCAAACCGATTGAGTGGAATTCGATTGCGGATCTTGTCCTGTATTTCACCGTCGACATCTGCGAGCATGTCCGTCTTCGTGAAACCTGGTGCTACACAGTTAACAGTCGATCCCGAGTTTGCTAATTCGAGCGCAAGTGTGCGGGTAAATCCAAAGATTCCGCTTTTCGTGGTTGCGTAGTTTGCCTGGCCGTAGTTTCCCTGTTGCCCAACGACGCTAGAAATGTTGATGAGCCGCCCTTGTGGTGATTCCTTGATATCGTCGTAGAAGGCTTTCGTGCAATTGAAAACGCCACCGAGGTTAACATTGACGACGTGATCCCAATCTTCACGCGTCATATTCTTGAACGTTCGATCCACGGTGATTCCCGCATTATTCACTAGCACATCAGCAGGACCAAACGTATCACGGACGCGTTCTTCCATCTCGTCGACTTCCTCTCTGTTGGTTACGTCTGCCTGTATGGCGATCGCACTGTTTCCTTCGGCTTCGATCCCCTCTGTAACATCAAGTGCTTCACGTTCAGAAGATCGGTAGTTCACAACGACATTTGCACCGTGGTAACCGAGATCTTTGGCGATTTCTGCTCCAATTCCCCGTGAAGCACCAGTGATGACGCACGTTTTCCCGCTCAGATATTCCGTTTCGCTCATGTATTCTGTCATAGTATGACGGTCTTGTTGATATCGTTATTTGCAAAATTCAGCCACCCTCCGACTTCTACTTGTCATCTTTGAAATTTTAACGCTTGGTTCGACTACGACTCTGTATATAAAAATTGTCCACAAATTAGTTATCTTTGCGTTTTTATATGTATGTTTTCACGGCTTTACTAAACAAACACCCCAACGCTTATAAAATATTTTGAACATATGGCAGGAGTATCCCTCTCTTAGCGGTGCCCGTCTTTCCATAGCATCGATAGACGAACGAACATTCACTTTTCGTAGAGAAGTCGATTTCTCGTCTCGGAGACAGCAACCGATGGTACTCGACGACTACTCGTTTAGGGAACGGTACGGTTGGACCGAAGACAAGTATCGCGTGTCGTGGTAAATCATCCCGTTATCCCCTCCGGAGTTCTGCAGAACGAGACGCTGAAACAGCAGGACGAGTTCCGAGATAAACGTTCCACGTGAAGAAAATCGAGATATCAACGTCGGCGGGAATGTATCCAGCTAAGTAAAGCAGAATGTGGATTCGAATCTCGATTTTCCTCGTCAACCTCGTCTTGTTACTCCCTGTGACGTCCCCATTTTTGACAAGCATGGGAAAGAGAAGTGGCGGAAAAACGGTCGTCCCGTTCGGGGAGATTCTGTAAGTTGATTAATATCTAATAAGCCCGTTATCGACAGTAGATGCCAACACAGAAGTTTCGAGTTTCGATGCTTATCGTCGTGGTCGTTCTTCTCGCACCTGTCGTATCGAGTGGATTGACGCACGAGGATTTGGCGGTCCCAGAGGAAACAAATCACCGGGCGGACGAGGTTCCGATAGAGAACGTCACGTTCGTTTCCGCACAAGGGAAGGAGTTTCCGACGGGGCAGGCGAGGTTAGTAGCGTTCGACACGGCGACGAACGAACCGATCTGGATTCACAGCAAGTACGACCGATATATGGATGTGGATCCGCTCGGAGCGAATCGCATACTCTTCGTCGCACGCGATGGGAGTATGGACAAATCCGCCTTTTCCTTCGATGTGACGTTTTACGCCATCGAGATGAACTGGCGCACGGGGACGGTGCTCAAGAAGTTCGAGATTCCTCCCGGTACACACGATATCGACTATCTCGGAAACGATCGATACGCCATCGCCGACTTGAGCGCCAAAAATCGGGTTTTCGTGTACGACCGTTCCGAAGATGAGATCGTGTGGGAGTATCGGTTTCGTAACCACTTCCCCGCGAGTGCGGGCGGCGGCCCCGGTGGATACACCCACCTGAACGACATCGACGCGGTCGACAACGGTTCCGCGTTTCTCGTCAGTCCACGGAACTTCGACCGTGTCATGCTTATCGACCGAAAGACGAAACGCGTTCGCTGGACCTTGGGGGAGGAGGACAACTACGACATCCTCAACGAACAGCACAACCCGGTTCTCCTCTCGCAGGACCCGGTTACGGTTCTCGTCGCGGATAGCGAGAACGACCGCGTCGTCGAGTACGAAAAGACGAAGAGCGGGTGGAAGCGAACCTGGTCCTATGGGACCGGGTTGGATTGGCCGCGGGACGCGGATAGACTTCCGAACGGAAACACACTCATCGTCGACAGCAACAACAATCGGGCCCTCGAAGTGACACCGGGTGGCGACGTCGTCTGGAAAGTCGAGATACCGTTCGAACCGTACGACATCGAACGACCGGTGTACGGCGACGAACCGTCGGGACCACCGATAAACGAACTCAGGAAAAACGGTACCATCGGTACGAAAGCCGTCGGGCAGGAGCGGACGAACGTAGCGGAAAGAATCGATGCCACATACACATACGTCTACACTACCGCACAATGGGTTCTCCCGACCTGGATCGGTCCGCTAGAATTCAATCTCCTCATCCTCGCAGCGCTTGTCATCGGGGCGTGGGGCGCTGTCGAGGCGTTTCATTGGAGGGAGTGGACGGTAGCGAAGCGAATGAGGTTCCGACAGGGCGACAACTGAGGACGGTTCGGTTACGAGTGGCCGAATGAAGGCTCCTGATCCGGTCATCGATCGAACTCACCGGCGTTTTCGGTGCCCTACGAGAATCCGGGAGACCGCCGGTCGTCTCCATTGGCGATGCGGTTATCCGATTTGTTTGGCTCGGGGAAAATATCTTTATTATCCCGGAACAGTAGCGGAACACATGGGCCTAATACACGTCTGTCTTAACGTGACGGATGCCGAAGAGTCAGTCCAGTTTTACACGGAACAACTCGGATTCGAGGAGTCGTGGTCGTTCGAGAGCGGCGACACCATAAACCGGTACGTCACCGACGATGATGGCGTCGAAATCCAACTCTCGGATACTAGCGGGGTGGACGAAGTGGATGCCGGTACCGCTTGGGACCACCTGGCGCTATCGGTCGAGAGCGTCGACGACGCGTTCGAACGAATCGATCACTTCGGGACCGTCCAAGAACCACAGGATCAACCCGCGGCGGGGGCGCGCACGGCGTTCATCGAAGACCCGGACGGCCACGTCGTGGAACTCGTCGAACCACTCGAGGAGTAACCGACCGTACGAGTGCGGTTTACGGAGGAGCATCGATTTCGAAAAAATACCGAGCTGAATCGTTCCACAAAATATCAATGTGACACAATTTTATCCATAAATCGAGTTTGCGTGAACAACAGTACCAGTTCTTTAGGAAAATGGATCCAACCGCTACGCTACTGACAAGAGTATTGATTATCTATAGCAATACTATCTCGCTCTGATTACGTTATTGTGACTGGCATCGTCGCGACTAATCCAGTAATAGAAAAAATACCAATCAATATATAACGCTCAATGATGTGGTTGGCGGACAGAATGGATTCTCGTGAGAATGAACCCTCTGATGCACCAACGGAAAGGGATGGTGAGTGGCGGATACACTATTGTGAATAAAACAAAATACTGACTGGACCCGCCCGATGTCTAAAACATATACTTTAATAGGAAAGTAAATATAAAATATAATAGGATAATTTTCGACTTTGTTAGAATATTTCCTATCAGTCTTATCATACTGTAGCCGGAAGCCTTCACAATGTACACACCGCATTACACGCGTTCGAACGGAATCACGGGAGATATCCGCCATGCGTCAAACGTTCACAACCGGTGTTCAATACTATTGAATGGTCGAGTCTAAAAGTACGTCCGACTGAGTACTCGATTGAACCGTTATTACGGACTGAACCACGTATTTAACCCCCTTAAGGGTTTTAAACCGTTTATCTCTTCTCTGGAGATCAGAAGGATAGTCGACTGTAATTGACGAATATTCGATTAAGATTACAGGCATATATTTGTAATCCCTTTTCGATTCAGTTCTACCTCGATCTTCATGCGTGGAAATCCGTTCAATACTGTTGAATGGATCGAACTCGATACGTTTCCCGACATCCCATGGTGGAACTAGTAGTGAGTGTAGCGGAGTTCGATAACGTTTGCCGCCTGCTTAACCGCGCTGACGAGTTCTTCGAACATTTCGGATTCGTCCAGACGGCTTTTCGGGCCCGAAACCGAAATCGCACTGATGACCTCGTCCGTGCTTCGGTCCATGATGGGCGTCCCTATCGTAAGGACACCCTGTCGCCGTTCCTGATCTTCGACCGAGTATCCACGGTCGCGAATTTGCTCCAACTCGGCAAACAACGTGTCCCTATCCGTTATCGTGTGTTCGTTCGCTTTCGGGAGCCCGTGCGTCTCGACGATGGATTCGACGCGAGATCGAGGAAACTCCGCCAACATCGCCTTTCCGAGCGCGGTCCAGTGCATGTGCGTATACTCCCCAATAGGAGCGTTGTCGTGAATAGCGTCCCTCCCACCTGCCTTGTAGAGTAAGATACGTTGTCCATCCTCCTCGATGCCCAGATTTGCGACCTCGCCCGTGTCCATCGCTAGCTGGTCCACTTCCAATTTCGCGACTTGGTAGAGCTTAGAACGGTTCCTGATCCGCCCACCATACTCTAGGAACCGGTAGCTGAGCGAGTAGTCGTTGTTCTTCTGGACGACGAAACCCAGTTTCCGGAACGTTTGGAGGTAGATGTGAACCGTACTCTTCGGAAGGGCTAGTTCCTTGGAGAGGTCCGAGACACCTGCCCGTTCGACAGTCTTCAATTGCTCCAGGATGAGAAACGCTTTTTCGACCGACCCCAGTGTGTCCGCCCCGGTATCGTTCGTCGCGTCGTCGTTCATCGAGTTCCCGCACATACCCACCACCACGCAGCAGTTCGGTTTAAACGTAATTCCTCCACGATTGTGAAATCGGGGACCGGTGTGATCGACACTTCTTTCCGGAGGAGAGACTACGAGTTAGGATCGAACGACGTTTTCCAACTCCTCCCCCCTGTTCGTTTCGGCGAGTCGATTCACGTTGCTCGCAACGATCTCCGCCAACCGATCCCAGTGCTTCGGACTGTGACCCGCGTTGTGCGGAGTGATCGTGACGTTCTCGAATCGCCATAGTGGATGATCCGCCGGTAACGGTTCGGGATCCGTGACGTCGAGTGCCGCACCGTTGATCTGGTTCTTCTGAATCGCGGATACCAAAGCATCAGTGTCGATTATCCGTCCTCGACCGACGTTGACCACCCTCGCGTTTGGCGGCAACGTCTTGAACTCCTCCTCCGAAACGAGCCCACGGGTCGTGTCGCTCAGCGGGGCGGCGATCAGGAGATAATCCGTCCTCGATACGGCGTCGTGGAACGCCTCCCGTTCGAACCCGATGACCTCGTCGGTCGGACCACCTTTCTCGGGAGTGTACCGTACCCCGATGGTATGGACATCGAACCCGGCGAACCGATCGACGATCGCCGTTCCGATCGCGCCGAGTCCGACGACGGTGACGGTGCTGTCTTTCAGTTCCTCGGCTTGGAAATGTCGCCACTCGTGGCGCTTTTCGCGCTCCCATCCCTCCCGAAGTCGACGCGAGAAGGAAAGCACGTAGCCGAGGACCTGTTCCGCGATGTTCGGCGCGTGAATACCTGAGGCGTTCGTCACCGTGACACCCATCTCGGAGAAGGCTTCGAGCGGGAGATGGTTGTAGCCCGCCGCAACGCCCGCGAACAACCGAAGGTTTTCGGCGTACTCCAGGAGGCTTTCGTCGATATCGACGCCGGTGACGACGTCCGCTCGCTCGATGAGGTCACGCTCGTCGGACGAAGTTCGGGCGAGATGGACCCGGTGAGTCGGCAGGCGTTGGGAAAGCCGGTCAGCGTAATCTTTCGCTGGCAATCCGTGCGTGTCACTTCGCAGTACGAGGATGTCTGCTGTCTCGTCGTTCATGGATATTCTCCGCCGTCGGGTATGACACCCGTGGCAGTAATACTAAACAGCCCAAGGTCGGTATATTAGTGTTTTTCTCAATGATTTATGCTACAGAACTCACGACATATCGTTCATCATTGTTTTCTGAATAGATAATTTCCAAAATTGCACCAAAGATTTATACCTGTGTGCTTAATTGTGGCAAACCATGTCGGCTGAGGCATCAAGACGACAGTTTGTCAAAACGATAGGAATCGGTGGAATCGCCGGGCTTTCCGGCTGTATCAGTGCCGTCACCGACGGAAACAGTTCAGGTGGAAACGGGAAGGACTTCCAATACTGGGAGTACTTTCACTCCCAGTCGGAGGTCGCAAAGCAGTTGATGGAGTCGTCGGTCGACGACTTCGAGAAGCAACACGACGCGACGATGAAGATGAACTGGGCGAGTTGGGACGACATCAACGGCGGCAAATGGAAGAACAACATGCAGAACGGAAACCGCCCGGTTATCTACGATTCGACGAACTCGCTCAACGGACAGTTCATCGACCCCGGATGGGTGAAACCGGTCGACGAGTACAAACACCGACTCGACTCTGACGCGCTGAAAAACGCCAAATGGGCCTTCGAAATGGCCCAGAGTTGCTACCGTGGCTTCGACGCGGACCTCTACGAGATCCCGATCGGACTCGAAGTCGGCGCACCGTTCATCGCCCGGGCCGACCACTTCGAAAAGGCCGGTCTCTCCATCGAGGACGACTTCCCGCCGAAGGATTATCAGGACCTCCTTCGAATCGCGAAGCAACTACAGAACAAGGGTCCGGGAGACTACGGGTTTCAGATTTACGGCGCACAGGGGGACGTCACCGACGAAGCGCTCATAACGTGGACCGCATCCGATGGCGGCTACGACGGTATGTACCTCAACGAGGATTGGTCGGACGTCAACTACGACAACGACGTGTGGAAGAAAGCGACCAGACGGTACGTGGATATCTACCAGAAACACGGACTCTCGTCGGACAAGGCCCCGACGGCGTCCAACGAATCCGTCGCCCAGAACCTCATCTCCGGTTCCGTGAGCATGTACCAGGGTAGCACGAAGGACTTCGGGCTCTTTCGGAGTCGTGCCGAGGATATGCTCAAGTCGGGGAAAATCGTGTTCGCACCGTCGTGGAAAGGGAACGCCGGGAATAGAGGCGATTTCTTCACACAGTGTGTCGCGCTCATGCGCAAACCGGACGGCGTGAAAAAGAGCGTCTGGAAGAAACACGAGGATACGGCTATCGCCTGGATAAACAAGCTCCTCTCGAAGGATTTCCAGAAACAAGTTCCGAGTTCGTTGGCGACACTCCCCGTCAGAAAGGACGTTTGGGACGGCGTGAAAAACAACGAAGCGATCGGAAACAGCAAGTTCATCTCCACGCTGGAGACGACGGTGGACGGCATGGAGAACGGGTGGGCAAGCCATCCCAAGATGAACGCCATCCAGTACAACATCGCCGGTCCGCTCTTCCAGGAGGCCGTTCGCGGGAAAATCTCCCCCGAGCAAGCCTGTGACCGCACCGCGAAACAGATCCGCAAACAAATAGAGCTCTGATATGTCGACACGAAACCTATTCGACGTGAGAAATCGAACCGAACAGTTATCGGAGGACTGGTTCTCATATCTGCTGATACTCCCGGTTCTCCTCTTCCTCGTCGTGCTCATGTGGATGCCGTTCATGCAGGGAATCTACATGAGTTTCAACAACTGGCCGTTCGGCGGTGAACCGACGTGGACCGGCATCGAGAACTACACGTTCCTGTTCGGATGGAACCCCTTCTACACGTCGCTGAAGGTGACCTTGATGTTCACGCTCACCACCGTGTTTCAATTGGTCGTCGCCGTGATGGCCGCGCTCGCGGTTCGTGAACTTCGGCGTGGAAAAGGGTTCGTAACCGGGACGTTCCTCATCTCGTACACCGTCCCTCCACTGATAACGGGCACCATCTGGGCGTATATGCTCGAACCGGACCTCGGGCCAGTCTTCGGCTTTCTCACGAAATGGCACGTCCTAGATAAGACCATCTACTGGGGTAGCCACGGGGATATGGCACTCGGCGTCGTCATGTTCGTGACGACCTGGACGTTCTGGCCGTTCATGTTCCTCATCATCTCTGCGAACCTCGAAAGCATCCCCGAGGAGATGTACGAAACGGCACAGATGTACGGTGCGAACCGATATCAGACGTTCCTTCGTGTAACACTTCCCCAACTGAAAAGCGCGATTTTGGTCGCGGTGAGCATCAGGCTCATCTGGAACATGACGAAGATTTCGCAGGTGCTCCAACTCACCAACGGAGGGCCGGGCTACGATACCTCGATCCTCGCGGTGCTACTGTATCGGTTCGCCTACGGTCAGGGACAGATGGGCGTCGCCTACGCGGTCGGAATCGTCCTGCTCCTCCTGACCATCGGCTTCGTGTTCGTGTTTATCCGCGAGTTCGAGCGCGCGAGTGAGGAGGGAGCATGAGTACCGAAGGCTACGACACCGTCGGTGTCACCGTCAAAGCGACCACGTACGGTGTGATCGGGTTTCTGGTGTTATCGAACCTCATTCCCCTGTTGTTCATCGTTTCGGTGTCGTTCATGCCGCCGAACGAGTTCTTCGGTGCACCACACCTCATCCCGCACGCACCGACGTTGAAGGCGTGGACGAACGGCTTTACCGAACTCAAGACGAACCTCCTGAACAGTTTCCTCATCGGTGCCGGGACCGCGATACTGGCATTGATCATCACCATACCGGGAGCGTACGCGTTCGCTCGAAAGGAGTTCTACGGGAAGAAAGCGGGTTTTTACGCCATCATCTCGGCGATGATGTTCCCGTACATCCTCCTCGTCATCCCGATCATGGACCTCTGGAACGACTTGGGACTGTACAACACCATTCCCGGAATGATCCTGGCGTATCAGGTGTTCGTCACCCCGTTCGCGATTTGGATCCTCCGGGACTTCTTCGAGAAACTCCCGGACGACATCGAGGAAGCGGCCCAAGTGTACGGCTGTACGCAGTTCACTGCGTTCCTTCGGGTGATCCTTCCGTTGGCCGCGCCGGGCATCGTCGCTGTCGGCTTCCTCGCCTTCCTCACCGGATGGAACGACTTCCTCTTCGCGAACCTGTTGACGACCGGTACCGGACCGGTTCCGGCCGTCCCGGTGCTGTATGGGACCATCGGCGGTGGGTCGGGTGAACGAGTGTATTGGGGGAAACTGATGGCCGAGACGCTCATCATCGGAATCCCACCGACGATAATCTACCTCGTCGCACGGAACTACCTCGAAAACGCATTCACCGTATGACACGACCTTCGATACCACAACCAACAATGACGCAAACAACAGACGAGACCAGTTCGAACGAATCGACAGTGAAATCGGACGCCAGCCAACCTTCCGGAGCGAGCGGGACGACACACATCCAGATCGATGAAATTCGGAAGACGTTCAACGACGGGGAAATCGTCGCATGCGACGACGTGAACATCGACATCGATGAAGGCGAGTTCGTCGTCTTCGTCGGACCACTCGGGATGCGGAAAAACCACCACGCTTCGTTGCATTGCTGGACTCGAAGAACCGGATAGCGGTCACATCCTCGTGGACGATGAGGACATCACTGGGTTGAAATCGAAGGATCGAAACCTCGCATTCGTCTTCCAGAGCATCGCGCTGTTTCCACACATGAGCGTGCGGAAGAACATGCGGTTCGGTCTCGACATGAACACGGACCTCTCCAAGGACGAAAAGAACCGGCGCGTGGAGGATGTCGCGGAAACGCTCGACATCGCCCCGATGTTGGATCGAAAGCCCTCGGCGTTGTCCGGCGGACAACAACAGCGCGTCTCGCTGGGCCGTGCGATGGTGATGGAACCCGCAGCGTTTCTACTCGATGAGCCGTTTTCCGCGCTCGACGCCAACCTTCGGGACCACATGCGCGTCGAAGTCAAGAAGATCCAACGTGAACTGACCACGTCCATGATCTTCGTGACACACGATCAGGAGGAGGCGATGACGCTTGGCGACAAAATCGTCGTGATGAACGACGGTCACGTGCAACAGATCGGAAGTCCGTACGACATTTACAACGACCCCACGAATCGCTTCGTCGCCGACTTCATCGGGTCGCCGTCGCCGAACTTGATCGAGGGGACGGTCGAACGCGATTCGACGGGTCTGTCTTTCGTTACCGACCTCGGCACGATTCCCGCGACGGATGAGCAAACCGCGGTGATGAAAGACCGCGTAGGGGAAACCGTCGTTTACGGTATTCGACCCGAGTACCTGCGTCTCGATAGTGGTCGAGACATGTTCGTTGCGGACGTCGACGTGATCGAACCGCTCGGCGACAGGGACGCGATCCACCTATCCGCAGACGGAATTTCCCTCTCGGCGCTCACGTCACAAGGTGAGATTTCACAGCACACGGACCGCGTTCGGGTGGATTTCGAGACCGAAGAGGCGTGGATATTCGAAACATCAGGGGCCCGAATCGTCTGATTTCACTAGTTGGATTGTTTCTCCGGGTGTCCGGCGATAATATGTAATATGATGGGATTCGAACGTACACGACGAAAACGGCAATCATGACACGACAAGATACCACGTTCCGTGCGGCAGTAGAGGGTGCAACCGTCGCTCACAGACAATTCCGAACCGAGTTGGACGTCGAAACCAAGGACTCGAAGATGGACTTCGTCACGCAGGCGGACACCGACACGCAACAGCGGGTCATCGAGATCATCAAAGATCGATATCCCGAGGCGACCATCGTCGGCGAGGAAGAGGACGAACGCAAGTCCCTTCCCGATGACGGAAACGCCTGGGTCATCGATCCAATCGACGGAACGACGAACTTCGTCAGAGGAGTTCACCTCTGGACGACGACGGTAGCCGCGGTCCGTGATCACGAAACCGTCGCCGCGACGACCGTCGCCCCGGCTTTGGACGACGTCTACACCGTGGATTCGAACGGTACGATGCTGAACGGCGAGCAAACAGCGGTGAGTATGGAAACCGACCCTGAACAGTTCATCGTCGCGCCCATTCTCCGATACGGTTCCGAACGGGACGAGGAATTTGGAAACCTTCTTCGGGGACTGATACGCCAATTCGGCGATTTACGGCGTTTCGGCTGCGCACAGGTGACGTTAGGAATGGTCGCGAGCGGTGCCATCGACGCTGCCGTCTCGACGCAACCGGAGCCGAATCCGTGGGACACGATTGCAGGAGTGTATTTGGTCGAACAGGCAGGTGGAACGGTAACCGACATCGATGGTACCCGTTGGACGCCGGACGCCGAGGGCATCGTCGCAACGAACGGCACACGACACGACGAAGTCGTCGAACACGTTGCACAGACGGTTCGGTAAGTCATACCTGAACCCCTCCCGGGCCACCGCACCCATACGAATCATGAGCTAAATCGAGAATACATTCTTCGATGACTGGTTAACTGATTTCTCCAGTAATCATTTTATAACTAAGAAATCACAGGGAAAGATTCTCCTCTACACGAGAACAATCTCGCTGAAAGGCGGCAAAATAATATTTGCGCGCTAAATTGCCTCGTTCAGAAACTCGCCATACGTAATTTCATTCTTGTATTTCCCGAGAACGATAATATTATTTTCACATAACCTTATCGACCTGAAACACCATTTATTCCCGTGATCTACCTGTGCTGTGTGGGGATCATCTCTTCCAAATTCGGCGTTCGAAACCCCGATGACGTGATCGCTACTCGGCGGGGGCCCCGAGAAACGTAAACGGCTCGCTAGCGACCATTTGCTCGGACACTTCTCCCGAGAAGGTGTTGGATTGATTCGGTCCCAATTCGAGAACTCGCGCATCCGCTTCGGAAGAGACGTCGATGTCGTCCAATTCGATCCAAAAGACGTTGGGCGTGAGCGCCGACTCGAAGTAGTAAATCAGGTCCTTGTGATCCACGACCGTTCGCCATCGCGTCGATGAAATGTGGGGTTCGTCCGGCGTGCTGATACCGTACGGCACGGATACGTTTCGAATGACGCTAAATACGCTTGCGGTCGCAGTACGCCGATCCTCGACGTGAGG
This sequence comes from Haladaptatus sp. R4, assembly GCF_001625445.1. Classification (NCBI taxonomy): domain Archaea; kingdom Methanobacteriati; phylum Methanobacteriota; class Halobacteria; order Halobacteriales; family Haladaptataceae; genus Haladaptatus; species Haladaptatus sp. R4. Next base: position 114,277 of record NZ_LWHG01000029.1, on the reverse strand, counting down.
AATCGCGTCCGCGTAGAAACGGGCTCTTACGAACCGGTCCGCTGGACGGTTCGTTCCGGGAAGCATCACCGTGCCACCGATCTCTTTCCAGTACTCGGCCAATGCGAGCTGTTTGTCGAAGGTCGGCGAGTTGGTCATGACTTGGTAATCGCGGCTATGATGGACGACCAACTCCCCATCTACGAATTCCATGATCGCACTGTCACCGGTGGCGTCCGATAGCGAGAGGTGGAGTGCAGCCAACCGATCTTCGCCCGGAACTTGGGCGGTTACGACTGCGAAATCCTCCCGTCGAACGTTCTCTACGGCCTCGGCGACGGTCTCGAAATTATCCAGCATATACTGCGCCCACAGCGAGATCGACATTGCGGATGACTCGCCGTCCCAGTCCGGATATTCCGACTCGGGCAACCAAAGCAAGTTGGCTACTAAACCAGCTTCGTTCACGCCGTCCGTCGTGACCTCATCGAAGGCAGTGGCGACCACGCTACCATACTGAGCCGTCCAGGTCAACGAGGCCGGCCCGACCTTGCCATCGCGCTCTATGCCACGGGGGAGCGTCCAAATGTTCGTTCCGATATCCACTTTCCAGTCCATCGACCGGGCCGTGAGAGTGCGGTCATCAGGTCCGAGATACGAGAGGCGAGTACACATCTAGGGCCGACCTCCTGTGGGCTGGTTCGAGATTACAGTGTAATCCATGCGTCAATGAATCGACATCAGATTTCATAAACATTCGCTTCGGTGTCACGGCACGCCATCATCGGTTTTACACGGAAGACACCAAACGAGTTGTCAAAATTTGGAGAAGGTAATGTGCAGTCCGTCGGAATTATCTAACTCTATCGAACCGGGGTGAAAATCACGGTTTGACGAAGATTTTCACTTGATCGCTCCCTTCGTCGAGGAGCGATTCGAACCCCTCGTCGACTATATCATCGAGACCGATGCGGTCGGTAACGAGCGGATCCGGATCGAGCGTCCCGTCCGCGAGCATATCGATAACCATCCCGTATTCCTCGTTCGAGCGCGGCCCTCCCAGATACGCGAGCGTTCCGGTGAGCGTCCGTTCGCCGAGGACGAGTGTGTTCGGGGGCATATTCACCGTCTCTTCCCAGATACTCACGACGGTAACGGTCCCGCCAGGCCGTGTACTTTCGAGCGCGGCGTTGAACGTCGGTTCGATGCCAGCGACTTCGAACGCCGCATCGACGCCACCGTCAGTCGATGAACGTATTTCGTCGACGGCATCGACCTCGGTTGGGTCGATGAGATGGTCGGCCCCGGAGTCCGCCGCTCGGTCACGGCGGGCCGCCCGGGGCTCCGAGACGAAAATCCGTCTGGCACCGGCCGCCCGTGCACATTGAATCACCGACAGGCCGATGGGGCCGCTGCCGAAGACCGCGACGGTGTCGCCTGCACTGATACCCGATCGACGAACGGCATGGAGACCAACGCTCAACGGTTCGACTAGCGCGCCGTGTTCGAGCGGAACGTCCTCCCCGAGTGGAACTGCCTTCTCTGCACTCACAACCACGTTTTCGGCGAACCCACCGCCGCCACCGGACAGACCGACGAAACCACCGGAATCACAGATATGATAATTTCCCTCCCGACATTGGCGACACTCGCCACAATAGAGGATGGGATTGATCGCCACTGCGTCACCCTCGGTAAGGTTTTCCACGTCCTCCCCTACCTCACTGATAACACCGCTGAACTCGTGTCCCATCGTGATCGGTGCCCGTTCACCCGAAATCGCATGTGGATCTCCTTCGGGGATGAATATGGGTCCTGCCGCGTACTCGTGTAAATCGGAGCCACAGATCCCGCACGTATCGACCTCCACGCGTACATCCGTCGCTCCAACACTCGATTCCTCCGTCTCTTCGACGCGAATGTCACGTTGTCCGTGCCATCTTGCGGTCTGCATAGCACCACAACTTCACCAAGATTCGTGATAGATGTTGTGGTGATTTCGCAGAGAATCGGCGGAACGGGATCACGGATGAAATAGCTAACTACGTCACCTATTGTACCTATTTCTTAGGATTTCACCGGGTCAATATATACGACGTGATCGACGCTCGGATGAATACGACACCGGTCGCTTGACTCTGGAGTACGGTTCTTAGAGCAAGTTGACCGCTCGCGTCCAAGCGTTCGAAGGGACGAAAATAGGATGTCCACTCGCCGGTCTATTCGGGATTCGAATTCCCGGTCGCCTCCGTGTCGTTCCGCATCGATGCGCTGTTCGGACTTCGTCGTTCGAGCGCAATCGTGACGAGTCGAATGACGACGGAAGGGATAACGACCGAAAGCGTGGAGATTCCAGCAATCGCCGCGATCACTACAGCAAGGCTCGGGGCCGTACTCAGTAACAGCCCCACTACCAGGTACAGGGGGAGTCCGAGTAGGATCACGACGACCGCGTCTATCGAATCCTGCTGTCCGGGTGGTGGACGACCGGTATTCCGGTTACTCTGTTCGTGGGGCAATCGTTTTCGGGGTGGTTGTTGCATAGATGGCTACTCGTGCAGTCGGTCGAATCGATTCGCGGGCAATACAGCATCTCTCGGCGCAGCGATACCGCTAACGCGTATCAGAACGCCTCCCACCAGCAGCCCCGTCACCGTTTTTAGACGGGGCGGCCGTCAGGTTCGAAATCGGTCGTCGTGGATCGGTTTTCTAGCAAGTCCGGTCTTCATAGCGACTGCTGTTACGTGTACGGACCACAGCGCAACCGATGCGTAAACCGAGAAGCTCCTTACTCCGTGGAAAATCTCATGATTGATGACCTCTCGTATCACTTCCGTCGTTTCAGAATGGTATAAAATCGCATTGAATGTTGGTAGCCAGTCACATACTCCGAGAAGCGAAAAGATCACGACCAGCGACGACAGCAATTGCTCGCAACCGCGTTTCACCGAGTAGCCGCTGACGGAAACCTCGACTCACGTATATCGTGACGACCGTCTTTTCGATGTAGACAGGTACTCACAGTTCTACGACGATATAGTCATTGACGGCGTGAATCCGATCGATGGGCAACTCGAAGAAATCGTTCTCGTCGACAGCGATATCGATGCCGTCCTGATCGGCGGTTTCATCGGGGTCGATAACGAGGTGCAAGAGCTCCCCTACATTCACGTTCGTTGTAATATCGGAGACCTCCCCGAGGGTAGTTCCATGCGTCCCGATGGCTGTCATCCCGATCAAATTAGTAGCGAAGACATCTGCCATACTATCTTGTGTTGGAGTATACTATTCAAATATTCCCATACGACCTCGACGAAATATTCGAACCGTCGAGGGGTTCGAAATCCCCGTTCGGCAACATTCGTGATCAAATCTCCGGGTTGGGCAAATCGGTACTGGGAAAACGAACGGGGGTGGAATCGAACCACCGGGGCCACGGAGTGGCCGCCATCGACGCGGTGTCGATGGTGCTTCTACCAACAAGCAACCCGTTCTCCTCGGATTTCTCGCTATCGGAGCGTAGATTGACTGTGCCAGGAGAGTGGGCACAGCCAGGCTAGCGTATGTATGACGTGCGACATGGCGTTGTTTGCTCAGCGATGCTCGAACGCGTAGGAACCTGGCAATCGAGTCCACATCCTACGGCGCTCGCATACCAATCAATGGCCGCATCCGGTATTGTTATGCGGTTCCTTCCGTTGAAATATCTAACACGAACGAAGTGAAACAGTCTACGCGAAACCGTTTCCCCCGCCTCGGAGTCGGCCCTATCGATCTATTGATGAAAAATCACAGATAATTACAACGAAATAGCCAAGAGAATTACGCTCCTCGGGATTCATTCTCCCGTCGTACGGAGGACCGAAATCGCTGACGAACGGTTCGAAAGGATTCGAACACTCATGACACGAATACGAAACCTCGTTATCGGAGGTGTACTAGTGATACTCGTTCTCGCCGGGAGTGGATACCTCGCGGTGACGAGCGGAGCAGTACCGAAACCATCCGCTGGCGTTCAGGACTTCGGAGACTGGGGGAGCGTCACCCCTCATCAAACCGAGGTCGTTACGACGTTCTGGACGACCAATCCGTATCCTATCGAGTTTACGACCGGCAACACACTGCACGCACGCTACTCGCTTTCCCTCAACGGAGTCACCGTTGCTACGGGAACTCGAAACAGGGTGGACCTTCCCCGCGGGAACACGACACAAACTCAGTCTACATACATCCAAAACGACCGGCTGAAGGACTGGTGGGTGAATTTCATCGAGGCGAACGAAACGATCCATGCGACTGCTCACGGGAACGTTCGCATCGCCACTCCCGTCAAAAACTGGTCGTATCACGTCTCGAAGACGCATACCCAGTTTGCGGACCGAGCACCCATTCTCGATTCGCTCTCACACGCCGCCGCGAAAACGGAAGGGAAGTACGTCCGTACTCGGCGAGTTGACGTCGTCCCGTTCATCGGAACGTGACCGTCGGCGCGGAGGTGCAGGACGTCGAGACGACGTTGGGGCGTGTCAATCGGAATCGAACGACGGTCCTAGTGCGATTTCGAATTCACAACCCGAGCGAGACGGTTCCCATCGTCGTCGATCCGACCGGACTCAGAATGAGGGCCGACGTAAACGGCATCCCCATGTTTCACTCGGGAAGCGGTGTCCTTTCGGCGAACGCGACGAAACGGAAGCTTCTATTGCCGGGAGAAACCCGGGACGTCGTCATCCCGATCACGATGAACAACGACAAAGTCGATGACTGGTTCCGCTCGCACGTTCGCAACGACGAACGTTCCACCATCGTGGTCCACACACAACTCGTCGTTAACCCGCTCGGAGTCGGCAAGCCGATTCGTGTGCCCGACGGGGACGGTATCACCTATCGATGTACCATGCAGACCGCCATTTTCGAGGATAATCAGACGGCCAAAACGACGTGTGGATGAATCACTCGGTTGCAAGCATGGCCATTCATCCTGCTCGAATCTACCTCGATGATTGCAGTTCCGTCGATCCCGTTCCGCTACCGAAAAGCAACTTGTTTTTTGGACGTGAAAGCGTAGTGACTGCTACGATGTCGAACGATCTCGCTCGATTCCTCGCCGGTTCTCCGGAACGCCGAGAGTTGCTCACCCATCTCAGGAAACGACCCGGATCGCCAGCGGAACTCGCCGACGACCTGTCCCTCTCCCGGCGGAGCATTCAACGCCATCTCGGCCAATTCGTCGAACGTGGCTGGGCGACTAAAAGCGGTGGCACGTATCGGCTCACGACGTCGGTGACTGCATCGTCGACGAACACACGACCTACTTGAAGACGTTGGACCGAATCGAGACGTTCGAGCCGTTTCTCAGGAACCTCCCCGATATCGAGCACTCTCCTGATCCACGGTGGTTGGATGGCGCTTCCCTCGTCACAGTCTCCCCCGAGAATCCACAAGCACCGATCCGTGCATACCTCGAACGCGTCCGGGAGTTCGACTCCGACCATATTCGAATGATCTCACCGGTTCTCAGTCGCTTGTTCCACGACGTCCACGCCGAACTAGCACTGGATGGCGTCCACACCGAACTGGTGATGGCCGAAGACACGATCGATCGAGCACGCAGTCTGAATCCGACCGAATTTAAAATCGTCGTGAGCGTCGGTGTCCTCGACCTCTACCGCTATCCGGATAGCCTCGGGTTCGGCCTCACCCTCGGTGACGACCAGCTTTTAATGGGGGCATACGACAGTGGTGGCCACCTCGAAGCGTGCGTCCATTCGACCGATACGGAGTTCCTCCAGTGGGGCGAGAAGTTGTTCGAACGGTACCGCGGACAGGCCGATTTGATCGAACCCTCGTTTTCATTCCCGTTTTCGCTCGGACCCTGAGGAGTATCGCGCGGGTTTGCAGGAGATTCACCATGGACGACCACTGGCGGAGACGCCACTGATTGGCACGTGTGCAGGCAGATATCGTAAACTGCTCCGCAGATAAAACGACGTATATGAACGTCCTGGTCGTCGGCGGTACCGGATTTATTGGCACGAACGTCGTTCGCGAATTGGTGGATCGAGGGCACGCGGTGACCGTTCTCGCGCGTGCAGCGGAGAACGACCACCCCGCGGACACCGTTCGAGTAGCGAATGGGGACGTGACCGAGTACGAATCGATCGAAGGAGCGTTCGCCGACCAAGAGGTCGTCGTCAATCTCGTGGCCCTTTCGCCACTGTTCACGCCGGATGGCGGGGAAGGGATGCACGAGCGCGTCCATGCTGATGGCACCGCGAACGTGGTCGAAGCGGCAGAAGCACACGACGTCCGGAAACTCGTTCAGATGAGTGCCCTCGGTGCGGACCCCGATGGCCCGACGGCCTATCTCCGAGCGAAAGGTGCGGCGGAGCGAACGGTTCGTGACGCCGACCTCGATTGGGTACTCGTACGCCCATCGGTAATCTTCGGCGACGGCGGCGAGTTCGTAGACTTCACGAAGATGCTCACGACCCCATACGTAACCGGTTTGCCGGGCGGTGGAACGACCCGTTTCCAACCACTGTGGGTCGGCGACCTGGCCCCGATGCTCGCGGATGCGGTCGAAAACGACGAGCACGACGGGGAAGTCCACGAACTCGGCGGTCCGGACGTGCTCACGCTCGCCGACGTAACGCGGTTGGTGTACCAAGCCGACGGGACGTCGACCAAGGTCGTTCCGATACCGATGGTATTCGCCAAACTCGGGTTACACGTCGGTAGCAAACTCCCGGGATTCCCCATGGGTATCGACCAGTATCGGTCACTCCAATTCGACAATACGGTCCGAGAGAACGACATTCGGGCATTCGGTCTGGAAACGGACGACCTTCGTTCGCTGGCCGAGTATCTCTCGAATGGGACAGATGGACAGCAGTCGCCTAACACCCCGTCGGCGTGGACCGCAAGAACGACCTTGCTTCTATTCGCCTTCCTAGCGCTGACGTGGCACCTCCCCGATGTGGTCGATATCTACAGCTATGGGGAACTCCCTCGGGTGTTATTCCTCCCAGCGTACCTCCTCATGCTCGTTCTGTATGATAGTTTCTGGGGGCTTGAGAACGTCGTCTACGCTATCGATCCGATCGTTCCCGGTTCGGAGAGGTATCTCTGGAACGCCGGTCTCATCGTAACGTACTACCTGTTCGCTGTGGTCGTAACGTGGCTTGGACGGCGTCTCAAACCGAGCGGACACACGATCACGACATCCTGAATAGATACGTGCAAACCCGATGGCCCGTCCGTACCCGTGGACCACCTCTATCGTATCAGTATCCGAAAGCACGAATGCTATCGACAAAGACATCGACGACGGAGCGTTCGATAGTTTCCCTCGGAGAAGAGCGAAAACGACGGCGAACCGGCAAACCGTGACTGGAACGGACCCGGTAACGATGAGAGGATTATATCGGTTCCCGCCAGTCGAAGACGAGCCAATGGTAGGCAGTCTCGAACTGCCGCTGTGTAAGTAGTACAGCCGTGACCGTTACGATCAACAGCGTCGTAAAGATCGCCGTCAGTGGGACCAATACGACCCTTTCAGCGACACTCCCTTCCGGAATAGTTGCCGAGACGTCCATACTCATTGATATAAATCGGGCTGATAAGTGCTTTGTGTTTTTGTTATCCACCGCTTGTATCACGCTTCGGCAAGAATTGGACGGTTCGTGGAACGGAACGACATGTTGGATTGCTAACTACCCACAAAGCCTATTACTAATTGATAAGAGAAATTGATATGAAAATCGTACCTCACATCCACCACCTCTTCGTATCTGATGATCGATCAGATATCGTCGTCGAGTGTCGAAGGTGTGGAGAAACGCTCTGTGGGACTGCCGAAACGTGTCCTAATTGTGGTTCCGATTCTATTTGCCATCTCGAAATCTCGTAACCACCGGCCGTTTGTCGATTCACTGGGGAATTCGTCGACGCTGATCACCGGACGACTTCTCAATCGACATCGTATAAATTGTGACACCCAGTAATGTATTTGCTGAGGAATTGTTTACAACAGTTTGAGATTGCATTTTGCCACTATAAATTGCACTTCAAATTGGAATAGATTCATTTCGCTTCCCAAGACGGATCGATCACCTCGGTGGATAATCAGACAGGGTTCAAAATGAGACGGCAGAGCTCTCTGATAGACATCGTTTCAGTTTGACTGTCATCGGCATTTGACTCGGAGCTATCGGTGGGGGTGTCCTCGTCGTTCGCCGATACGTCCTTCGATTTAGACGTCGAACTCCGAGTCTCCGCCGTCGAGGACTGACTTTCTGCCGTCGAGGATTCGGATGACTGATCGGAATCCTCCTTCGTCCCTCCTGCCGTGGTATCCTTGGAGCTATCTTCGTCATTACTAGACGATTGACTGACTTCAGAATCCGTAGAGTCGGATACAGCATCCGAATTCGACCCATCATCCGAGTTCGATGTATCGTTCGAATCCGATTCACTATCCGAGTTCGGTGTATCGTTCGAATCCGCGGATTCCGACGAACTTTCGGACGTGGTCGTTTCTTCGGGCGAGAAGTCACTCGCACTCGAAAGCTGACCTCCGATCCAGTTCAGTAAGGTATCGGTATCGTGGTGGGGAGCGATCGTTTCCCCATCGAGAACCATCGTCGGAGTGAACGTGACTCCGTAATCACCGGCATCGTAGCGGTTTTCTTCCACAGTATCATCGAATCGGCCGGAGGAGGCGCGGTCGATGATCGTTCCTCGATCGGAGACGTCTGCCGTCTGCATGCGGCCTTTCATCTCGCTGAACGAGACGTTTCCGGAGATGAGACCCGAAAACATGTAGTCGAAGAATTGCCAGTAATCGTCGGGCGAGACGTCCCAAACGCTCAATGCGGCTTCCGAGATCAGCGGATCGCTATCGGAGATGTAGTAGGTCGACGTACCGTGCGAGGATGTCCCCGGCGGTTGGTATGCGAGCGCCCGAAACCGTATGTTCATCTCACCGGATGTGACGTATTCGTTCAGTACCGCTTCGAGATTGCCTTCTCGAACGAATTTTTGGGTAAACGGGCATTTGAAGTTGCCATAAACGGTCGCGGTGGGATTGTTCGGATCCGTTCCCATCGTCGCGTACGTAAGTTCGTCAGTGTCGTTCGGCACCGGCGCTTCGGGAATTGCCGTTTCCGCGCTCGCGGGTATGGCGCCACCGACACCGACCGCTGCGAGAACGCCCGTCGTCTTCATAAATGTCCGCCGAGATGGATTATTCTTTGACATCGACTGGGTGGATTCACCGGTAGGTTATAGACCCGCTCGGTCGTCCAGGTGAATTTCGCTGTTTTGAACTCTTGCGTGACTGTTCGAACTCATTTTCGAACAGTTCATTCGTTATTAACGATATTAAATGCAGTCTAAACCGACACTATTTCACGGGTTTATTATCAATATGGGAAGTAGTTCGAAACGGGGGACAGGTAGTACGGAAGTAGAGAATTCACGCGGTCGAATAGGTGCTTTCGGTCGGTCTATCCGTGTGGATACGCCACCCGTAGTCGTCTCCCGTTCCGTTTTCGTCGTGGAAGTAGTATTTCTCGCGTCTACATTCAACGCCGAAGTCGATTATTAATAAATCGCAAGTTTGGGGGTAAACACATATGCCCCGATACTACGATGAGAAAGCGTCCCAATGACTTCCCTTTCAGATTACGAAACCATACGCCTGGTCTGGACCGACATCAATGGCGTTGCACGCGGAATCTCCCTCTCCGGTGACGAAGCATCACACGCGATCGAAGAGGGAGTCGGGTTCGCCAACGGGGTCGCCGAACTGACCCTCGAACCTGCGCTCCTCGACGACCCGAAATACGGTGCCGAAGCGGGCGACATGATGGCGGTCCCCGACGTCGACTCCGTGATGCCGATAGAGTGGGCCGCCGACACGGCGGCGGTCTTCACGGATCTGACCAACGTAGATAGTTCACGCTTCGACCTCTGCAGCAGGAGTGCGCTCAGGAGCGTCCTCGAAGACCTCGCGTCGGAGGGATACACGGCACGTGTCGGTGTCGAAACCGAGTTCTCGCTCCTACGTCCGGACGACGATGGTGGATGGGTCCCCTACAACGACCGCTGTTCGTACGACCTCGACGCCCTCGACATGGGATCGGACCTCATCCGCGATTGGACGAACGCGATGGAAGCGGCGGGGGGCCACGTTCTCGGTGTCCATCAGGAATCGCAACCGGGGCAGTACGAGATCAATATCGAGTACGACGATGCCCTGCGGACGGCGGATACCGTCATGTTCCTCCGCCATATGCTCAAATCCGTCTCGCGGCAGCACGGATGTAAAACGACGCTCATGCCCCGACCGCACTCACACGAGGACGCCAATGGGATGCATCTCCACCTCAGCCTGTGGGACCGTACGGGGTCGGAGAACGAGTTCAAAAGCGATACCGACGATATCCGATTTCCCGCGGGAAAGCATCCGGTCGGGGAGTCCGGGCTTTCCGAGACGGGACGGCATTTCGTCGGTGGCCTCCTCGAACACATGAAAGCGCTGACAGCGATCTGCGCGCCGACGGTCAACTCGTACAAACGGCTCCTCCCAGGAATCTGGGCCCCGGTCAATATCGCGTGGGGACCGGACAACCGTTCGACGGTGGTTCGCCTACCCCCCGAACTCGATTCGGCGACGCGTATCGAACACAGGGTACCCGACTCGTCGTGTAACCCGTATCTCGGTCTCGCGGCCTCGCTCGCGGCTGGATTGGACGGTATCCGAAACGAGATCGATCCGGGCGAACCGACGATCGAGAACGCCTACGACGAAGGCTACGAGAGTCTCCCCCGTACCCTCTGGACGGCGCTCGAACACCTCGAAAACGACGAAGTGATCGAGGATGCCCTCGGTTCGGCGCTCGTCGAGGAATTTGTACAGTTAAAACGGGACGAGTTCGACCGATCGATGGACCACGTGACCGAATGGGAACGCGAGGAGTATCGGGACGAGTTCTAGTCCTTGGCGGGTTGGTCCAGCATCGGACCGATCGCTTTCAGAATCTTCGCCTCCGAGAGCCGAAGGTGTTCTCCGACGGTCGAGACGCCCGTCGGGTCGTGTTCGGCTAAATCTTTGAGTTTACACGAACGGGGGGAGTCGTAGTATCCTTCTTCTATGGCGAGCGAGAGCACTTCGAGTTGCCGAGCGGAGAGGTTCTGTATCGCTTTCTTGACTTCGAGAAGTCCCATGAACATCCCCTCGAACTCGGGGGAGTGCAGCGAGTCGATCTGTACGGTGCCTAGTTGCTGTAACTCCTCGTGAGCGCGACTCACCTGTTCGTGCGTCGGGGCGAGGACGTCCCAATGTTCCCACCCATCGGCGACGGTCGCCGGTATCGTCGGGAAACAACTGTTTCCCAGTAGTACGTTCAGTACCGGTTCGGTCTCGGTGTCGTAATCGCCTTCCAGACAGACGACGCCCCGGTTGGTGGCGCTGGTGAAACTGACGAGTCGACTCGTGTTCATCACCGGATGATCCTCTAGCCAATCGACGAGGTCGTCGATTTCCCCCTCTTCGACCTGCGTCACCTCGATCATCGTGACGCTCGTCCCGTGAACGAGATAGGAGTAGATGATGGATGCACGCGCGTTCGGGAACGCATCGTTAAAACTGTTGGTCCAACATCCCTCGTGCTTTATTCTAAACGAGTATTCGATCATGGCGGAAATAGAACCATCGTATCCCTATATGGTTGTTGATAACTGAAAATCTTGAAATATTTCAGCGGCGTTTTTGTCCCCGATGAGGAGCGCCGAGTCATCGTCTCCCCGCAAACTCGGCGCACGCTGATAAGTGCTCCCAAAATGCCGGAGATACAGTTTAGGAGATCATAGATAATTCAGAGTTGGAACAATGTCAGATAAAGAAGGGGGTAGCGTTACGTACAACGATGTGGATGATAGTTATTTCGAAGATCGTGGCTTACGGCGGCACGCGAGGATTTGGTCGCTGTGGGCACTCGGCGTCGGTGCCGTCATCTCGGGCGATTTCTTCGGCTGGAACTTCGGCCTCGCCGCTGGTGGGTTCATGGGCCTCGTCATCGCAACGATCATCATCGCCGTCATGTATCTGGGCCTCTGTTTTTCCATCGCGGAAATGGCACCGGCGCTCCCCCACACCGGGGGTGCCTATTCGTTCGGACGGACGGCCATGGGTCCCTGGGGTGGCTTTATCACGGGTTTGGGTGAGAACATGGAGTACGTCATCACCACCGCGGTCATCGTCGTCGGTATCGGCGGCTACATGAACTCGGTTACACAGGCATTGCTCAGTTTTTCCATGCCCGCGCCGGTTTGGTGGGCGATATTCTATGGTATTTTCGTCGGACTCAACATAGTGGGCGTCAAGGAAAGCTTCCGGTTCACCGTCTTCATCACCTTCCTCGCGTTGGGCATATTGGCGGTCTTTTTCATCGGTGCGATTCCGCACTTTTCGTTCGATTGGGCACTGACCGTACCCGCTGATTCGGGTCAGAGCAAACTATTGCCGAAAGGCATCAAGGGCATCTTCCTGGCGTTGCCGTTCGCGATTTGGTTTTTCCTCGCCATCGAGGAACTGCCGTTAGCGGCGGAAGAGGCACACGATCCGGAGCGCGACCTGCCCAAAGCGACGATACTGGGCATCGTGACGCTGATCATCACGGCGTTCCTGACGTTGTTCCTCAACAGCGGCATCGCACCTGGCGCGGCAAAGGTCGGCCAAGCGGATAATCCGTTGTTCTTGGGCTTCAAAACCATATTCCCCGGCAGCATCGGTGCGGCGTTGCTCTCGTTGATCGCCGTGGCCGGATTGGTGGCGAGCTTTCACGCGATCATCTTCGCGTTCGGGCGTAACATCTACTCGCTGTCCCGGGCGGGGTACTTCCCACAGTGGCTCTCGGTCACCCACGACGAGCGCGATACGCCACACGTCGCTTTGATCGCCGGTTCGTTGATTGGCTACGTCGCGGCGCTGTTGATCTGGCTCACGCCGAGCGACAGTCCGGTGGGGGCGGTTCTGTTGAACATGGCGGTGTTCGGCGCCATGATCTCGTACATCATGCAGTCGTTGGCGTTCATCCTGCTCCGGCGAGAGTATCCGAACCTCAGACGACCGTATCGGAGTCCGGTCGGCGTGTTCGGTGCGGTGGTCGCAATCGTTATCGCGGCCGTTACCTTCGTGTTCCTCTTTTTGAACCCGTCGTATCGGTTCGGCGTTATCGGAGCGGCGCTGTGGTATGCGGGCGGGATCATCTATTTCGCTGTCAGGGGTCGCCACCGTCTAGTGCGGGCACCGGAGGAGGATTTCGCCCTGAACCAGCAGAACGCGGCGACGAACGACGCCGCTCCCGACATGGCCGAGCGGCGCGATTCGACGGGCGACACCGTTCGAGAACCCTCCGAGTGATCCGACTCCCCGTCTGCTGGCGGCTCTCCCGACGTATTTTATAAACAGTCCCACATCAGCCGGGAAATATTTAGGCCGGGTCCGAGGGTTGTGACCGGTATGCACAGCTACGAGATGCGAATCGACGGGCAGGATCGAGGTGGGACCGAGCGTTCCGTCGAAAATCCCGCTACGGGAGAGACGGTCGGTACCGTCTCGACCGGAACACGAACCGACGCGAGCGAAGCGATCGACGCTGCGCGGAGTGTACGAAAGGAGTGGGCGGAGAGCAACCCCGCTCGACGTGAACGTGGATTGCTTGCCGTCGCCGAGCGGATCGAGGCGGATCGGGACGAACTCAGCGAACTCCTCGTCGCGGAGACCGGAAAATGTCTCGGAACGGCCGAAGGCGAGGTCATGGAAACCGCCCAGCAGTTTCGCTTCTTCGCGGGTGTGGTGGACAAGGTTCGAGGTGACACGATCCCAACTTCGACGAACCGGCTCAACTACACGAAACGGGTCCCCTACGGCGTTACCGCACACATCATCCCGTGGAACTATCCGCTCCTGTTGGGGTCCCGAGGGATTGCGGCCGCCCTCGCCACGGGAAATACGGTCGTCGCGAAGCCACCGAGTCGAGCACCGCTATCGACGATGAGGTACGGGAATATTCTCGCCGAGGAGTTCCCCGACGGCGTCGTAAACCTCGTTCCGGGGTCGGGGAGCGAGGTGGGAGCGGCCCTGAGCGATCATCCCGGCGTCGATCTGATCACGTTTACCGGTTCGACTGCGGTCGGTCAACAGGTGCTGGAGGCTGCGGCAGCGAACATCACGCCGGTCGACCTGGAACTCGGAGGGAAGGCTCCGGCGGTCGTCCTCCCCGACGCCGACGTCGAGAATGCGGCGCGCGGCGTCGCCCGAGGAATCTTCTCCAATGCCGGGCAGAATTGCGTCGCTACCTCACGCGCCATCGTCCACGAAGACGTGAGGGCGGAATTCACCGAACTCGTGGTCCGGGAAGCGGAACGTATCTCCCTCGGATCCGGGGACGATCCGACGACTGATATGGGGCCGGTCATCTCGGCGGAAGCGCAGGACGACATTCTCGGCTACATCGAATCGGGACGGGAGGAGGGAGCGACCCTCCGAACCGGCGGGGGTGTCCCGGACGATCCGGAGTTGCAGGACGGATACTTCGTCGAACCGACCGTGTTCGATGACGTGACGCCGGACATGCAAATTGCGCGCGAGGAGATATTCGGCCCAGTGCTCTCGATACTGAGCGTCGAATCGGTCGATGAAGCCGTCGCCGTGGCGAACGACTCGCCGTACGCGCTCGCGGCGTCCATCTGGACCGACGGGTTGCACGCCACTCGCATCGCTGACCGACTCGATCACGGCCTCGTCGCAGTCAACACGTTCCCCGTGTCGATGCCTCAAAGCCCGTGGGGAGGGAACAAGGAGAGCGGTCTGGGACGGGAAGGCGGTTACGAGGGCGTCGAGGCGTTCACCACCGTAAACAGCGTCGTCGTCGAGCACGACGGGATGGACCCGTACTGACCGCATCGATCTGTCGTCTTGTCCGAACGATGGGGCGAACGCGAGGTGGATACGTTCCCTGTCGGGTGTGCTCCTGGGACGAAGAAATCCAAGCGACCCGCCACGACTATTTAAATACTCATAGGTATGGGGAGTAAGGGGTATGAATCGAATACTGGTACTATCTACACCGTAACCGGAACGCTGCACGCAGTGCCGGATTCACGCGACTCATAGAACACGGTGACACAACAATGACACAACAATTAGCGGAATGGAACGTCCCGAATAGGATCCTGTTTGGTCGTGGAGCTTCAGACGAAGTCGGTTCGTACATCGACCGATTCGATGCGGAACGTGCGCTCGTCGTGACCGACGAAGGTGTTCGCGAGGCGGGCGTTCTCGAACCGGTACTCGAATCGATCGAGGAAGCCGGAAAGGAGTATGCCATCTTCGACGGTGTTCAGCCTGATCCGACTGACACAGTCGTTCACGAGGCAGCGGACGCCTACGACGACGCCGACGCGAACCTCATTCTCGGAATCGGTGGTGGGTCGTCGTTGGACACCGCAAAAGCGGCATCGATCATCGCAGCGAACGACGGCCACATTCTCGACTACGAAGGGAGTGGAAACGTCCCGGAATCCCCTCCACCGAGTATCTACATACCAACGACGTCCGGAACCGGGAGCGAGGTCGGTCATTGGTGTATCGTGAAGGACTCCGAGACCGACGTCAAAGAGGAAATCGGGGACGTGAAACTCCTCGCCGACCTCGCGTTGATCGATCCCGATCTGACGGCGAGTGCACCACCGCCGGTAAAGGCGGCGACTGGAATGGACGTGTTGACGCACGCTATCGAAGCGTACGTATCGATCAAGGCACAAAGTCAGACCTCCGCTATCGCGCTCGATTCGGTCGAGAAAGTCGGCGAATTCCTCCCCCGTGCCGTCGAGTACCGTGACGGCGACCCTGCTGCGCTCACGGCGATGGCCAGGGCAAGTATGCAGGCCGGGATGGCGTTCAACGGCGCTGGATTGGGTGCAGTACACGCGCTCTCTCACCAAGTCGGCGGCCAGTTTGGTGTTCCTCACGGATTGGTCAACGCGATCATCCTTCCGTACGTGATGGAGTACAACCTGTCACAAGTTCCCGAGAAGTTCTGTACTATCGCGGAGCGCCTCGGGGAACCGATCGACCGCAACCGCCGAACACAGCTAGAGGCCTACAAAGCGGTTCGTGTGGTACGCGAACTGGGTGATTCGGTCCGGATCCCCAGGACGCTGGACGAGACGGCGGCCGAACGCGAAGCGATTCCTGCGTTGGCAGCGCAGGCACTCGAAGACGGAAGTCTCACTGGAAATCCTCGTTTGACCGATGTGGACGACATGGAGCACATCCTCGAACGGGCGTTCGACGGCGTATTCGAGTACGAATCACGCCTGTGAATCCCCGTCGGTGCTAAAACTCACGCGTTCTTTGCCATCTCCGCCGACAATCGAACTTTCAGTGTCGGAATAAGGTGCCCAACTCGATTTCGGAGTAATCGACGTCGATTTTCCGAAGTGCATCCCACAACGTCGCCTGGTTGCTCGTTATCACTGGTTTATCCAGATCCCGTTCCAATCGGTCGATGATCTCGAACGTTCGATACCCCGTACAACTGATGAATATCGCGTCAGCATCCTCCCGGTTCATTTCCCGGGCTTGTCGGTATGCCATCTCCGGGTGGTGGGCACAGATTTCTTCGTCGGTCCTACATCCCAACCCGTATATGTCGAGCACTTCGTAGCCTGAATCCTCCAGAAAATCGACTTCCAGTTCGTTGAGCTCCGGTATGTACGGAGTCGCAACTGTGAGCGATTCGACATCGAGTGCGTCTAACGCACGCTTGATCGACGCCGCCGTCGCGACCGCAGGAACACCGGCCACCGTTTCGATCCGTCGTTCGATCTCCGTTTCGAATCCCTCGCCCTTGAGCAGGCTACCGGTCGTACAGGAGTAGGCGATAACATCGACATCGGTGGTTTTGAGCAATTTTGCACAGCGTTCGACATCGGCCGACATTCGTTCCAAGGTTTCCGCGTCGGCGACCCCATCCTCAAGTAGCATGCGAGCCACGTGTACGGAAACGCCATCGGGTGTGTGCCGGAAGTACTCGCCCTCGCTCGTTCTGTCGGACGACGTTACGACGAGTCCGATCCGGTTCCTCCACCCGTACATCATTCGGCCTCGATGCCGCTACTTTGGGTTTCGGCACCGCGTTCTCGCCAAAACTCGCGCTTCCATGCGGGATTCGATAGCCGATAGAGTCCAACGGTGAGCAGGGGAATCACGAGTACCGC
Source organism: Haladaptatus sp. R4 (assembly GCF_001625445.1). Taxonomy (NCBI): domain Archaea; kingdom Methanobacteriati; phylum Methanobacteriota; class Halobacteria; order Halobacteriales; family Haladaptataceae; genus Haladaptatus; species Haladaptatus sp. R4. Next base: position 97,006 of record NZ_LWHG01000029.1, on the reverse strand, counting down.
GGTGAACAATACGGCCAGAATCGGATACACCTCACTGACGAGGCTGATGATACCGATTCGGGAGAGCGCTATCGCACCGAGGAGGATCAGTAGTCCCACTGATCCGCGTTCCAATGACGAGAGACCGTCCCTGGCGGCAAAGAACCGATGATCTGACTCTTTGATATCCTCATCGATGCGTTCCGTGATGGAGTGAACGAATCCGACTCCGGTTTCGGTCAACGTCCATCCGATCGCGATTCCGTAACACACCAACAGAACTGGTGGGTCGAGCATCGCCAACCACGGCACTGATGCACCCATCACGTCGCCGTTGGGATAGTACGCCAGCAGGGATAGATACGATAGAACGAGGGGAATCCCAAGCATAAATGCGCTCAGTACGCCGGATACGACCGCTTCCGAACGGTTTTCCATCCGGTCGATCAGGAACAGCGGTGGAATAAATCCGATGAGCGAATATCCGGCGTAGATCAGCGCGGATTTGATCGCGGCAGGGACGCTCGGATCGTTCACGTATGCCGTACTCCCGCTCCGAAGGATATCGAGAGCCTGTCCGCCGTTGGTTGCGAGGACGTATCCGAACATGGCGAGATATACCGCGTAAATGAACGTCGTACCGTAGACGCTGAATCGCTCGATGGCTTCGCGTCCGAAGTAGAGGACGAAGAAGATGAATCCGATGAGAAGAACGTTCGCCAAGAACACCGGAACGCCGAGGATCTGATTCATCAGATTACCCCCTGCGGAGGCGACGACTGCGATAATGACGACGGCGAGAATCACGTAGATTGCCTCGAAGACGGGCCATCCGTGCCAGATGAGGTTCTTCATGAGCGATTTATAATCGTAGAGGTCGAATCTCCTCGAAAACTCGTAAACGAGGGCACCACAGATCGCAAGCACCGTCACGTAGGTGAGAATCGCGACGCTTCCGAGCGCCCCATACTTCGCTACGTACTCCACTACCTCCCGGCCCGTCGAAAATCCTCCTCCGACGCTTACCGATTGGAAAACGATCGCTGGAACCATGATCCGTCGAAATCGTGATTTTGTGAGGTATGCGAACACAATCCATGACTCGTGAGTATTGGATATTAAGGTTTTTACGCCAAATTTATGAAATTCATGTGGTTATTTGCCCATATAGGAATCGATCCTAACGAACAATTATATGTCGGAGTTGCATTTTTACTCCTCGACATCACCGATAAATCCCTCTCGTTTAAATACCGAACGACGAAATTGGTTTCCTCATCGAGAATTCCCGTATAACAGTCCACCGCATCAAAACGCGGCATATCGCTTGTACTCGGGTAGCAAAGGGTTCGGAGACGAGGATTCCGCTCCGAAAGAGTACCTTCGTCGATGCCAACCGACGTTTAAACCAGTTCGGGTATAGCGAACATATTAGTGGTGTCCAATGTTATCTATGGACATGGTAACACGGAATGGGACGTCCGCTTCGACGGTATCGACGACCGAGACTTCCTTAGCGGTCATAGAGACCATCAGGACGCACGATGGTATCAGGTTACGCCAGTTGGCCGAGGAACTCGATCTCTCGAAAAGTACCGTTCACGCTCATCTGACCACCCTTCGGGACACGCGATACGTCGTGAAGGAGGGCGAATTCTACCACTTGGGACTGAAATTTTTCGAATTGGGGGAGTACGTCATCTCCCGGAAGGAAATCTACGACATCGCCGAGGAAGAGATCACTGCTCTCAACGACCGAACGAACCGAATAGCGGATTTCAGTGTCGAAGAACACGGACGGGTCGTTTCACTGTACAGCGAACTTTACGATTCCCAATCGACGTTTCTCAGTGATCGACGGACGTTTTATATGCACAATACCGCGTCGGGGAAAGCCATCCTGGCCGAATGTAGTAACTCGCGCGTAGAGAGAATCACGGATCAGTGGGGACTTCCCCATGAAACCGACCACTCTATATCGACTACCGATGAGCTTTTCGCGGAACTCGAAAACACTCGCGAACGAGGCTACGCCGTCAACGATGAGGAGGTAGTTACCGGCCTCTATTCCGTCGCCAAACCGGTTTATCAGCCTCATGGACGAGTCTGCGGTGCTGTGAGCCTGGATTGTCCCAAATATCGCGTTACCAACGATACCATCGACGATTTCGTAGCACACCTCGACCGGACCGTCCAGAACATCGAACGAACCCTCGGTGAACGCTCTTCTACCGGATAAACGGTATCCGCTATCGTCCGGACTAGCAACCGAATCGGTAAGCCCGATACTCTCCGGAACCGGTACATCGTCCGTCTCTTTTCGCAAGAGACTATACGGTTTGCATCCAACTTCTCTGCGTTGGTGATATAATGGCTCTTCTACCCGAACCATCGCCCGATATCGATACTGCACAGGCGGGGGATATCGAATTGTTGGATATCAATGAACAGGACATTGACTCGGTTTTGAGTACGCTGTCATCCAAGACCGCTCGAACGCTCCTCGTCGCAATTACAGAGGAACCGGGAACGCCGTCCGCGCTCGCTACCCGTCTCGATGTCTCGCTTCAGACGGTCTCATACCATGTCGACGCCCTCGAAGGAGCGGATCTGATCAGGGTCGCGGGGACACGGTACTCCGAGAAGGGACGCGAGATGAAGATCTATGCACCGTGCGAAAATCCCGTCGTTCTCGTCTTCGGTGCCGACTGAGGAGCGATTATTCCTCTCGTCGATTCATCTCCTCCCACGTACTCCCCTAGACTTTTTCCGATTCCGCAACGAGTGTATATTAGCACCAATGGGTTTCGTGAACAAACTCAAAGAGCTATTCACGACGAAGAGTGATGCGCGATTTGAATGCCAGATGTGCGGTGAAACCTTCGATACCGTAAAAGGGGTATGTCCGGAGTGTGGTGGCCAAGTCACGAAGCAGGGCCAACTGTCGTCCGATAATCGACCCGGACCCTGATGACGGGTGCACGTACTGTTGGCTGACAACCAACGGTCGATCCATCGTCGGTCCAAGTACAAACGAATCCACACAACGGATGCGGATCACACGACAAACGGGGGTACCTCACGATGTTCGAGGGGTTCGAACTTCCGACTCCGACCATTAGTGAGAACGGGTCTGCAAGTAGCCGTCGAGTCCGCGATTATGGCGATACGCGTTACTGTCTTATTTTCGAACAGTAGCACAAAGCATATACCGAACCCCTCGAAGGAACAAGTGTGGCGAGGTTGCCTCTGACACCCTGAATGTGTCCCCGTGGGTCTGGCGCCATCACTCCTGATCCATACTACCCCCCTGCACCCGCCACGTCCTCCATACCTGCTCGCACGCGTGCCATGGCGTGCCTTCGAGCAGGAATCAATCATTCATAATGCATACGCTGGCCATGTCAATACGACGGGATCCTGATCGACAGACGCGATTACGGGACGGTCTGACCGCTGTTGGGCTATTTCTGTGTTCGGCTGGATTTTTGGCCGTGATTGCACGGTTCGATCCGCCAGTTTTCCGATTTCTTCGGTTGGAGTACTTCGCCGTCGGCCTTCTCACTGGAAGTGCGGTGCTCGCCCGTTACGATCGAAACCTCCGTCGCGTCTGGCTATTCAACTTCGCGTTCGCCGCGGGATTCGGAATCCACCTCGTTGGCATGGGCATTACCGGCGAAATGCCAGGCCTCCCGTTCCGGATTCTGTGGGCGATTACCGTCGGACTCGTGATCGCTGCCATTCTCGGGACGTTGGGTGGAGTACTCGGACTGGGCGTTTCTCGATTGGTGGCCAGCATCCGCTGACCCCTGGCCGTTGGGAGTCCCCAGTGTCGGGACGTAGCACACTGAATTCGATGCAGCCGACCCCGTGAGAAGTCTAGGACCACGGAGTCAGGTACGGATGAACGAATCCTCCACGATGGTACTATCCACCAGTGACACCGATTTGCCATAGTTATACGCTACGTACTCGATAAAAGACATCTATTAGACAATAGCAGCAAATGGTTCGTCGAGATACTGTTCGATGGCAGAAATACCGAACACCATTTTTTGAGATATCTTCTTTAAAGACACGAATTCGTGAATATTCCCCGATTTGAGACTTTTTTCTGAAAACGATCGAATTCGAATCGATATACCGGCTTTATCGACACGGACGACGGAACGATGAATAAATTATCCAACTATTACCTGGGATCGACAAAACTACCCTGAAATCACCCGAAAACGGTAATCCGGTGCGGAATTCGATCCGGGAAACATGCGTACTGGCGGGCGACTGCTGCACGTTCGATGGTTTCGGACAGAGGCAAAGTCCCATAGGTTTCATGGCTGATGACGAGTCCCACATCGATCAAGCACACGCCCAGTGAAATCCAGTGAAATCGAACGGTTACCGGTGTCCCTTCACCATCGATCGTTCAGTCGACCCGAGTTCGGCTCTGTTCGCGCATGAACTGCTGGAGGTACCAGTAACCGCCTGCAAATTTACCGGTCGTGCCGGAGTACTTCCAACCGCCGAACGGTTGTGCCTGAACCAATGCGCCCGTCGTCGCACTCTGGGAGCGATTCACGTAGCACATACCGGACTCGATTTCATCGAACCACCGGTCGATTTCGTCGTCGTCTTGCGAGAAGAGTCCGGCACAGAGCCCGTATTCGGAGTCGTTCGACTTCTCGATTCCCTCGTCCAGATCGGATATCGGGTGAATCGTGACAAATGGGAGGAAGTGTTCCTCACGTGCGAGTTCGTGGCTGTGAGGGATGTCCGTGACGACGTCGGTTCGACGAACCGACCGTCCGCGAGTTCACCGTCCGTAGCGACGTTTCCACCGGTTCGAACCGTCCCCTCTTCTTCCGCACGTGCACAGATATCCTCGTACGATTCGAGCGCGCTGTCGTTGATGATCGGTGAAACGAAGGTCTCCCGTTCCGTCGCTCGACCGATATTCAGGTTTTCCGTTTCGGCGACCAAACGATCCGTGAATTCATCGATCACGTCCTCCTGAACGTACACGCGTGAGGTCGCGGAACATTTCTGTCCGCTGAAGGAGAAGGCACCCTTCATTACGCCTTCTACCGCGTCTTCGAGCGCTGCGGTGTCACTGACAATCACCGGATTCTTCCCACCGAGTTCAGCGATCACGGGTCCGTGTTTCCCGTGCTCGGAGAAGGTCTCCTGAATGGACAGTCCGACCTTCCGCGATCCGGTGAAAACGACACCCGAAACGTCTTCGTGCTCGACCAGCGGCTGACCGACGTCGCGACCACCGCCCATAACGAGGTTCAGAACACCGTTCGGCATCCCGGCCTCGGTGAAGATGTCGACGCACTTGTGTGCGATCAGCGATGTCGTTTTCGCGGGTTTCGCGACGACGGTATTGCCGGTGATCAACGCACCGGCGGTCATACCGACGAAGATGGCCATCGGGAAGTTGAATGGTGCCACGACCCCAAACACGCCGTACGGTCGTAGCAAATTCCTGGTGTGCTGGCCGGGGGTTGGCTCCCCGGTGTCGAAAGCGTACCCATCGGACCGCTCGAATTCACGGCTGTAGAATTCGAGAAAGTCGATGGATTCGTCGACGTCGGCCATCGCTTCCGTCCGGTTCTTACCGTTCTCCAGTGAGATGGTCGCGGCGAGTTCGAACTTCCGATCACGCATGATCGCCGCAGCGTTGCGGAAAATCTCCACGCGGAAATCGACATCGGAAGCCTCCCATTCGGGAGCGACGGCGGCAGCAGCGCTGACGGCAGCGTCCACGTCTTCCGAACTGCCAGCGGCGAACTCGCCGACCTCTCGGTCCAGATTTCCGGGGGATACGACGTCGAAACGGTCCCCCGTATCGACCCTCTCGCCGTCGATCCAAAGTAAGTGAGTCCCCCCGAGTTCCGCTCGGACGGACTCGACGGCTTCCTCGTACGCTTCGTGAAACTCCTCGACGGTACCGTTTTGCTCGTACTCGTGGAACGTCAATTCGTTATCAAAGTCTCTCGCTTGCACACTCGTAGGTGGCACTCGACCGGTATTATAGTTTGGGATTTACTGTCATACCCTACTCGGTACGGTACCGGACACCATATCGGAATCACCCATCGTTCGACTGAAAAACCACGACGAACCGGCGGAAAGCGACGATGAAACCCACGTTCCGCAGGGTCATACTCACCGTATGATATCCCGATACGCGACGACATTCGAAGCGGTGTACCGTGTCGAAACACCCGTTCGTTCGCGCCGTCAGTCCTGGTTCGCGGCGCTCGCGGACGGGGCGGGGCTGGTTAGTTCTCCGCCCGGCCACAGCAGGGAGGCACCGATCGCTGCGGCGAACCCGATCGGCGGTGCGATGAGACGAACCGTGATGATCGAGTTCATTCCGAAAGCGATCCAGAGGATGGTCGCGCCGGGACCGGCGACGAACGCCGCCACGAGGCCCGCCACGGAGAGGTTTCGTCGCCAGAAGAAGAGGAGAGTGAACGCAGGCCCGAAGGCGGAGAAGAGTCCGGTTCCGGAGTAACTCACGAGCGTGTACACCAGGTTCGACGTCAGGAGTGCGATCACGAGTCCGATCACGCCGACCGCAAGCGTGGCGGCGCGGGAGACGCGTAGTTGGGCCTTATCGCTGAACTCCTGACCCTTCTTCAGAATGTCGGTGTAGACGTCCTGTGCGACCGCGGAGCTAGCGACGACGATTTGCGAGGAAGCCGTCGACATCATCGCCGCTAGCGCGCCCGCGAGGAGGATTCCCCCGAGCAGTCCCGGGAGGTGTTTCAAGACCATGAACGGGAGGACCATCTCGCGGTCCGCCTGCAGGGCCTGCGGCGCGCCGTCGATAACGCGCGCGAGGAGGCCGAGGAGCACTGCGCCCGACGAGGTGAGGATACCCCAGACGGTCGCCACGATGATGGCCGAGCGGCGGTCGTCGCCGCTGCGGACAGCCATGAACCGAGCGTCGAGGTGCGGGTAACCGCCGAGGTAGAGGAAAAACCAGCTCAGGTTAGCGCCGAGGAAGACGAGCGCGGCAGCACCGGTCCGTCCGCCGAACCACGCCGACCGGTTTCCCCCGGAGGCCGCGAGTCCGCCCACGAGTGAGGTGGAGGGATCGAGGAACACGCCGACGAGGAGATAGCCCGGAAGCACCACGAGCGTGAACACCATCAACAGCGCTTGCATCACGTCGGTCCAGACGACGGACGGGAATCCACCGGCGAGCGAGTACGCTGTCACGATGCCGCCGATGAGAAGGACACCGATGACGGGGTCGATTCCGAAGGCCTTCTTGAAGATGTTGCCGCCAGCGAGGAACTGCGACCCGACGTAGCCCATGTAGAACACGAAGGTGACGAGCGCCGGGAGCGCACGGACGACCGGCGAGTCACCGGGGATTTTCTCCGCGAGAAGCCCTATCGGCGTGACCGCGCCCGTTTCCTTGCGACCTTCCATGAACGGCCGCGCGTAAACGATCCACTGAAAGATGGCACCGCCGGTCGTGCCGACGAGCACCCAGACGGCGGAGAGTCCTATCGACCACGCCAATCCCGGCACGCCGAGGAGAAGCCAACCGGACATCCCGGAACTCCGTTCGGAGAGTGCAAGTGCCCAACCGGGGATTTGTTCGCCCCCGAGGAAGAAGTCCTCCTCGGAGGAGACCAACTTCGTTCCCCAGTGACCGATCGCTACTACCAGGATCAGATAGCCAACTAGCCCGATAATGGTTTCCATACCCGCTTGTACCATATTCGTATGGGACTTTGTAGCATAATATATCAATGTACCGGTTCGGTTTCATTCCCTTCGAGTCGAGATCGCGTTCAGTCGATTTCGGCTTCGATCTCGTCGATCGTGTCGAACAGTTGCTGTACCGTGTGTCCCTCGATCTGATCGTTGGTCAGTCGATAGGTCGCACCGTCGATGGCGAGACCCCCGAGAACGGACCCATCGGGCTTCGTTATCTTCGCACCCACGCTCCGGAGTCCCTCGCGCTGTTCCTCGTCGTTGATCGCGTACCCCCGTTCGCGGACCCGGTCTAACTCCTCCTTCAGTGTGTCCCGATCCGTGATCGTGTTCTCCGTGAGTTTTGGAAGTCCCCAGCGGTCGATTATCTCGTCGACGCGCTCCTCGGACATCTCCGCGAGCATCATTTTCCCGCTTGCGGTCACGTGCATGTACAGGTACTGTCCGATCTTGAAGTCGGTCATTGCGGAGCCACCGATGTTGTGGTAGACCACGACGAGACGACCGTTCTCCTCGGTAGCGAAGGAGATTTCCTCGGGTATCCTGTCAGCGAGGTCGCGGGCTTTCGAACGGACGACGTCGAACGCTGGCTCCTTGTTCTTGGCGTGCTGGGCGTGCGAGAGGAATCGCAAGCCGAGTTGGTACGTCCCGCGTTCTTTCACCACGTATCCGTATTTTTCGAGGGTGGTCAGATGGTAGTACAGCGTGCTCTTGGAGAGGTCGAGTTGCGACCTGAGTTCCGCGAACGTCGCTCCGTTCGCGTCCTCGATCGCGTGGATTACGGCGAACGACGTTTCCGTCGTGGTGAACGTCCGGCTTCCGTCTGTCATAGTATCACATCACACAACCTCGACGCAAAAGCGTTCGCATTATGGGAACCACGTGTCGGCGGACACTCACGCCCGGGAAACCGCAGTCACATCTGGACACACGATCCGTGTAGTTCACAATGTTCGAACCAACCGTTCGCCACGTCAATTACACCCATATGTCTGTAACGTCTATCGTGATGCTTCACCATTACCATTACAGCCATATGTTCGTAAATATATCTGCGTTGTCTCGCTGGAGTACGCCGTGAGAGAGGACAGTAATTGGTCCACCCCAGTCATTTCCCGTGTTATTTCATACTATGTGAAACGGAGGTGATCGTGAGTGAACTCGACACCCGTGTCGTCGTCGGAACCAACCATCCTATGATGAGTAGTATCACATCCCATGCGAACAGCTAACTGACCGAGTTCGAGTATTGTGAACACCATGGCTCTACGGGGCTTCGTGGTAGTTATCGACCAATATTCGGTGAAATAGAATCATTTTTGCCACCCGAACGTCGAGTGGTGGACGTGATCCCACCGATAGCGAACAACTTCGTCGCCGGAGAGTCGTCCGAAGGAGCACTGGAGTACGCCGCTGATCTCAACGATCGAGGCATTAGCGCCATTCTCAACCTTCTCGGTGAACATTACCACGAGCGCTCGCCCGCGTTCGAGGACACCGAAGAGTACTGTTACTTGACCGCGGAGATCGATGACCGCAACCTCGACGCGTCTATCAGCGTCAAACCCAGTCAGGTCGGCCTCGACGTCGGCACGGACGTTTTCGCCGAGAACGTAGAACTCATCGTCGACCACGCCATCGACCACGACGTTTTCGTCTGGGTCGATATGGAGGACCACACGACGACAGATGCGACGCTCGACGCCGTCGTCGAAAACGCCGACCGCGACGGGGCCGACGTGGGCGTCGCCATCCAGGCGAACCTCAAACGGACCGGCGACGACCTGCAGCGACTGGCACGGAGCGACGCCACCGTTCGCCTCGTCAAGGGCGCGTACGACGAACCCGCATCGGTTGCGCACGCGGACAAATCGCGGGTAAACGAGGCGTATGAGGAGCACCTCGATTACCTCTTCAGCGAATTCGAGCACGTTTCCGTCGGTAGCCACGACCCACAGATGATTTCGCTCGCCCGGGACCTCCACGACGAGTGCGGCACGCCATACGAGATACAGATGCTCATGGGAGTCCGCGACGACGCGCAGGTCGACCTCGCGGAGGACGGAGTACGCGTCGTCCAATACGTTCCGTATGGTGGGAAATGGGCCCAGTACTTCTACCGCCGTGTCATGGAGCGCAAGGAGAACCTCCTCTTCGCCGCCCGCGCGATCCTCTCGTGACGATGCGTACCGGCACCAACCGGGCTACCGCTTGACGGGCCTTCGAAACCGTGAACCATAGGATTCGACGGGAGCGAGGGACACAGGTATCGTCGCTACTGCTGATCAGAAAATCGTCGTGAAGTGCCTCGATGACAGTCGATAACTTCCCGCAGTGACAGTTATATCTGTCATTTCTATTATATTTTTTCAATATTTGAAGTGAATAAAGAGATTCATAGTATGTATGAATTATTTTCTGCGGAACCGGTATTGAACGACATCCATTCCAGTCGAATCAGTGCCCAACCACAATATTACGACAATTGACGATAGATAATTTTATGATTGACGAAACCAAAGTCGGAGTCGATGCGTTACAAGTGTACTCGTTGTGGTTCAAGCGGTATCGTTCGTGACTACGGGACCTGGTCATGCGAAAATTGTGGATACGTACCACCACATGGAGCGGATTAGTGCAAAAAGAAACGAATAGACGCACAAACTCGCAGATTCGAGTCGATTCGAAACACGAATTGCACGTCCTCCGACTTTCCCAGGTAGCGGTAGAAGGACGAGGAACGTATTTAAATAAACGAGAGGGATCCGAATCTTACTTCCCAAAGTTTCCGAAGTCTTTACACATCACTACGGTCAGTATCACCGATGGGACGCTCGGAGAACCGAGTTCTGACCTTCGGTAGACTCGATGGCGCAGACGAGATAGACGCGACAAAGCGATTCCTGCTCGTGATTGCGTACAACAGGGAATGGTAGGGGGCCAGATGTGACCGATTGATACGACTTCTCTCAAAAAGCGATTTCGGACTGAGTTCGACGGTTCGACGAGGAAACCATCCAAAAGGCGGCCACTGACGCGTTTCGGTCGGTCAACCGCCGAAACTCGGTCGTGAAGAGCAGGCACCGATGGCTCACCGATGGTGTAAGTCACCGAGAAACGTCGAGTGCGATGCTGAGGAGAGGATAGAGTCGCTTTTGCAACGATTCGTCTTCGAGGAGTTCGATGGCACGGATTCGCGTACGAGTACGTCACGAACGACCACGAAGGATGGGAAATTTGTATTGGAACAATAGAGGGAGACTTTCGAGAGGTACATCCATAGGCGCGTCCCGACTCACCCCCCACTGCCACGGATACTCGCCCCACAAGGGATTTACCAACGCGACAGATCGTAATTCTATGAATCACACTGACGGGATTTCCCGACGAAAACGGCTCTGTATCGCCGGTGCGGCGGGTATCGCCGGGAGTATTCAGACCCTCCGTATTGCCCGCGGAGAGGGTGGTGCGATGGCCATCATCTCAGCGCTGTCCTTCGTAGTGGTGCTCGTACTCACAGGCTGGCAACTCTACAGGGAATCGAGTAGTTCGGATCCGGATCGACTCTGATTTGGCTTACGGTTTGATGTAGGCGTACCCCTCGTGTTGAAGCCGCGTTAGTTCGCCGACGCCCGAGGGAACGAGTTCGACGCCGTCGATCAAGTCCTCGCTGGTGATGTTCGTTCCATCGATCGTGTTGTGACACTGTTTGAAACTGACCCCCCGATTGAGAAGGGTCTCTACTCGCTCCTGATACGGAGAGTCCTTCAAAAGGAGCGAGAGGCCACCGCTGTTCGCAACGAGTGCGACGGCGTCGAGGGAAATCGTCTCATCGTCGAGCAGATTGGCCATATTACCGAGGACTCTATCGTGTCGTTCGGGGTCGTCGTTCGAGTGATGGAATACCGCTTTCATGCTCGCAAGGATGCGGCAACGAGGAAAAAGAGGCGGGATTTCCACCAGTCCGGGGCGTTGTGACGATACCACCTATCAGAGAGAACGGGCCGTAGAAACTACCGACCAATGACCCCCGTCCGAAGATGATGATTTCTGAACCCGTGAATCGGAATTCTCTCTCGAATAAGAAACCCAAACTGTGGACCGATACTGGATATATGTGTAGGTATTCGTATATATTGCACGGCGCGTAACAAATGTATGCGTCTCATCCAAGTTCTCATTCCGGAGGGGGACCGAGCGAACGTCCTTGCGGCGCTCGACGAGGAGGGGATCGATTATGCAGTCTGGGAAGAAACCGGCCGCGGCGACTTCGAAGCGCTCGTTTCGTTTCCGGTCCCCGACTCCGGCGTCGAACCCGTGCTCGATAGTCTGTACGCGGCCGGGATCAAGGAGAAATCGTATACTCTCGTCATGCCGACCGAGACGGTGGTCTCCGAACGGATCGGGGCGCTCAAGGACCGGTATCGGGGGTACCGTATCTCGCGTGACGAACTCGTTGCCCGGGCCGAGGACCTGGCCCCCGAATCCTCCACGTTTTTCATTTTCCTCATCGTGAGCACGCTGATAGCGACGACCGGGTTGCTCCTCAATTCGGCGGCGACGATTATTGGGGCGATGGTCATCGCACCGCTCATGGGACCGGCGATTTCGGCCAGTGTCGGGGCCGTTCTCGCGAACAATGATATGACGAAACGGGGCGTGAGACTGCAAGTAACCGGTTTACTTGCCGCAATCGTGACTGCCGCCGTTCTTGGCCTGTTGTTGAAAGAGACGGTCTTCCTCCCGCCGACCGATATTCGAACGATTCCGCAGGTCCTCGAACGCACCTCGCCGAATTTCCTCTCGCTGTTTTTGGCACTCGGATCGGGTGTCGCCGGAGCAGTGAGCGTCATCCGGGGAGCGGGGTCGTCACTCGTCGGGGTCGCAATCGCAGTGGCGCTCATCCCTCCCGCCGCCACCGCGGGCCTCGGTCTCGCGTGGGGTGATCCTGGAATCGTCCTCACCGCTGGCGTTCTCGTGCTGGTGAACTTGCTCGCGATAAACCTCTCGGCGCTCATTCTGCTGTGGCTTGCGGGGTATCGCCCCGAAAAAGGAAAACACGAGATACAGGCCCGACGGGCCGTTCGTACTCGAATCGCGACCGTCGTTGTCGGTCTCGTCCTCCTGTCCGTCGTCCTCGCCACCGTCACGTGGGCGTCGTTCGGAGTCGGAACCGTGAAGACCGACGTCAATACGGAGGTCAAGGCGATGTTCAACAGCGGCCAATTCGGAGACTTGGAGTTCGAACAAGCGACCGTGAACTACGATATCGACGAGGTCCTTCTCGACCATCCAGCGGATGTGACGGTCGTCGTGTCGTACGGACCGAACGGACGAATACCACCGGACGTCGCACACCGGATCGATGAGCGGCTAACGAAAACGACCGGACACGAAGTCGTCGTCCACGTCGAGTTAGTACAAGGACAGGATTCGACCTGACACGGGTCGTAAATCGGCGACCGTTCGTGTCCATTGCCGGTTACACTCGTTGGCCCCGTTCGGTGCGAACAAGTACTATAGCGGCCAGTGTCGTACCCGTCTCACATGGACTACTACGAGGTCATCCGTCGTCGTCGGATGGTGCGGAACTTCCGTGACGACCCCCTCGAAGCGGAGGCAGTCGAGCGAATCGTCACTGCCGGACTGCAAGGCCCGTCGGCCGGTTTCAGCCAAGGGTTCTCCTTCATCGCGCTGGAGTCGCCCGAAGACCGCGAGCGCTTCTGGGCGACCAACGAACACAACCCCCAACCCGAGCGCGTCCGCCGGGCACCGCTCGTGGTGGTGCCGTTTGCCTGCAAGGACGTCTATCTCGACAGGTACGCCGAACCGGATAAGGGGCGAACCGACCGCGACGAGTCGTTCTGGCCGGTTCCGTACTGGTATATCGACACGGGAATGGCCGCCTTGAACGTCCTCCACGCCGCCGTCGCCGAAGGACTCGGCGCACTGTTTTTCGGCATCCCCACCGAAGACTGGTCGGCGCTCCGAGACGCGTTCGACGTCCCCGAGGCGTACGATCCCATCGGCGCTATCGTCGTCGTCATCCCACGGACGACCGGGTCGAGAGTTCCGCCGATACCCGACGACGGAAGGAAGTCGAGGAACTCGTTCACGGCGGCCGCTGGAACGAAGCGTTCCGCTGAGGAAGTCGCCCGACGAACGTCGCGTTATCGTGTCAGAGGAACGTTCGATGGTGTCGTGCCAGATGAACGTTCGATGGGGAGCAACGTCGTATCACGCCGAACTGATACCGCTTCCGCGTTGAAGAGATTCGTCGAAGCATCTCTACTATGCGGGTTCATCGCATCCGCTCCAGCGACCGGACGGTATCCGACATGATCCACGCCGTCTCGCTCTCGGGTTCCTCGATACAGATCGCAAAGAACGAATCGCGGCCGTTATCGACGGTTATTCTGTACCCACTACTCACCAAATCTGGTTCACCGTCAAAAGACGGTTTAGGGGCGTTCACACTTGCCCTCAGAGTCACCAGTTGATAACGGCAGTGGATTGTATCGACGCCCAACGAGCGGGAGATTTCGGGCACGGATGGTGGAACCGCTCCATAACCCCTTCGTTGTCAAAGTTGGGCTCTTAATTTCTATAGTATAAAAATATATATTTACATATGGTCTCTATGGCTGTCTCGATTCGATGCGCGAAAAAACCACGCGGCGACGGATGCTCGGTGGAATCGGACTGACCGGTGCGTACAGCGTCTTCGGAAACAGACTTCGGAGTTGGGGCCGAGACCGGCACGAGCGGAAGAAGAAAGGAAACGACGGCAACACTCACGACGAGAACTGTGGTCGAATAACGAACGCCCGTGTCGAGGTCACGTCGCTCGACATGTCCGGTCTGTCGCTCGGACACGTCACGTTCCGAAACGGCTCGACTCGTGGGAAGACGCTCGACCTCTTCGTCAGTCCCGGTAGTGGGGCCGCCGCTCCTGCCGACGGATCGACCGATCGTTTCTACGCGGTCGGCGACCGCGGACCGAACATCCACCACGATGATGCAAAGGAGGTTACCGGCCTCGATCCCTCGTTCTTCGGCGACCAGTCCGGCGGGAAGATATTCACGAACCCCGGATATACGCCGTCGATCTACGAGATCGAACTCGATGATGGGACGCCACGCGTCGTGAACACAATCGCGCTCGCGGACGCGGACGGACACGACATCACCGCTATCAGCAACCCGTTGACCGTGACCGACACCGAGGCCGCGTACTCGATGAACGGGGCACGCATCCCGTACGATCCGAACGGGATGGACGTCGAAGCGGTCGCCCAACTCACCGATGGAACCTTCTGGATCTCCGAGGAGTACGCACCGAGCCTCGCACACGTCGCCGCCGACGGGAGGGTACTCGACCGTATCGTCCCGGCGGGCGTGGACGCCGACCTCTCGGATGCCACGTATCCCGTGACGGGTGACCTCCCGGCGATCGTCCGCCGACGAAAGCTCAACCGTGGGATCGAAGGGTTCGGCGTCACGCCCGACGAGAGCGAGATTTTCTTCGCGCTGCAGAGCCCGCTCGCGAACCCGGACGTCCACACGTCGAACACGTCTCGGAACGTCCGCATCTTCCGGTTCGATCTCGATTCCAAATCGGTCACCGACGAGTACCTCTACCGACTCGATCTTTCGGGTACGTTCGAGAAGGACAACGCGGACGGTTCGCCCGACCAGCACGACGTGAAGGTCAGCGAACTCAAGGTTCTCGGTGAGGGGACCCTGCTCGTCCTCGAACGCGTGAGCGAGACGATGAAGCTCTATCGCGTCGATCTCGATGGCGTCTCGACGGTTCCCGAGACGTTCGACGACGTAGATACGACGCCGACACTCGAATCGCTCGATGCTGCCGGTCTGGCGGACGCGGGCGTCGAAGCGGTCCCGAAGGACCTCGCGTTCGACACCGACGACTACGACGGCCTCCCGTCGAAAGTCGAGGGCGTCGCCATCCTCGACGACCGGGAATTCGTGCTGATGAACGACAGCGACTTCGGACTCGGCGATGCGACTCCGCAAGTCGTCCGCGTCCGTCACCACCGATCCCTGTAGGTGGTCAGTTCGGATTTGCGAATCTCCCGAAGAGCGTCGGCATCACTCGTCCTCTCGGCACCGGAGACGGCATCCGCACTCGACTGGTTGCAATATCTGCCCATCTCGAACAGACTATATGCGTCTGAGTACCACACCAAAGTGGATATCATGACCAGTGATCGATTTATTCGGGGGCTCCCCCGAACTAACCCCACTATCTGATTCTGACGTACAGTTCCTCGATACCACGCTCCGCGACGGCGAACAAGCGCCGGGAATCTCGCTTACGCCGACGGACAAGGCAGAAATCGCCCGCAAGCTCGATGCGACCGGCATCAGTGTCATCGAAGCCGGGAGCGCCTGCACCGGAGAAGGTGAGAGAGAGACGATTTCGAGGGTAACCGACCTCGACCTCGACGCGATGGTGACGAGTTTCGCCCGCGGCGTCAAACACGACATCGACCTCGCGCTCGACTGCGGGGTCGACGGGGTGAACCTCGTGGTTCCCGCGAGCGACCGCCACATCGAGGGAAAGGTCGGGACCACGCGCGAAGAAGTGATCCAAACGACGGTCGAACTCACCGAATACGCCAAGGATCACGGTCTCTGGCTGGAAGTCCTCGGCGAGGACGGCTCACGGGCCGACCTCGATTTCCTCGAACGATTGATGAACGCGGGCGTCGAGGCCGGAGCTGACCGAATCTGCTACTGTGATACGGTCGGACACGCGACCCCGGAAGAGGCCGCGGCCGCCGTCTCCCGGTTGGCACCGCTCGGTCCGACGAGCACCCATACCCACGACGATCTCGGACTGGCGCTGGCGAACGCACTCGCGAGCATCGAGGCCGGAGCGGATCTCGTTCACGCAACCGTGAACGGAATCGGCGAGCGGGCGGGTAACGTCGCACTCGAAGAGGTCGCCGTCGCGCTCGATCACGGCTACGATCTCGAAACGGTCGAGACCGAACGGCTGTACGACCTCGCGCAAACGGTCGCAACGGCGACCGACGTTCCGCTCGCACCGAACAAGGCCGTGGTCGGCGAGAACGCATTCGCACACGAGTCCGGCATCCACACGGACGGGACGCTCAAGGACGAGGCGATGTACGAACCGTACCCGCCGGATACCGTCGGTCGTGAACGCCGACTCGTCCTCGGAAAACACGCCGGTAGGGCGGGTGTCCGTTCGGCACTCGACGAACACGGCGTCAGCGTGTCCGGTGACGAACTCAACACGATCGTCGAGCGGGTGAAGGCCATCGGTGAGCGAGGACGACGCATCACCGACACCGACCTGCTCGCAATCGCCGACGAGGTACAGGGTCGCGAACGGGACCGACCGATCGAACTTCGGGACCTAACTGCCACCAGTGGGGGTGCGACACCAACCGCGAGCGTTCGACTGGCCGTCGACGGCGAGGAACACGTCGCCAGCGGTGTCGGAAGCGGTCCCGTCGATGCCGCCATCACCGCCACCCGGAAGGACTCGACATCGACGCGACGCTCGAATCGTATCACGTCGATGCGATTACCGGCGGGACGAACGCACTCGTCACCGTGGAAGTCGAGGTGTCACACAACGACCACTCGGTGTCGGTGAACGCGAGCGATGCGGACATCACTCGGGCGAGCGTCACGGCCATGCTCGACGCCTTCAATCGGCTCCTCGAAACCGATCGACGGGCCGTCACGGTCACCGAGTGACGATTCCAAGGACATTTTTCCTAATCGGGCGATCAGCAAGTCGTTCGTGCGACGTTCGTCGCCTGCTCGGGGGCAGGATGTATTCGTTCTCGGCCAATTGATTTCACACCTCCGCGTAGATTCTCGTATCGACGGCTGATCCCGGCAATTTTGAGACGTTTCGGCAGGAATAAACCCACGACAATAAATCGCAGGGTATGAATCGAAAACGACCATCGAATATCCAGGGGAGACCATGAGCAGTGTGGACGTCGCAAAACGTGTGAGCGCTGTCGCGAACCGCTACTTCGTCGTCTGGGTGCTCGCGTTCTCCGCTATCGCGTTCGTGGTTCCACCGGCTTTCACGTGGATCGGTCCGTACATCACCCCCCTTCTCGGCATCATCATGCTCGGGATGGGAATCACGCTCCAACCGGCGGACTTCGAGCGCCTCTTCGACCGACCGCGTGACGTCATCATCGGGGCGCTCACCCAGTGGATAATCATGCCGACGGCGGCCTACCTCGTCGTTCTCGCCCTCTCCCTTCCCCCGGAACTCGCCCTCGGTGCCATCCTCGTCGGGGCGGCACCCGGCGGCACCGCCTCGAACGTGATGAGCTATCTCGGGGACGGGGACGTCGCCCTCTCCGTGGCGATCACGACCGTGACGACGCTCGCGGCACCCATCGTGATGCCCGCCTGGGTCGTCTTCCTCGCCGGGGAACAACTGAACGTCACCTTCGCGGATCTGTTCTTCAGCATCGTGCAGGTGGTACTGATTCCCGTGATCGCCGGGTTCGCGCTTCGATACCTCCTCGATGCCGACGTGCCCCGTCGGTCGCGGAAGCGAGTGTCGAGGTGTTCCCGGCGGTGAGCGTCGTCGCCATCGTCGCCGTCGTCGCGGCCGTCGTCGTCTCAGCCAGGAGACGATTGCGAGCGCCGGAGCAGTCGCGGTGGTCGCCGTCATCGCACACAACACGATCGGTCTCGGGTCCGGATACGGCGTCGGCCGCCTTACCGGTATGAGCGAAGAGCGGGTTCGGACCTGTGCGTTCGAGGTCGGCCTGCAAAACAGCGGCCTCGCCGTCGCGCTCGCGACGGCGTTCTTCTCGCCTGCTGTAGCCCTCATCCCGGCACTATTCAGCATCTGGCACAACGTCAGCGGCCCGGCGTTGGCATCCTACTTCTCACGGGGGAGTAACGCCGGATCGACGTCCCCGGCACCGGTATCCACCGACGACTGAGTGGATCGGTTCGACCGTTCGTGCCAACGAGGGACGTCGTCACCGTGACACCGTCAGCTAACGGCGTATATTACCAATTATAATTTTTAAAAATATAATAATTCATCAATTGAATTTATTTCGGTATAGATCTATACTCAGTGCATGTTCGAACGGAGAACATTCCTCAAGGCGGTTGGTGCAGCGACCGGTATCAGTGCAACCGGGGTGGACGTCTCCGGTGCGTGTGAATCACCGAGAAACGGTTCGCCGTCACACGGCCGTGGTGGCGCTCACGAACGGTTCGTGGGGGCGTGGAGCGGGTCGCCAGTCCCCCCGGGGCAGAGTGGCCTCTCACGGACCGGGTTCGAGAATCGAACGTTGCGGGAAATCGTCCATACCAGCGTCGGAGGATCAGCTGTTCGCATTCGACTCACGAACGAGTACGGGACGAAAGGCGTGACGATCGATGCGGCGACGGTCGGAATCCGCGATACCGGAGCAACCGTTCTGTCGAAGACGAACAGAACGGTAACGTTTGGGGGCGAGAAATCCGTTTTCATTCCGGCAGGGGCAGTCGTCTACAGTGATCCCATCGAATTGTCCGTCGAACCCGATCAGGACCTCGCCGTCAGTCTGTACGCATCGGCCGCTACTGGCCCCGCGACGTGGCATCCGCTCGCGCTCCACACGACGTATATCTCCCAACGGGGAAACCACACGGCCGACGCGGACGGTGACCAGTTCACGAACTCGACGCAATCGTGGTTTTTCCTCGGTGGTGTCGATGTGATCGCGCGGAAACTCACGAGCACGATCGTGGCGTTCGGCGATTCGATCACCGACGGATTCAACTCGACGCCGGGTGCGGATCACACCTGGCCCGATTACTTGGCACGACGGCTCACCGATCACCGGTCAGTGCATCGATCGATCGTTAACGCCGGTATCTCGGGTAATCGACTCCTTCACGATGCGAACCCGGGACTTTCGTTCGGCAACAACGCACTGGCGCGACTCGACCACGACGTCATCGAGCAACCGAACGTCTCCGACGTGATTATCCTCGAGGGAATCAACGACATCGGTCAATACCCTCCGGCAGTAACCGCCGAGCAGATGATCGCCGGACTGACGCAGATCGCCAAACGAGTGCACGCCAGCGGGAGCAACATCTTCGCCGGAACCCTCACGCCGACTCGGGGGGCGAAATACGGAAACAGATACGATTCGCCGGAGGGAGAGGCCAAACGGGAGATGGTGAATCGGTTTATCCGGACGACGGACGTCTTCGATGGTGTCATCGATTTCGATGCCGCGATCCGCGACCCGGCCCAGCCAGATCGAATCCGTCCGGAATACGATAGCGGCGATCACCTGCATCCAAGCGATGCTGGCTATCGTGCGATGGCCGACGCGGTCGATCTTTCGCTCTTCAAACGGACCCATCGACACACGAGGTGAGCAACCGAACATGGCTTCCGTCCGCATCGTTCTCGAATTCGGCCCGGAGGAGACCACGAACGATCCGATTCCAAGGATATCGTCGGCGGTTTTATCCATATTCCCCGGCAACTGGACGACTCGGCCGTAGAAGGGATGGTCAGCCAGTTGCGACCGTCTGCTCTTGGACCGAATCGGTACCCAAATGTCGCTCGAAGAACTCGCGGAGGAGATGGCTTTGATCGATAGCTTCGGATACATTGGTCTATCCGACAGTGTCGATTCGATGATAGACGCGAAACGCGTGACGAAAATTGTGTCACTAGGTAACACTTAACATTGCACGGGTTGGGTAGGAACACGAGTCTACGGACTCGGACAGGAGCATACAGGCATGGAGTTCGAGGGTGAATTCGAACTGGAGGGGGTAGAGCCGGAGGACGCCTGGGTCGTATTGTCGGATCCCGTCGCCGTTCGGGATGCGCTCAAGGGATGTCGGTACATCGTCCCGATGGATGACGGCGACTTCGATTTCGACAACTACGAACCGGAGGAGGACGTCCCGACGTTGCCCGACGTCGATCCGGAGGTCGTCGCGGATCGAGCGTTCGTGGAAGGGGGCAAGTACGCGGCGTTGATGCAGATCGGCGTCGGGAGCGTGAAACCGCGATTCGAAACGCGGGTCACCATCATCGAACGGGAGTATCCCAAAATGGTGGCCACGGCGGTGGTGCCGCCTCGGACAGCAGTTTCGAGATGGAATCCGGAATGACCATCAGCGACGACGTCGGATCGAAGGTCGAGTGGTGGACGGGAGCCGACGTCTCCGGGCGAATTGCACAGTTGGGCGGCCGGGTACTCAACCCGGTCGCCGACAAGATAGTGAGCCAGTTTTTCACGAACATCCAGCAGCAGATGTCGGACGTCGACGAGAGCGAACAGGGACGGAGTATCACGAACCGACTCAGGAACTTGCTATGAAAGCCGCACAATTCGAACTTCACGAACCGACGACCGTCGACGAGGCGGTGGACCTCCTCGACGGTCTCGACGAACCGACCATCCTCGCCGGGGGACAGAGCCTCGTTCCCCTGATGCGGTTTCGACTGGCACGACCGTCGACGGTCGTCGATCTGAACCGCATCGAGGATCTCGACTATCTTCGCGAGGAGGACGGATACCTGAAGATCGGTGCCCTCACGCGGCACGTCGAAATCGAGGAATCGCCGCTCATCGCCGAGAAGTACGGCAGTTTCGCCGATACCGCACCGCTCGTCGCGGACCCGCAGATCCGCAACCGCGGAACGGTCGTCGGCTCGTCGCCCAGTCGGACCCGAAGGGGGATTGGGCGACCGTACTGTTGGCTCACGAGGGAGACGTGGTCGCGCAGGGACCGGACGGCGAACGCGTCATCCCCGCGGACGAGTTCTTCCTTCTCCCCTACGACAACAACCTGAAGGAGGGGGAACTCGCCACCGAACTCCGAGTACCGGTTCCGCCGGAAGACGAGGGGAGCGCGTATCACAAACTGAAACGGAAGGTCGGCGACTACGCGATGGTCGGAGTGGGTGCTCGCGTGAGAGTGGACGATGGCGTCATCACCGACGCGACCGTCGCGCTGACGGCGGTCGATATCACGAACGTTTCCGTTCCCGACGCCGCGGAAGCGCTCGAAAACGAATCGCCCAGTGCCGACCTGTTCAAGCGGGCGGGTGAACTCGCCGCGGAGGCGTCGAATCCCGAGGCCGACGAACACGGGAGCGTCGAATACAAGGAAAACATGGTCCGGGTCCTCACGCAGCGTGCGCTTGCCGACGCAACGGAACGGGCGGGAGGGGACTGACATGAACCAGACGAAGGACATCACACTCACGATCAACGGAACCGAACACGAACTGAGCGTCGAGCCGCGAGAGCTACTCGTACACGCGATTCGGGAGAACCTCGACCTGACCGGCACGCACATCGGCTGTGACACCGGGAACTGCGGGGCGTGTACGATCAATATGGACGGCGAAGCCTACAAGTCGTGTCTCCTCTTCGCCGTGCAAGCCGACGGGAGCGACATCACGACGGTCGAAGGAATGGGGAGCCTAGAGGAAGCGGGAATGGGAGAGAGCGACCTCCACCCGATTCAGGAGGGCTTCCGCCAGATGCACGGCCTCCAGTGTGGCTACTGCACGCCGGGCATGATCATGGCCGGAAAAGCCCTGCTGGACGAGAACCCGGACCCGACGGAGGCGGAGATTCGCGAGAAGATCAGCGGCAACCTCTGTCGATGCACGGGCTATCAAAACATCGTCAAGTCCATCGAGTACGCGGCGGACGTGCTCAACGGCCGCGAACCGCCGGAGTCGCCCGTCGAAAACGAACAGACGGACGCCGAGGCGGAGGCCACGGCGACGGACGGCGGCGAAGCGACTGACGGCAGCGAGGCAACCGACGGTGGCAACGTGACGGACGGTGGCAAGGCGACGGGATGCGGGGCGGACTCCTGCTGTCGGAACGTTTCGGAGGACGGAACGACAGACGGGACCCGGACCGCGGACGACGGAGGTGACTCCCCATGAGCAGCGAGTTCGACCGCAGCGAAAAACCGGACGAGGGGTATCGACACGACGCCGACGGCGGCCCGCACCCCGAGGCCGACCACGGACACGGTCGCGGTGGCATGGGTCAGGAGGTAAAACGCAAGGAAGACCGGCGGTTCATCACCGGCCGGGGCAACTACGTCGACGACATCAAGAAGGACGGGATGCTCCACTGCGAAATCGTCCGCAGTCCGTACGCCCACGCTCGAATAAACAGCATCGACACCAGCGGGGCGGAGGCGCTCGACGGAGTCGTGGCGGTCCTCACCGCCGAGGACCTCGCGGCGCACGACCTCGCGACGATGCCGACCCTGATGTCGGACACGCAGGACGTCCTCGTCTCCGATAAAGTGAAATTCCAGTCGCAGGAAGTGGCGGCGGTCATCGCCGAGGACCGCTACATCGCCAAGGACGGGGCCGAGAAGGTACGCGTCGATTACGAAACGCTCGACCCCGTCGTGGACGCGAAGGCGGCGATGGGAGGAGAACGCGCCGCTGGTTCGCGACGACATCGAGGGACAGGAGAGCAATCACATCTTCACGTGGGAGACGGGGGACGAGGACGCGACGAAGGCCGCCTTCGAGGATGCGGACGTCGTCGTCGAACAGGACATGTACTACCAGCGTATCCACCCCGCACCCATCGAAACCTGCGGTTGTGTGGCGGACTGGGATACGGCCAACGAGAAGATGACAGTCCACATGACGTCCCAGGCCCCCCACGCCCATCGGACGCTGTTCTCGATGGTTTCCGGCATCCCCGAGAACAAGATTCGCATCGTCAGTCCCGACGTGGGCGGCGGGTTCGGCAACAAGGTGCCCATCTACCCCGGCTACGTCGTCGCTGCCGCGGCGTCGTACGTCATCGGTCAACCGGTGAAGTGGGTCGAAGAGCGGTCGGAGAACATCCAGACCACCGCCTTCGCCCGCGACTACGACATGACGGGTCGTATCGCGGCGACTGAAGATGGCATCATCAAGGGTGTCGATGTGGACGTGCTGGCGAACCACGGCGCCTACAACGCCGCGGCCCAGCCCTCGAAGTTCCCGGCAGGGTTTTTCAAGATATTCACCGGGTCCTACGACATCGACGCCGCCCACGGCAAACTCGAAGGTATCTACACCAACACCGCACCGGGGGGAATCGCGTATCGGTGTTCCTTCCGCGTCACCGAGGCCATCTACCTCATCGAACGGATGGTGGACGTCCTCGCCGACGAACTCGACATGGACCCGGCGGAGGTCCGGCGGAAGAACTTCATCCCGAAGGATTCGTTCCCCTACGATAGCGCCACGGGATGGACCTACGACTCCGGCGATTACACGCGCGCCCTCGACAAGGCCTTGGAGGGCGTCGGCTACGAGGAACTCCTCGAAGAGCAACAGCGGCGCATCGACGAGGACGAGGAGAAGTTGCTCGGCATCGGACTCTCGACGTTCACCGAAATCGTCGGTGCCGGTCCGGGCAAGCAGTGTGACATCGTCGGCGTCGAGATGTTCGACTCCGCCGAAATCCGCGTTCATCCGACCGGAAAGGCGACGGTCGGCATCGGCGTCCAGACGCAGGGACAGGGCCACGAGACCACCTTCGCACAGATCGTCGCCGAGGAACTCGGTCTCGACGTGGACGACGTGACGATCGAACACGGCGACACCGACTCCGAACCGTACGGCCTCGGGACCTACGCCTCGCGGTCGACACCGGTCGGCGGGGCCGCGACCGCGGTCGCGGCGCGGAAAGTGCGTGAGAAGGCAAAGAGCATCGCCGCGAACGAACTCGAAGTCGCCGAGGCGGACGTCGCGTGGGACCGAGATTCGGGGTCGTTCCACGTCGAAGGCGCGCCCGACCGGTCGATGTCGATAACGGAAATCGCCGCCGCCTCCTACATGAACTCGCCCGCGAATCAGGAACCGGGTCTGGAGGCGGTCGATTACTACGACCCGCCGAACATGACCTACCCGTTCGGGGCGTACGTCTGCGTCGTGGAGATCGACCGCGAAACCGGTCACCTCGACATCCAGCAGTTCTACGCGCTCGACGACTGTGGAAACCGCATCAACCCGATGGTCATCGAGGGACAGGTCCACGGCGGCGTCGCACAGGGCCGCGCTCCTCGAACACGTCACCTACGACGAAAACGGCAACGTAACCGGGGGAGACTTCATGAACTACCTCCTCCCGACCGCCGCCGAAATCCCGCACATCGACACCGACTACACGGTCACGCCGTCTCCCCATCATCCTATCGGGGCGAAGGGCGTCGGCGAATCCCCGACCGTCGGGTCACCACCCGCTATCGTCAACGCCGCCGTCGATGCGTTGTCCCACGCGGGCGTCCGTCACGTGGATATGCCACTGACGCCCGACCGCGTTTGGGAGAAGTTGGACGAAGCGGGTCTCTCGTGTGAGCCAGCGGATCACGTCGACGTCGACAGCGAAGAGGCCGATGCCGACTGATCCGGTCTCGGCGGCGACATCCTCTTTCGCACGCGACCCGTGTGTACTAGTAGCACGCATCAGAAGATGACGACAGACAGACCACCCGACGACGACCCGACCGAACGGGACGCTACCTCGCCCGAGAAGGTGGACCGACTGGCCAGCGAGTGGCGCGAAGCTGGCCGTTCGTTCGCCGTGGTGACCGTCGTCCGACGAGAACCGCCGGTCTCCGTGAACGTGGGTGACAGAGCGCTCGTAACGCCCGACGGGGAACTGGTGGGGTGGGTCGGTGGTGCCGCCTGCGCCCAGTCGGTCGCCGTCCGCGAAGCCAAACGCGCCCTACGGACGGGAAAATCGGCGCTGTTAGGATTGGCACCCGACCCGGACACCGTCGCTCGTCCCGGCCTCGACGCGTTCCCGATGACGTGCCACAGCGGCGGCGTCCTCGAACTGTTCGTCGAACCGGTGATGCCGACACCGCGACTCGTGGTCATCGGCGACTCGCCGATGGCACGCTCACTCGCTCGACTCGCGGGCGACATGTCGTACGTGGTGACCGTCGTCGCCGATTCGGAGGCCGCCCCTCGGGCGGACGAGACTATCACCCCCGACGACGAGGGTGTCGTCGAACGGATCGAGGGGGCAGAGGCTATCGTCGTCGCGACGATGGGGGCGTTCGACGAGAGTGGGATCGAAATCGGGCTTCGAGCGGGGGTTCCGTACGTCGGACTCGTCGCCAGCACGAGACGGGCGAAGAACCTGTTCGAGGACGTGGCCGAGCGCCTCGGCGTCGACGCCGACGACGTCGCCGACGCCAGGTCGTCCCCGCCGGTCTCGATCTGCGAGCCGAAACGCCGGAGGAGATCGCACTGAGCATCCTCGCGGAACTCGTGGCGGCCCGACGCGGTGCGACGGACCGTCCGCCCGTCCCGAGCGAGGGAATCGAAACCCGAACCGAAAGGGACGAAGCGGCGAACGACGGTGAGGAAGCGAACGCGGACGCGGATGAGAATGAGGGCGTGGACGAAAATGAGGACGTGGGCGAGGATGAGGGCGCGGATGCGAATGCGAAGAACGGGGAAACGGTGATCGATCCGGTCTGCGGCATGGACGTCGTCACGGACGAGGCCCCGCGACGGTCGACCTCGACGGCAAGACCTACTACTTCTGTGGACAGGGATGCGCCGACGCGTTCGAAGACGACCCCGAACGCTTCCGCATGGAGGAGCGACTTCGATGAACGAACGAGCGGACGGTGAGCCGTTCGCCGACCTGACCGAAATCGACCTCGGAGAACGGTTTGCGGAGACGGGATACGTGGCCGATGACGAACTGCTGACGACCGTCTTTTTGGCGCTCAAGCTCGGCAAACCGCTGCTCGTCGAGGGTGATCCGGGGAGCGGCAAGACCGAACTCGGGAAGGCGCTCGCCGACGGGTTCGACGCGGAACTCATCCGCCTCCAGTGTTACGAGGGACTGACCGCCGAGAACACGCTGTACGAGTGGAACTACACGAAGCAGTTGCTGGCGATTCGCTCGGGTGAGCGATCGATCGACGAAACGAACTCCGTCTTCGATTCGGGGTTCCTCCTCGAACGCCCGCTGTTGCAGGCACTCACACACGAGGGCGTCACGCCGCCGGTCCTCCTCATCGACGAAGTCGACAGATCGGACGAGCAGTTCGAGGCGTTCCTCCTCGAACTGCTGTCCGACTATCAGGTCAGCATTCCGGAGTACGGCACCGTTACCGCCCAACGACCCCCGATCGTCGTCATCACGTCGAATCGGACACGGAGGGTGAGTGATGCACTCAAACGACGGTGTCTCTCCCTCCACGTCGAACCACCGTCGTTCGAAGCGGAGTGCCAAATCGTCCGGCGGAACGTTCCCCACCTCGACGCCACCGTCGCCAGCGAGGTGTGTGGTATCGTCCGGCGTCTCCGTGAGGAGTCGTTCCTCACGGGACCGGGCGTCGCCGAAACGCTCGACTGGGCGCGAGCGGTCGCAACGCTCCGGAGCGATGCGGAGATGGAGAATCTCAGCGCCGCGGCAGTCGAGCGAACGCTCACCGAACTCCGGGCGGAGGCGGCCGAGCGTGCCCTCGTCGATACCGACTCTCTGAACCGACTGGCGACGCCGCCCGCGAAGCGAGTCGGCGAAACGGGACGGAAACGGATCGAGCCCCGACGACGGTCGGTGAACGTCGTCCGGACTTCGTCGGCGCACGCGACCACGTCATCGCACAGGTCGTCCGCTTCGCACGGACGCTCCGATTTCACGGCGTCGACGTCCCCGTCGACGGGTCGCTTTCGGCGGTCGAAGCGCTCGCGGCGACGGGGGTCACCGACCGAGGCCGTGTCCGCGCCGCGACGCACGCAACGCTCGTCTCCGACCCGCACGACAGCGAGGTGTTCGACGAGCGTTTCCCCGTATTCTGGTACCGTCTCAACACCGGTCTCGAAGCGATTGCCACGGCGGACGACGTGAGTCGCCCCATCGAATCCGGTCGGTCGTCCGACCGTCCGCCCGCCGACGCTTCTACTGACTCCGAGTCGAAGGAACTGCTCGAAGATGCTCTCGGCGATGTGGGGAAGGAGACCCTTTCCGAGTCGACGATCAGAACGCGGAGAATCGCCGATGAGACCGAGAGTCCCCTCGAACGGTTCCTCGATGATCACCGTTCGGGGACGTTCAGCGCGAGCGGTGACGGGCAAGAGGTCGAAGGCGAGGGAAACGGCGACCGCGCTTGGACGACAGTAACACGGTTCGAACGCGCCCTGGCGACCCTCTCGGGACGACGGTGGCACCTGGACCGAACCGGGTACGCCATCGACGCGCGACGACTGCTTCGAGAGAGCCTTTCGATGGGCGGCGTTCCCCCGTCGCTTCCGACACGGGACCGGCGGGTGAGCGAGGTCCGCGCGTGCGTCCTCGTGGACGTGAGTCGATCGGTTCTCGATGCGATCGACCGGGGGTTCCTCCTCACGTTTCTGGAGTCACTCGTGCGTGACTGTCGGTCGGTCAGGATCTTCTTCTTCGATACGGACATCGAGGAGGTGACCGACGTCTTCGAACGGGCGGACGACGATCCGGCGACCGCGCTCGAACACGCCGAGGTGGTGTGGGGCGGCGGCACGAAGATCGGCGCGTCGCTGTCGACGCTCCCGGCACGGTGGCCGAACGCCATCGACTATCGGACGGCGACGCTCGTCGTTAGCGACGGCCTCGACGTGGGTGACGTCGACGACCTCGAAGCGGCGATGGCACGGCTTTCCCTTCGCTCGGGGTCGATTCTGTGGCTGAACCCGCTCGCCGCCTCACCGGCGTACGAACCGACCTGTCGGGGAATGGCCGCCGTCCTCCCATACATCGACGGCCTGTTCGCCTTCGCCGGTCCGCGGGACGTGGCGGAGGTCGCGCGGCAACTCGACCGGTACGGACCGCGCGGACCGTTGGGCTTCGAATACGATTTCCGCGAGCGAGCGGCGGGAGGGGGTGTCACTGCTGGATGACCGACCCGCTTGATACCGACCTCGTGGACCGAATTTATGCCAGCGTTCGGGGGACGGCGGCGACCGCGACGGCCCCGCGCGTTACCGTCGGCGAGCGGGTC
Source organism: Haladaptatus sp. R4 (assembly GCF_001625445.1). NCBI lineage: Archaea > Methanobacteriati > Methanobacteriota > Halobacteria > Halobacteriales > Haladaptataceae > Haladaptatus > Haladaptatus sp. R4. Next base: position 68,242 of record NZ_LWHG01000029.1, on the reverse strand, counting down.
GTTCTCGTCGAACTCACGCACCCAGACCACGGTCACCTTGCGGGGGTCGCCCATCGGCCGCGGGGCGAGCGCCCGGAATCGTGGCCCGAGAACGTTTCCGCGCTCGCATCGCTGGCGACCGACGGGGACATCGACGGGAAGGTACGCCGAGCCGTGGGTATCGCGACGCTGAACGCCCTCTCCGCGCCCGAAGTCGAGTGGCGATCCGGCGACCCGATGGCGTCCCTCGACGACGACGTCGCCACGATCACCACGGTCGGCCTGTTCCGTCCGGCGTTCCGGAAGTTCGCCGCCGTCGACGTGCGCGTGGTCGAACGCGAGAAACCCGAATCCGTCCCGTCGCCGGACGACGTGACCGTGGAACTGTTCCCGCCGGACGAGTGCGAGACGGCGTTTGCGGGTGCGGGCGTCTGCTTTATCACCGGGTCGACGCTGGTGTACGGGGGATTGGATCGCTATCTCTCGGCACTGAGATCCGCCGACGTGCCGCTCGTCGTTCTCGTGGGTGCGACGGCATCGTTCGTCCCCGGTCCCGCCTTCGATGCCGGTATCGACCTCGTGGCAGGGGCGCGAGTGGAGAATCCGGCGGGCGTTCGAGCGAGTGTGCGAGCGGGGGACTGCGGGACCGACCTGCACGACAGCGGACTGGAGAAGGTGTACGTCGCCCGAAGCTCCGAGCTTCCGGGGCTCTCGCTGGACGCGGAGAAACTGGACGAAACGAGCGAACGATCATCCGAAACAGGACAAACAGAACCATGAGCAGAACCGACAACGATTGGAGTACACCGGAGAACGAAGTGTTACAACGAGCCCGCGAACTCGTGGAACGCGGCGACCGGGGCGTCCTTGCCACCGTCGTCAACGTCGAAGGGAGCGCGTATCGTCGCCCGGGGGCGAAGATGCTCGTCTCCGCGGACGGGACGGAAGTCGGCCACATCACTGCTGGCTGTCTGGAAGACGAAGTTCAGCGTCTCGCCGCGGACGTGCTCGCGTCCGGGGAACCGCGTCTGGAGACGTACGACCTGATGCCCGAAGCGGACGACGACGTTTGGGGACTCGGCGTCGGGTGTAACGGCGTCATCGACGTCCTCCTCGAACCGCTCGATGAGAGCTATCGACCCGTCCTCGACGCCGTCGGCGACGGCTGGGACGTCGGCGTCGTCACCGTCACCGACGGTCCGGACGAACTGGTCGGAACGCGGGCGTACTACGACCCCGAAGCGGACGGTTTCGACGTGGACGACGACACGGAGTTCAGCTTCGACCCCCTTCGGGAGGTCGTCGCTCCCCTTCTCGCCGATGGTACCTCGGAAACCGTCGTCGTCGATGACGTCTCGATTTTCGTCGACAGCCACCGCTCGCCCGACGACCTCGTGGTCGTCGCACCGGCAACGACGTTCGACCGATCATCGAACTCGGGGCGATGGCGGACTTCCGCGTAACGGTGGTCGGCTTCAGGGGAGCGACGGCGACGCCCGACCGCTTCCCGAACGCCGCCGACGTGCATTCCACGTCCCCCGCACGGATCCGTGACACGCTCGACTTCGACGCGAACACGTACGTCGTCGTCGCCACCCACAACTTCGTCGACGACCGGATCGTCGTCGACGAACTCCTTCGGACCCAAGTGCCGTATATCGGCCTCATGGGCCCCCACGAACGGTTCGAAGAGATGCTCGATGACTTCAAGACGGAAGGGAAAACGTTCAGCAGCGACGAGCTAACACGACTGTTCACTCCAGTGGGACTCGACCTCGGTGGCGGGTCGCCGTATCAAATCGCGCTCAGTATCGTCTCGGAAATCGTCGCCGTGCGTAACGACCGAGACCCGAAGCACCTCAGGGAACGCGAGGGAACGATCCACGACCGGGTGACGCCGTCGATGGATACCGATTGATCGATGCCCCGTGGCATGCTTCGATTTGACCGACGAAAGGCCTCCGTTCACTCGTTCTGCGCGACGTGGTGAGTCACGTCGTCGAGCGTGAACAACCGTACGTCGTCTCTCTCGGACACCGCCTCACGAACCGATCGTGTCGCGCCATTTCGCGTAAAGAGGGCGTATTTTCTGGTGGGATCCTCACCCGAGTTCGGTGACCAGCGGATTTCTTCCGCGTGGGTTTCGAGTGATGCGAGCGCGCTGTAGTCGAGCGGCGCGGCCGTGAATTTGCACTCTCCGGCGACCATCGTTCCATCCGTGGTGAATCCGACGGCATCGACCTCGTGGTTCTTGTACCACCATCGGCCGATGTCGAGAAACGTCTTCTCCGGGTACAAGCGAGGGAGCGCTTCTTGACACAGTACTTCGAACTCAGGGCTAACGAAGTCAGGGAGTTCCGGTTCGATCACGGCCTCGTAAGCGTCTCCACCCAACCGTTCGTACCGATCTTCGTTCCCGTAAACGAACCGGAACCAGAACCGAAACAGCGGATCGAGAATACGGTAGTGGCCACGACGCGATTTCGACTTCTCCTCGGTCAGTGGTACCTCCCGTTCGATGAGGCGGAGCCGTTCTAACTTCTGGGTGTACGTCGAAATCTGTTTCCCGTCGATGCCCACCGCCTGTGCGATCTCGTTCGATGCCGTCTTCCCGGCCGCAATTGCGGTGAGGATCGCGAAGTACCGATTCGGGTTCGTGAGTTCGGTTCGCAGGACGTACTCCGGTTCGTTGTGGAGATACCCCCGCTGTGAAAGGACTTCGTCCGTGAGAACCGTTCCGAGGTCGTGATCGAGTTCGATACCGTCGAGATAGTACGGAACGCCGCCGAAGATGCCCCACGTATAGATTCTCTCTTCCGGCGAGTAGCTGGTCGGGACGAACTCCTGCGCGGCAGTGAAGTCGAGGGGTCGAAGATCCAACCGCTCCGTGAATCGGCCATACAGAGGACTGTTACCCAACAGCGTCGCCTCTTCCATCATACTGATCGACGATCCAACCAAAATGAGTGTCCCCGCGGTATCCCGAAACCGCTGATCCCACAACCGTTGAATGACCGAGGGAAGACTTTCGTCGGCATCGATGAGGTATGGGAACTCATCGAGAACGATGATCCCGTCTCGGTCACCAAGGTAGCCGAGGAGAGCCTCCCAATTTTGCTTGATCTGAGCGATGCCCGGGAACGATTCCGATGCGACATCGACGAATTCGTCGAGTTGTATTTGGGGTGTCGTCTCCGTCGCTTGGTACAGGACCGCGTCGTCTCTCCCCGCGAGCGAGTGCTGCACCAGTTGCGTTTTCCCGAGACGACGACGGCCGAAAACGACGACCATTTCGGCTTCGTCGGAGGTGTAGCAGTCCCGTAACCGTGACAGTTCGACCTCCCGATTCACGAATCGATCCATGAGCTACCTCGTTCCCGTAGCAGGATAATACTTCCGAATAGCCTAAATCGAAATAGCCTAATTGAAAATTGGCTATTTGAAGAGAGGTTATTTCGGTCGTCGAATGACGGTAGAAGCAGTACTAAATTCGTCTTACGGGTGCATCATCCGGTTTTGCACGCTCATCGATGCAGAAGACACGGAGCATGACAGGTCGGGGGCCATCCGAAGCCCTCCAGGCAAACACGACGTTCACCCCGACCAGCCGTATTATTAATACTGGCCAACAATAACGGTTTTCGACGTTTTTTGACACACGAACTCGGGTCCGAAACGAGAATCAACGATACGGACGAGAAAGGGGGAGTAACTACTTCGCCGATTCGGACTCCCGCTGGCGATTCGAATCCGAACTCACCTCGTGTGAACCGTGGTCGTCGTGTGTCATTCGGGAGTCGGTCGTACGGGAACGAGCAGTCCGTCTTTCGACGGTGGTTCCCCGGAAGTCGTCGCGGTCGACGTGTGCACCATCCCATCCCTCGAATTCGAGCGTGATTGGTCGAGCAATCCGCTGGAGCACGTCGGAGATACGACGTTGAAGACGGGTCAGACCATCCGAATCCGCGGATGGGGAAATCCGGAACTCGCTCCCGACTCGCGTAACGGCATCCCGATCCAGCAGTCGGTCGATGGCCGCATCGACGACCTCGTCGTCGGCCTCGATCGAGTCGCCGAGTTCGCGGCGCGTTTGCGGCCGGTCGTCGAGAATATCGTAGATACGTTTGGCGACGTATTCACCGTACACGTCGTGGCCGTCTCGGTTCGTCTCGGGGACGGTCGCCCCCTCGTGACGAACCGTCTGTATGGCGTTGAGGACGAACCAAGCCCCGACGACGAGGAACGCGGCCGGGAACAACACGGTTCCGTCGTCGAACACGGACAACGCGACACCGCTGAGAAGCAACTGCACTCCGAAACCAGCGTGCGTCACGGATTTTCGGAGGTCGTAGGCGTCCGAAAAAAGATCGGTGAGACCGGCGCTGACGGTTGCGAAGGCCGTCGTTGCTAACTGGGGAGCCGTCGATTCGAGGAAGAAGTGAAAGATGGCGAGCGCGGCGAGCCAAGAGAAAACGGCTCGCAGCGTGAGACGCTCGCGGAGGGCATCGCCGAAAGCGGTGGACATCTGTCGAACGATTGGATGGCTGTCAGTTAAATCCTTCCCAACGACTGCTGGCGTGGGGACACCGACCGGCGGAGATGGTTCGGATTTTTAGCGGGAGTACCGTCAGTTGTACGTGGTGTGGACGCCGTCGCTCGGTCCACCGGCCGACAGATGGTCGAACTCGTTCGTCGGAGTGGTGCCGTCGGCCCAGGCCATCAGGCCATCGATTTCGACGTTGAGCCCGTCGTACGAACTGAATCGGCGGGACTGCGATTCGATGTAGTTCGACAGTTCGCCGCTCTTTGCCGTCTCTTCGTCGGGATACGTGTCCGCAAACGTGAGGTGGGTCGTCTCGCTCCCGAACCGCCACGATTTGAGCTCTCCCGTGATGGCGTCCTTTCGGAAGCCACGGGAAGTCGAACCGTCCATCGCCTCCGGATAGCACCAGAGTGCGTCGGGATTGTCGACGACCCCGAGCATCGACGACACGTACTCGTTGCCGTCGGCGTAGTGGCTCGTCTCCGTCGTCGCCGCGTCGATGATCGCTTTGGCGTTATCGACCGAATCACCCTCGATCATCGGGGACATCAGTAGCAGGGCGTCTTCCGAGACAGCGTAGACTCGGTTCGTATCGTAGAGGTCGAACCCGCGATACCGTTCCCGGTCCGACCGAGTAGTTCGCGTTGTCGTACTGTTTCGCGTTGTCGTCGCGGTACCCCGTGACGTCGTCGCGGGCGACTCCCCGTCGCTGGCGAGTTTCTCGCCGACCGTCTCCGGATCGAACGATCCGAGGGACAGTTCCGCGACGAAGTCGAGCGTTATCGAGGTGTCGACGTCAGCCACGTCGACGTAGTCGCTGGGGATGGGACGCAACATCTCCTTTTCGAGACGGGAGTAGGCGTTCTCGTGCATCGATTCCCGGCGTTCACTGATCCCCGCGACGTCGAAATACAGGAAGCCGTAGCCATCCCGCAGCGGGGTTTTCGTCGGGTCGGGGAGCCACTGCACGAAATCCGACGACGGCGTTTTCGCCGACAGTTCCGTCGTGGGCTGGTCTGTTGTAGACGGATCCGCCGTGGATCGTTCGGCCGGACCGCTCCCACCATCGGACGACAGGCCGCCGAGACACCCGGCGATCGACGCGAGCGTTCCGCTACTAACTGCGAGACCTGCCGACTTGAGGAGGGTTCGTCGTGAACGGGGCATCGCCTACACGTGTAGCCCTAATGGCATAAGTTTTCTCCACCCCGTCCGGCAATTGGAGTTCACAAAGGATAGTCGGGAAAGGATTCGCCGTCGCGTTCGATCCGAGTGGGAGGAACCGTACAACCGATAGCGGAACCGTTTTTCGGCGCGCATCACTTTTCGTGTCCACCACCGTAGCGTGATGCATGCGCGTCACCGTGTACGGCCCGCTCCGAAGTGCAACGGGTGAGAAAACCGTCTCGCTCGCCTTCGACGGAGGGACCGTCGAAGAGGCGCTCGCGGCCTTCGTCGAGGACTACCACCGAGCAGAGACGCACCTGTACGCGTCCGACGGGAAACTCCGGGCCAGTGCCCGTTTCTCGGTGAACGGGGAGCGCGTCGATTCGGACGATCACTGTCCGGCCGATGCGGAGCTAACGGTATTTCCCGCCGTTCGGGGGGGAACCGATAGCAGGTGACGGTTTCCGTACCGAACACGGGACGACGGGAAAAGAAACACCGAACTCAGCGGTCGTACTGTGCCCGAATCAAATCAGCGAGGCCCCGGTCTTCGAGGCGGTCCATCGGTGCGAGCATCGTCAGTTGGACGACGCCGGGCAAGCGTCCGATTTCGACACCGCCGGTGAACGTACACCGCGCTCGCACTTCGCCTTCGGTCATATCGAGGAGCGCTCCGGCGCGTTCGAAGGCGTTGTCCGTCGCGTCGTTGATAGTCGCGCCGCTGCCGACCACCTGTAGCGGACCCATCTCGTGGATCGTTTCGACGTCGTAGTCGGCGGCGAGTCGTTCGCCGCGTTCGAGTTCCGCTTCGGTGTACGGCTTGCTGACGTACGGAAGGTCGGCCTCGTTCGGGAGCAGGAGCGGACCGTCGATATCGAGGCCTTTGATGACTTCGACCCCGATTTCGGCGCGGCCGCTCACGTCGGTGGTGTGGAGCGACAGTTCACCGTCGCCCTGGTTGGCGTGCATATCGCCGACGTAGACGCCGCCCCCGTCCACTTTGACGGGACAGACGAGGACGGCACCCTCGCGGACCGCGTTGATATCCATGTGGCCGTCGGTTCGGTCGGCGAGTTCGTCCTCGTCGGCGAGCCCCCAGTCGTGCTCCGCGCCGATGAGGAACTGGCCGAAGTCGCCCGCGTTGTGCGAATCCGGCATCTCGATCGGCGGTGTCGTTCCGATGTTGCCGATGAACGGGCGGAGATGGCCGAGCGTTCCCGGCATCTCCGACGGTTCGTACAGCAGGATGGGGTGTTGCCGGGAGTTCTCGGGCAGCGCCATCGCCTCCTCCGCCCGATTCGCCAGGTCATCAGCGCCGCTCTCCCCGACGGTCAGTCCCACCGTCCGGTCGTCGTCGAAAACCACCGTATAGCCGTACTCGAAACCGAACGAGGAGGCGTTCGCTCCGCATTCGGAACACTTGACCGCTCCCTCACCCGTTCCTTCGACGATGCTCTCCGGCCACTCGGTTCCACACTCCGGACACTTGTGATCGACGAACGGGTCGTCGCCGAACGCCCCCTCCCGCTCGCGCATGCTGCCGGTACTCGTCGCGATGCTCGTCACTTCGATGCGCTCTATCGAGAGGGCGATAGCGTCGCCGACCTCCGCGTTCTCGACGCGAATCGGCCGCGTCACCTCGTGGCCGCCCCGGAATTCCGGCGTGATCATCGGCCCCCAGCAAGCCGGTGGCGTATGCGTTTTGATCGTGCCACCGTCCGCGACGGTTCCCGCCCACTCCTGATCCGGCCCAACGAGACCGAGCGTGTACTGATCGACCGAAAGCTCCTGTTGGACTTCTTTCTGTGCCATGGTACTCGCCCCCTATCTTGGGCCGCTAATAGCATAAACGATCGTGCAATTTTTCGGACGGCGACGTATCGTACGGAGTACTCGACGGAACGGATCGTAACTCCGGCCGAGAAAAGCGGCGTCGGAAACCGGGAGTATCAGTCGTCCCGGCTAGGTATCTCACCGGCGGGTACGATTTCACACTCCGGGAGGTCGGCCAAGACGTCCTCCGGACCGGGTGGCGAGTACACCGCCAGTAGTTGCAGCGGTTGCCAGCCGGTGTTTATCGTTCCGTGTTCGATTCCGGCGGGGATGAAAATCATTTCGCCTGGACCGACCTCGCGCGTTTCGTCCTCGACGGTCTGCTCTCCCTCCCCGCTGATGACGTAGAGGATCTCGTCGCTGTCCGGATGCGTGTGTAACTCGTGGCCTTTCCCCGGCGCTAGCTGGACGCTCCCGGCGCTGAATCGTTCGGAGCCGTTGACGTCGGGAGTGGCCATCCATTTGAGCGTTCCCCAATCGAACATCTGGGTCGGTACGTCCTCGCTGCTGACGAAGTTCTCGTCTGTCATTGCCCCAGGAAACGATCGACGTTCATCACGATAATTGTATCGCGGCGACGGTCCGTAGTAGCGGTCGGTCGTCCCCGCCCGACGACCCTCGACGGCGAGGATCTTCACTGGCGAGAATCCTCACCGGTAAGTATCTTGATTACCGTGCTCGATGTAGAATAAGGGGGCTATGAAATTCACACGCGAGGAGTCGCTCGCGCGACTCGAAGAGACGGTATCCCGAGGCGAACCAATCATCGGAGCGGGTGCGGGAACCGGCATTTCGGCGAAGTTCGCGGAACGAGGCGGCGTCGATATGCTCATCATCTACAACTCGGGGCGGTATCGGATGAACGGCCGAGGCTCCCTCGCGGGACTGCTCCCGTACGGCGATGCCAACGAAATCGTCGTGGAGATGGGTCACGAAGTCCTGCCCGTCGTCGAGGACACGCCGGTCCTCGCGGGGGTCAACGGAACCGACCCGTTCCGCCAGATGGACGTCTTCATCGAGGACTTGAAACGTCGCGGGTTCTCGGGCGTTCAAAACTTCCCGACGGTCGGACTCATCGACGAGGGAAGCCAGTTCCGGCAGAACATCGAGGAGACGGGGATGGGTTACGATAAAGAGGTGGACATGATCGAGGAGGCCGCCGAGCAGGACATGTTGACCTGTCCGTACGTGTTCACCGAGGAGCAAGCCCGAGAGATGACCGAGGTGGGAGCCGACGTCATCGTTTCGCACATGGGTCTCACCACCTCCGGCGACATCGGTGCGGAGACATCGCTGGATCTGGACGACGCCGCGGAACGCGTTCAGGCCCATCACGACGCCGCGAAAGCGGTCAACGAGGACGTCATGGTCATCTGCCACGGCGGTCCGATAGCGTGGCCGGACGACGCCGAGTACGTGCTCAACGAGACGGAGGGCGTCGTCGGGTTCTTCGGCGCATCGAGCCTGGAGCGCCTGCCGACCGAGGAGGCGATTCGGAACCAAGCGCGGGAGTTCAAAGAGATAGAGTTCTAGCATGGCGGTCGTACTCATCGGAACGCTGGACACCAAGGGGGAAGAACTGGATTTCGCCCGTGAGATCATCGAAGCGCACGACATCGACGTCCACCTGATCGACGTCGGGGTGATGGAAGACCCGGATATCGAACCGGACACGTCGGCTCACGAAGTCGCCGAGGCGGCAGGGACCAGTCTCGAACACCTTCGAGCGGAAGCCGACCGTGGGGAAGCCATCGAGACGATGGGCGACGGCGCTGCTGCCATCGCGTCTCGGCTCCACGACGATGGAATTCTCGAAGGGGTCGTCGGACTCGGCGGATCGGGAAACACCTCCATCGCGACCACGGCGATGCGTGCGCTGCCCGTCGGAATCCCGAAACTGATGGTCTCGACGATGGCCTCCGGCGACACGGAACCGTACGTCGGCGCGAAGGACGTGATGATGCTGTACTCCGTCGCCGACATCGAAGGCCTCAATCAACTCTCCCGACGCGTGATCTCGAACGCGGCGCTCGCGATGGTCGGCATGGTGGCCAACGAACCCGACATATCGGTCAGTGAAAAGCCGACGGTCGGAATCACCATGTTCGGGGTGACGACGCCGTGCGTGCATACGGCACGCGAATATTTGGAGTCTGAGGGGTACGAAACGATCGTCTTTCACGCGACCGGAACCGGCGGCCGCGCGATGGAGGAGTTGGTGCGCCAAGGCCTCATCGACGGCGTGCTCGACGTCACGACCACCGAATGGGCCGACGAACTCGTCGGCGGCGTGCTCAGTGCCGGGGAAACACGCCTCGACGCCGCCGCCGAGACGGGTATCCCGCAGGTCGTCTCGGTGGGTGCGCTCGACATGGTCAACTTCGGTCCGCGGGACTCCGTGCCGGACGCCTTCGAGGACCGAAAGTTCCACATCCACAATCCCCAGGTGACGCTGATGCGGACGACGCCCGAGGAGAACGCCGAACTCGGCGAGATCATAGCCGGAAAACTGAACGCGGCCACCGGGCCGACCGCGTTGTTTCTCCCGCTCGATGGGGTCTCGATCATCGACGTCGAAGGGGAGGATTTCTACGATCCGGAGGCGGATTCGAGGCTGTTCGACGCCCTGCGGGAGAACCTCGACGACGACGTGGAACTGATCGAAATCGACGCCGCGATCAACGACGACGAGTTCGCGACGGCGACCGCAAAAAAGCTCGACGAGTATCTGCGGACGGCCGACGGCGGTCAGTGAACGACCCCCAGACACCTCCTCGGCACGGCGAATCGGTGAACTACCGGATGCCGTGAAACGGTGCGGGAGCACGAGTGGAACGGCCGAACTGAACGACCATCGGTGGATCGTTCTTGGCAATCTTTTTAATGCCTCCTGTCCTAGTTTTAACCAGATAGATTCTTCTATACTATTCGGGATAAAATTACATCGAACCAACGAGGGGAGACATCCCGGAGAGTACCGTGTTCCCGGTTCATCGACGAACTGCGGACGGGGAACACGGGAAACGGGCGTGCTTACAGTTGGACCGTTTCGTTACGGTCGGCGGCGTCGTGGATCGCTGCGATGGTTCGCATGTCCAGCAGTCCGTGCCGACCGTCGGCGTACACGTCCCCTCCGGCGAGGAGTTGATTCGCGAAGTAGTCGAACTCCTCTTCCATCTGGTCGGCCGATTCGACCGTGGCTTCGTACGTCCGATCGTCCGTGGTGACGGTGAGCGTGGTCTCCATGTGGAACGCCGGTTTCAACGTGAGTTCGCCCTCGGTCCCCACGATATCGAGGCTGGTGGTGTCGAAGGCGTTCTGGCTCGCGCCGAACGCGGCGTGCGTCCCGTCGTCGTACCTGACGCCGAACGTCACCCGCTCGTCGGGAACGTCGGCGAACGCCTCGTGTTCCGAACTCATCATCGACTGGACCGCAACGGGGTCGGCGTCGAGAACGAACCGGGCGGTGTTGAGCGGGTAAATCCCGAGGTCCATCACGGAGGTTCCGTACCCCGTAAGCTCCGAATTCAGCCGCCACTGATCGGGATCGCCGTTCATCTCCAACAGCGGTTGCGCGTTCATCCCCTGCACCAATCGAGGGTCGCCGATACAACCGTCCACGACGATGCGGCGTGCCAGCCTCACCACGGGTTCGGTGTGCATCCGGTAGGCGACCATGAGCGTCACGCCCGCATCGTCACAGGCGTCGACCATCGCCTCCGCGTCCTCGACGGTCGCCTCCATCGGTTTCTCACAAAGTACGTCCTTACCGTGTCGAGCGGCGGCCTCGGCGTACTCCCTGTGGTAGGAATTAGGCGTGGCGATATAGACGGCGTCGTACGACTCCGTCGCCGCGCGTCCACGAACTCGTCGTAGGTCATCGACGCTTCGACCGTCTCGACGTCCGACGCGACCCGTTCCGCCTTCTCGATGCTTCCGCTGACGACGGCGGTGACGGTGCAGAGATCGGAGTCGGCCACAGCCGGGATGACGAAGTCGTTCGTCCACCACCCGAGGCCGACCAGCGCGAATCGGACGGTTCCGTCGTCCACCGTTTGCCAATCTCTCGGTCCGGGGGCATCGAAGTGCTCCTGTAGTTCCATATCGACTACTCCCACGCCGCTCCCATAATAGTTCATGTTGCCCCGTGAACGAACGCAATAGGGTACGAGTAGCTGATCGGATGAAGAGTGGCTTCGATATCGCCGGAACCGTCCACTCACCGCCCGTGGGAGACGTAGTCGCAAAACCGAGCGGGTCAAAGATCATTACATGAATAAGACTGTAATGTACGTCGCGCCGAATCGGGGGATACGGCACGGTATCCTCGGATAGAGGTCGAGGTGCGGACGATCCACCGAGATATCCGACAATGTCGAAGGATGGGTGGATGGACGGAGGGTTCCCTTAGCCGATACCGCGTCGTACCCGAATCGGTCGTGACGAACAGGAATCAAACCCGACGATCCGAAAAAGAGGGAGTACCGGCCGTGACCATCGGTGAACTCGATTTGGGCGAACCGTGCCCCCGTTCGACGGTCAGCGCGTGGACTGGACGTTCCGTTCCGACGTGCGTTCGATGAGGTCCCCGCGCTCGTCGAAGAAGTTGACGTCGCCGAAGTCGAATTCGAGCGCCAGCGCGTCGCCTTCTTCGGCGATTTCGTCGTTCGATTGCGTGAACGTCACCTCGCGGCCGTCGAAATCACAGATGAGGTACGTGGCCGACCCACGCATCTCGACGAGGTCCACCTCGACGATGAGGTGGTCGCCGGACGAGACGTCGGAGGCGGGAACGAGGTCGGCGTCCTCCGGACGGACCGCCATCGAATCGGCCCCGTCCGGCACGGTGCTCGGTGCCTCGGGGTAGGGTACGCCTTCGATACGGAGCGTTCCAGCATCGCCTTCCACGTCGAAGAAGTTCATCACCGGGTTTCCGATGAAATCCGCGACGAAGCGGTTCGCTGGTTTCCGGTACACCGTCTCGGGCGTATCGACCTGCTGAAGTCGTCCCTCGTTCATGATGGCGATACGGTCGGCCAACACCATCGCCTCCTCCTGGTCGTGGGTGACGAACATCGTTGTCACGCCCGTCTGATCCTGAAGGCGTTTGAGCTCCTTTTGAAGTCCGGTGCGCAGTTTCTGGTCGAGCTTCGAGAACGGTTCGTCGAGCAGGAAGGCCTGCGGTTCGCGGACCAACGCGCGACCGATGGCGACACGCTGTTGTTGGCCGCCGGAGAGTTCGCTCGGTTTCCGGTCGAGCAGTTCCCCGATGTCGAGCATGCTCGCGGTGCGTTCGACGCGATTCTCGATGGTTCCGGAATCGGCCCCGGCGGCGCGAAGCGGCGACGAGATGTTCTTTCGGACGCTCATGTGCGGGTAGAGGGCGACTTCCTGAAACACCATGGCGAAGTCGCGCTCGGCCGGTGCTCGGTCGTTCACCCGTTCGCCGTCGACGACGATATCCCCGCTGGTGGCCGTTTCGAGTCCGGCAGTCATCCGAAGGGTCGTACTCTTGCCGCACCCGGACGGGCCCAACAGCACGAGGAACTCCCCGTCGGCCAGCGTGAGCGAGAAATCGTTGACGGCGACTACGTCTTCGTACTCCTTTCTGAGGTCGTCTAATTCGGTTTGTGTCATGTTTGATGTCGGTGTGTGATTGGTTGATGGCTGCTATTCGAGGCTGAATCCGGCGACGAGTCGGTCCTGCGCGATGAACGTCAGCACGAGCAGCGGCGTCATCGCCACCACCGTCGCGGCCCCCATCCGTCCCCAGAGGATGCCGCGGGTGGTGACGAACCCCGCCAAATAGATGGGTACCGTCTGTGCCTTGCTCGTGGTGGTGAGCACCAGCGCCAGCACGTACTCGTTCCACATCAGGATGGCCGTGAGGATGGCGGCGCTGGAGATGCCCGGTGCGGCCAGCGGCAGGACGACCCGCCGCCACGTTTGGATGCGCGACCACCCGTCGACGCGACTCGCCTCCTCCAACTCCTCGGGGATGTTCTGGAAGAAGATGAGCAGTATCCACGTCGATATCGGGATGCCGACGGTGAGGTACGCCACGATGAGCGACTGCCACGTGTTGATCCAACCGAAGCCGAGGAACAGGGTGTACATCGGAATCGCCACCGCGATGGGGGGCAAAAAGCGCATGCTGAGCGCGAAGAAACTGACTTGCCCGTCACCCGGGTCGTACCGAGTGAGCGAGTAGGCGGCCAACGCGCCGACCACGACCGAAACCGACGTGCTGACGCCGGTCACGATCACGCTGTTTCGGATGTACGTGAGCATGTTCCCGCTGGTGAAGATTTGATAGTAGTGTTCGAGCGTGAGTTTCGCCGGAATCAAGCGCGGCGGGTCGGTCCGGGGGGTGACCGCGAGGCCGGTGAAGAGGTCCCACAAGATGGGGCCCCACACCCAGGCCAACCAGAGCGCGACGAGCGTGTAAGTGCTGACGCGGACGAACCGGTCAGAGTAATCGTGAAGCGTTGCGAGTCGCATGTCAGTCCTCCTCCGGGCTGATCAGCCCTTCCGCGACCGATTTGAACAGCACGAACGCCGTGAGGAACATCAACAGCCAGTAGAGCACGCCCGATGCGCTGGCCACGCCGAGTTGGAAGAAGCGAAAGCCGTAGTTGTAGGTCATCATGGCGATGGTCTCCGTGTACGCCCCCGGTCCGCCCTGCGTGAGCACCTGAACCTTGGGAAACACCTTGAACGCGCGAACGATCCTGAGCAGCATGACGACCACTATGGCGGTCCGCATCTGGGGGAGCGTGATCCACTTGAACTGCTGCCACTTGCTCATCCCGTCCACCTCCGCGGCCTCGTAGTAGACGTCGGGGATGGACTGGAGCGCGGCGGTGAACACCAACACGAACAGCGGCGTCCACATCCACACGTCGGCGACGATGAGCGCCACGCGCGACCACGGCCGGGAAGCGATCCAATCGATGTTGAGACCCAGCAGGTGGTTCACCATGCCGTAACTCGGGCTGAACAGCATCCGCCACGTCAACCCGGTGATGATTGGGCTCATGATCATCGGCGGGATGCTGAGCGTCACGAGCAGTTGGCGTCGCTCGATGTACGCGCTGTAAAGCAGGAGCGACACGCCGAGGCCGAGGAGGAATTCGATGGTGACGGAGACGACGACGAAGATGACGGTGAACCCCGTCGCGTTGAGGAAGCGAGGGTCCGAAAGCACCGTTCCGTAGTTGGCGATGCCGACGAACGCCGCGCGCTCCCCGGCCTGCGTGAACCCGAACAGGCTGTCGTAGATCATCTGTGCGAACGGGTAGATGGCGACCATCGCCAACAGAACGATCGCGGGGGCGACGAACAGCCACGCGATAAGCCGTTCGTCGTCCCTGTCGCGGCTGAAGCCGTTCCACCAGTTCGAGAGGGTGTTCGATGTGCTCATGGCGACGGGACTCACTCACCCATGATGTTCTTCCACTTGTCGTCGATGTTCTTCATCGTCTTCTCGGCCCCCGGCCCGCCCGAGAGCGACTGGCTGATTTGAACCTGCATCGCGTCGCCGAGTCGCTGATACTTGGGATTACGCGGGCGGAGCGACGGCGTCCGGATACCCGGATTCTCCTCCGGGTCGTAGTACTGAGACTGGGGAAATCGCTCCTTTA
This sequence comes from Haladaptatus sp. R4, assembly GCF_001625445.1. Classification (NCBI taxonomy): domain Archaea; kingdom Methanobacteriati; phylum Methanobacteriota; class Halobacteria; order Halobacteriales; family Haladaptataceae; genus Haladaptatus; species Haladaptatus sp. R4. The sequence goes on along the minus strand of NZ_LWHG01000029.1, from coordinate 53,077 downwards.
TCTGCTTGGTGTACGACGACGCTCTGGTGGGCGTCACGCCGTGTTGCTTGTAGGCGTACTTGTCCATCTCCTTCGAGGTGGCCCACTGGGCGAACACGAACGCAGCGTTCTTCCGTTTCTGTTTCGAGAAGGAATTGATGAGGATACCCCACCCCCCGAGGTTGGGATAGCCGCCGGGGGTAAGGCTGACGCGAACGCCGTCCTCCCAGCCGTACTTATCGACGAACTTCTTCGTCGCCGTCCCCCACTGTTCGACGGCCCACGTCTTCCCGGAGAGGAACTGGTCGCGACTCTGGGTGTAGCCGGTCGAGAGGGGGTTCAACGCCCACTCCTTCTGCTTCAACATCTGTTCGAGTCCCTTGACGGCACCCTTCTCGCTCAGACGAGATTTCCCGTCCTCGGTGAGCATGCGCTGTTGGCCCGTTTCGGCCGCGAACCGGTTGGGGTAGTAGTAGACGAGGTTCCACCCGCGCTTGCCTTCGAGTCCCATCGGCCACCCCTTGTCGTGCATGAACTTCGCGACGCGGTTGAAGTGATCGTAGTCCTCGTATCCCTTCGGGAACGGCGGGAGTATCTCCTCGTCGTGTTTTCGCTTGTACTCCTTCGCGTGTTTTTCGAGGACGTCCTTGCGGACGGTCAGATCCATGATGTCGCCGTACCACGGCAACCCGTATTTCTTCCCCTTCCATTGGCCGTAGGACTGGGCGAAGATGTCGAGGTGGTCGTCGTACGCGTAATTCGACATCCCGAGGTTCGAGTTGTTCAGATAGCCGTCGAGCGGTTCGACGAACTCGGGACTCATCAGCGATCCGGTCCAGATGACGTCGGAGATGAACGCGTCGAACGACGCCTGACGGGACCGAAGTTGATTCTGAAGCTTCGACAGCATCTCGCTCTGAGCGTACGAAGTGACGTTGATCGTCACGTCGTGATCCTTTTCGAACTTCTCGGCCAGATCCTGCCACGCCTCCGTATAGAGCGAACTGGTGGCGAACGTTATCTTCGCCCCTTTGTACTCGTCGGTATCACCACCTCCGCCACCGCTCCCGCCGCCGAGGCATCCGGCTAGTCCGACGGCACCGGCCGTGCGACCGTTTTCAGGTACAGTCGTCTGCTCTCCGCTGTAGACACTGGCTTTCCACCAACCATGAGAAGAGATATATTAGCATACACTAATATTTGTTACGGATAGGGTATTTATAACGATAATCGTCGTCACGTCCGACGTTATCGGATCACTGCTTCGGGACTGACCCCCGTCGAAACCGAACTACCGACATCGAGACGACGATCTGAACGAACCGTCGCGCGAGGGAGGCGAAAAACGGCTCGTTCGGCCCGTCCGAGGATATCGAAACGACGTCATAGCCTTCAACACCCCGAAAAACAGTCAATTCGATTCGATCCTACGCAATATTTATTGCAGTCGAAAAACGTACTAGCAATATGTCCGCAGATTCGTTTCGCCAGAGACTGCTCAGTGGAGAGTGTGTCGTCGGTACGTTCCAGTTGCTCGATTCGACGATGGTCTCGGAGATGATCGGCGTCGCAGGAATGGACTTCGTCGTCTACGACCAGGAACACGGACCGTTGACGGCGGAGACGACGCTCGAACTCTCGACCGCCGCGCAGAACGAGGACGTCGCGCCAATCGTCCGCGTCCGCGAAAACACGGAATCGGAGATTCAGCGTGCGCTCGACATCGGCACCGCAGGCGTACAAGTTCCGCAAGTGGAGACGCGCGAAGGAGCCGAAGCGGCCGTCGAGGCAGCCCGATTCAGCCCACTCGGAAGCCGGGGACTCTCCCAGTACGTCCGCGCGGGAGACTACGTCGGCGGGGAATCGTACACCGAGGACCAGAACGACGAGACGCTCCTCGTCATCCAAGTCGAGGGGGAACGCGGCGTCGAGAACATCGACGAGATACTGCAGGTAGACGGTATCGACGTCGTCTTCCTCGGGCCGTACGACCTCTCGCAGTCGCTGGGGATTCCGGGACAGGTGACGGACGACCGGGTCGAGGATCTCATGCGACGGGTATGTGAGCGCGCCGCCGAAACGGAGACCGTCGTGGGCGCGTTCGCGGACGACGCGGAGACCGCCAACAAGTGGATGGACGCCGGGATTCAGTACCTCACCCTCGGCGTCGAAGTAGGGCTCTTCACCGAGCACCTCAGCGACGTCGTCGACGACGTGGACGTTCCTCGAACCGAATAACGAACGCACGGAGACGACGCCCGGGAAGTGGGCGAGCGCTCACGAATGGATTCGTGGGACGGAGTGACGGTTTTCGAAAAACGATACCGCTGGAATCGAGCGATCCGGTTCGGAACGGGACGATTTCGGAATCGGCACGGTTCGATAGTCGATCCGATACGATTCGACATCGGGTTCAGCACGGAACGACGTTCGATGTTCGGCGTTACTTCGAACGGTTCGCCGGTCGGTAACCCGTCAGTCGACCAACGAACGGGTTTCCCAGTTCTTCTCGAAGAGGTTGATGGTGTGCACCTCGTCCTTCGCGCCCGTGTAGGAGTGTTCCTCGACGACGTCCATGTCGAGTTCGACGCCCAGTCCGGGTCGCTGTGGGATTTCGATGTGGCCGTCCTCGACGACGACGGGGTCGACGAGGAGGTCGTTGACCCACTCGACGTCGTACGTCTGGAAGACCTCCTGAATCATGAAGTTCGGAACCGCGGCGTCGACGTGCGCCGAAATCGCCGTCGCGACCGGTCCCTGTGGGTTGTGCGGCGCGAAGCTGACGTGCTCCGCCTCGGCCTGCGCGGCGATTTTCTTCGCCTCCGTGATGCCGCCGGTGTTCATGATGTCCGGTTGGACGATATCGACGTCCGTGTTCGCCAGCAGGTCGCGGAATTCGTACTTCGTCATCAGCCGTTCGCCGGTCGCGATGGGAATCGGCGACTTCGCGGCCACCTTTCCGAGGCTGTTGATGGAGTCCGGGGGGCACGGCTCTTCGAACCACGTGGGGTGGAACTCCGAGAGGGCGTTCGCGACTTCGACGGCCTGTCCGGCCGTGAACCGGCCGTGGCCTTCGATGAGGAGGTCCACGTCGGGGCCGACGGCTTCCCGCACCGCACCGACGACGTCGACGGCGTGGTTGAACGTCTCGCGGTCCATCCGTTGCCACGACTTTCCGAACGGGTCGAACTTCATGGCGTCGTAGCCGTCGGCGACGACCTGCTCCGCGGCTTCCCGCCACGTATCGGTGTCGTCGGTCGTCTCGGTGTACCACCCGTTGGCGTACGCCCTGATCCTATCGCCGTGGACGTTCCCGCCGAGGAGTTCGTACACGGGGCGGTCGAGCACCTTCCCCTTGATGTCCCAACACGCCATATCGATAGCCGAACAGACGGTCGTGTTGACGACGTTCTTCGAGAACCACTCGTCGCGGTACATCTCCAGCCAGAGCCGTTCGGTGGAGAACGGGTCCTCGCCGATGAAGAAGTCGCTCATCTCCTCGATGGCGGCAGCGACCGTCTCGGGTTTGTCATGCGTCGTCGCCTCTGCGAGCCCCTGAACCCCTTTGTTGGTGTCCAAATGGACGAACACCCAGGGTTTCCACGGGTTGGCTACGACATACGTTGCCACGTCGGTAATGCGCAGTTCCGACATACCTCTTCCTTTTGCGAAGACCGTAATAATACTTATCCCTCGGTCGTTCGCATTGAGTATGTCCGCGAAACGGACCGTCTATCGGGGACGAACTTCCGGAATGACCGATCATCCTCCGACCCGGAACTCGTCCGATATTAGCGGAAAATTATTTAAAAGATGGCTATCTTCGTAAAATATGGGCATCGAATCAAGCACGAAAATCAAATCGACCGCGACCGCGTTCGGCATCGTCGAGTACCTCAAGGAGTTGGAAGGCGCGACCCTGAGCGAGGTCGTGGATCACTTCGAGATGCCGACGAGTACCGTTCACGACCACCTTCAGACGCTGACCGAACTCGGATACGTACTGAACGACGACGGCACCTACAGGATCGGAACGAAGTTCCTCGAACTGGGTGGATACGCGCGAATCAATTCGCGCATCTTTCAGGTTTCGGAGTCGGAGTTGCAGAACTTGGCGGTCGAGACGGGCGAGCACGCCAATCTGATGGTCGAGGAGAACGGGATGGGCGTCTTCCTGATGAAGCAGAAAGGGAGCGAGGCGATCAAAATCGATACGTACGAAGGGATGCGCGTGTACCTCCACACGACCGCGATGGGAAAGGCGATACTGGCGTTCATGGACGACTCCCGGCGTGAAGACGTCCTCGCCCAGCACGGCCTTCCGCGAGTCACCGAGCACTCCATCGGGAATCGGGACGTCCTCGAAGACGAACTCGACGCGATTCGAGAACGGGGATACGCGACGGACGACGAGGAACGACTCAACGGGATTCGATGCATCGCAGCGCCGGTGATGACCGACTCGGGGCGGGTCGCCGGAGCGGTCAGCATCTCGGCACCGAAAAACAGGATGCAGGGAACCGTGTACGAGGAGACGTTTCCGAAGAAAATCCTCGGGACGGCCAACATCATCGAGGTGAACATGAGACACATGTGAGGACGAACGGGGCGACCCGCCCAATCGTCACGAGGTGCGTTCGAAGGCCGCGACCTGCTCGTTGATTTCGCGGAGTCGCTCGGCGTCGAACTTGGGTTCGCGGTCGTAGGTGTACAGTCCGTTGGTTTCCTGTTCGACGTCGTAGAGTTGCGTGTAGCAGAACGCCCACATCGCCTCGTTTTCGAGCAACGTCTCGGTCAGGCCTCGGTAGCGTTCGAAGAACTCGGATTCGTCCTCGGGGCGGTCGCCGTATCCCCACCCGTCCTCGGCCTGCGGGTTCCACCAGATGCCGCCGTACTCGCTCACGTAACTCAGATCGTCGCTCCACTCGGTGTGGCTGTGGCCGGTCGGTTCGACCGGGCCGTCGATCTCGCCGTAAGTTTCGCGAAAGGTCTCCGGGTCCTGTTCGTAGTCGTGGGCGTCCACGAGGTCGGTTTCGACGTGATACCACCCGCTGGTGTCGATGACCGGTCTCGTCGGGTCCAACCGCTTCGTGACACGGTACACCGTCCGCAGGAGGTCGTCGTTCTGGTGGGATTGCGTTTCGTTGAACGGCGTCCACCCGACGAGCGCCGGGTGGTTGTAGTCGCGTCGAACGACTCCCAACCACTCCTGGAGGAACGGTCCCAGCGTTTCGGGACGGCCGTGGTCCATCCCCCAGTTCGCGTGTTCGTCCCAGACGAGGTATCCCAACCGGTCCGCGTGGTAGAGGAAGCGCGGTTCGAACACCTTCTCGTGGAGACGAGCGCCGTCGAATCCGAGTTCCTGCGCGCGTTCGATATCGCTCCGGAGCGCCTCGTCGGACGGGGCGGTGTAAATCCCGTCCGGGTAGTAGCCCTGGTCGAGCACCAGTCGCTGGAACACCGGTTCGCCGTTGAGGTACACGCGGTTTTCCCCGAGCGTCACCGACCGGAGGCCGAAATAACTCTCCACGACGTCGGTGGTCTCACCGTCCACGACGAGTTTTACCGTCAGATCGTAGAGGTTCGGATCGTCGGGCGTCCAGACGTGCGTCTCGTCGAGCGGTAGCGAAATCGCGGCGTATGTACCGTCGGTTCTCACGGTCGTTTCGCCCACGACGCGGTCGTCGAACGTGGCGGTGGCGGTGAGCGTCCCCGCCCGAACCGTCCCCGCCAACTCGACGTCGGCGTGCAACGTGTCGTTCTCGGGGTCGGGTTGGAATCGAAGACTCTCCACGTACGTCTCCGGAACCGGTTCCAGCCACACCGTTTGCCAGATACCCGTCACTCGCGTGTACTTCACGCCGCTGGAGGCGTACTCCTGACTCTGCTTTCCGGCGGGTTGGAGCGTCGAACGGACGTCGTCCTCCGCACAGACCGTCACGACGTTCGTTCCCGGTTCGACGGCATCGGTGACGTCGAAAGCGAAGGGGGTGTAACCGCCGCGATGCGTCCCGACGGACGTCCCGTTGACCCAGACTTCCGTCTCGTAATCGACCGCACCGAACCGCAGGAACAATCGTCCGTCGAGAAACCGTTCCGGAACCTCGATTGCCCGTCGATACCACACGGCGTCCATGAAATCCGTGTGTTCGACGCCGGACAGTTCGCTTTCCGGCGCGAACGGTACTGTAATCGTCTCCGCCAGCGAGTCCGCTTCGGGGAGTCCGCGGGCGCGGCCGCTCGCTCCGCCGTCGATTTCGAACTCCCATTCGCCGTTCAGATTGCGCCACCGCTCGCGTCGCCGCTGGGGCCGCGGATACTCCGGTCGTGGTACGGAATCGTCCATCACGTTCGTTTCACGTGATACCGTATTAATTGTTGTTCCCGGCGGCGAGTGAAACGTCGCCGTTGGCCGGGCGGTCGTTATCGGCTGACCGTTCGGTATCTGTTGGGGGGTCGGTATCGGCCGAACGTTCTGCCTCGACGACGGTCGGCGGCGAACTGCCATCCCCGTCCACGACTTGCAGGTGGAAGCTGAACAGCAGCGCGGGGACGATGATGACCGTCCCGACGACGGACGCGATGCCGACGAGAACGATACCGGCCATCGTCACCACACTCATCGCGGAGCGCAGCGGGTCGTGTATCACCCATCCGTAACCGCCGCTCACCGCCTCCACGAACCCGTCGCCGTCGGACAGGCGGGCGATGGTCGTCAGCACCACCAGCAGGAGGAAGAAGACCAGATACACTCCGGCAATCGAGAGGAGGAGGGACCGAACCGACCCGGTTCGACGTACCGGACGACGTACAGCGCCGTACCCGCCGCGAGGAGGACGGGGACGAAACTCATCAGCGTCACGTTCACTCCCTGACGGCGCAACGAGTTCGTGACGACCCGCCACCGCGGCCGGTCGCCGTTCCGCAGCGACCGAATCGCCGAGAACGCACCGAGCGTGGCGACCCCCGACGTGACGACCGGTATCGACGCGACGACCCAACAGACGCTCACGGCCACGAGCCACGTGCTGTTGTGGTAGACGAACGTCGCCGTCCGCCGGAGCGAGCGTCGGTATTGCTCCGCGCTCGCGTGGGGAGCGGTCATCCGGTCGCCCCCTGAAACTGCACCGCCTCGATGATCCTGTCCTGCAACAACAGGAACAGGATGAACAGCGGGAGCGCGGCGATGACGCCGGAAGCCATGGTGAGTCCCGGTTGGAACGTGAAGGTGTCCCGAAGCACCACCAGTCCGAGCGGGAGCGTGAACGAACTCTGGCTCTGAAGCACCACCACCGGCCAGACGAACTGGTTCCAGTTGAACACGAAGACGAAGATTGCCAGCGCGGACAGTATCGGCTTGGAAATCGGGAGGATGATGTGGGCGTAGATCTGGAAGTTGGAGAAGCCGTCTAATCGGGCGGCCTCGTCGTACTCGTCGGGGATGTCCCGGAAGAACTGATAGAGCAGGAAGACCCCGAGCGGGTTCGCCACCGCGGGAAGAATTACGCCGAGGAGGCTACTGACCAGCCCCAAGTCCGCGACGATGGTGAACAGCGGCACCAGGTTCACGTAGAACGGGACGAGGAAACTGGCGACGATGATGCTCAGCAGTATCGACTGTCCCGGCCAGTCCAACCGCGTGAGCGAGAACGCGATCATCGAATCGACGATGAGGACGAGCACCGTCGCCACGGTTGCGACGATGAACGTGTTGATCACCCACGGAACGATCAGCGACCCGTCGAGCAGGGCCGTGTAGTTCGCGAAGGTGACCTTCGGCGGGATGAGATGGGGCGTCGAACTGATGGCGATGCTCTCCGGTTGGAGGGACAGCGACAGCATGTAGATGTACGGGAGCAGGAAGAGGAACGCGACCCCGTACAACCCGACGTGGACCGCGATGGTACGCACCGTGATGGTGGATCCGATACGACTCGTCCGGCCGACGTTCGAGTTGCTCATGCTGAATCACTCCCGATGTATCGGTAGTTGACGTAGGAGACCCCGACGAGGATGGCGAACAGGAGATATCCGATCGCCGCGGCGTAACCGAACCGCTGCTGGCTGAACGCCGCGTTGTAGAGGTAGAACACCAACGTCGTCGTCGATTCGTTCGGTCCGCCGTTGGTCATCACGTACAGGTTGTCCGAACACCTGAAACTGCTGGATGAACTGGATGATGATGACGAACGCGATGGCGTTGCGCATCTGTGGGAGGGTGATGTCGCGAAACGCCCGCCACGTCCCCGCACCGTCGAGTTTCGCCGCCTCGTACAGGCGCTCCGGGACGTTCTGCCGTGCGGCCAGCAGGATGACGAAGTTGAACCCGAGGAGCCACCAGTCGGTGACCACGGCGAGTATCGGCATCGCCAGTCTCGGCGAACCGAGCCAGTCGGGTGGACTGTCCATCACGAAGCCGAGATAGTAGTTGACGGGACCAAACCCGGTCGCCAGGAACAGCGACCAGACGATGCCGACGATGGAGACGGTGAGGATGTACGGGCTGAAGTAGATCGTCCGCAGGTATCTCCGTCCGAACACCTTCCGGTTCACCCCGAGGGCCAACGCCAGACTGAGGACGACCATCGTCGGGACGGTGAGGACGACGAAGTAGACGGTGTTCGACAGCGCGTTCCAGAACGCCGGGTCACCGAACATCGCGGCGTAGTTTCCGAGGCCGACGAACTGGGACTCCGAGGGGAAGAGGGGGTCCCATTCGAAGAGGCTCATGTACAGGCCCTGTAACAGCGGATAGAGGAGGAACAAGCAGAAGAAAGCGAGATACGGGAGGGAAAACAGGATACCGTCGATGGTCTCCCGCCGTCCGAGGCTCTCTCTCAACCGATTCCGCCCGCCGCTTCCGAATCTGTCCTTAATCGACATCGTTGATCAACCGTTGAATCGAGTTCGCTCCGCGTTGCATTCCCGCCTTCGGTGACACGTTGTGCGCGTAGATGTCCGGGAAGAAACTCCACGTCGAGGAGTTGTTGACGTTGAACGGCGTCCGTGGGAGGTAGGCCAACCGGTCGTTGTTCGCCATCTGGAAGAACTTGGAGAGCGATTTCGGCCACAGCGGCGAGTTCCGTAACGCCTTCGAGTGCAACGCGTCCTTCGCGGCCGGTAGATGCCCGGCCCGGGTTCCCCACACGGGGTTTTTCTGCGTTATCCACTCGGCGGCCTTCACCGCGACGCGCGTCTTCCGCTCGTCCCGGTGTGGATTTCGAGGCAGGGTAACCGTGTGACTACCGGATTGGGTGACGTTCCGTTTCTTCTCGGGTGCCACGAACGGCTTGAACATGTCCCAATCGAACCCGTCGAGCGACTCCAAAACCGCCGCGTACCACGTCCCGTTCATCGTCATCGCCAACCCGTTATCCTGAAACGCGATATCGGCCCTGTTCTCCGAGGCGTTCGGGATGTCCCAACCGTACTTCCCGGTTATGTCGCCGAACAACTGGGCGGTTCCCATCCCAGCGTCGTCGTCGAACGTCACCGAGGAGAGGCCGTCGGTGAAGAGGTGACCGCCGCGCTGTTCGTCGAAGGCGATAAACGTCCGAAGCATCCCTATCGGGTCCAGGTACGGGGTGGGAGCGAACGCGTGTGCGTCCGTTTTCTTCGTGATCGTATCGCAGACGTGCTCGAACTCCTCGAAGTTCGTCGGCGGCGAGTCCGGATCGAGACCGGCCTTCTCGAAGAGCGACCGGTTGTAGTAGATTCCGATCGGGTGTGCGTCGAGCGGGAGCGACAACTGATCGCCGTCGAAGCGCATTCGCTCCCACAGCGTCGGAACGTACTTGTCCGACGTGGAATCGCTCAGATACGGGTTGTAGGGGACGAGCATCCGTTGAAACCGACCCATCAACGCTTGATGCATGATGGCGATGTCCGGTCCCTTGTCCGCGACCAGCGCGGTGTACAACTTCGTGTAGTAGTCGTCCCACGGGATTCGTTGACGGTCGATTCGGACGTTTCCGATCGGTTGCTCGTCGTTGAACCGGTCCACGATCGACTTCATCGTCGCTCCGTCGCCGCCGCTGAATAGCGTCCAAAACTGGATCGTCGTCCCGGACGTGTCGGCCGAGTTTCCCAGGATCACACTCCGTGAATTACACCCGGACAGTCCGACGGTACCAGCCAAGCCGACGCCTCCGAGGAGTTGTCGTCTTGTTAACGCACTGTTCGCTCCCTCTGTGGATGGCATGGTATTAATTATCGTTAAGAAATGATTTAAGTATTTTGTATGATTATATATTATATGGATTCGTTAGGGATGTGGGCCCGTAGAATCCACGATGCCCGCCGTACGATAACCGAAGCCGTACTCGGTGCAGTTCCGGTGGTCCAGTCGTCTACGCGTCCTGTTTCGTGGTTCCCGTGGGGGTAGTGCGGACGGCGTTCCGTCCGACGAAGACGTTCTCACCGGTCGCCCTGTCGAAGACGTGCAGGTCCGACTCGTCGAAGGATACACGGAGCCTGTCGCCCTCCTCGTAGTCGACTTCGCCCAGAACGCGCATCGTGAACTCCGTCTCGCCGCTTCGCAGGTAGAGATAGTTGTCGTCCCCGACCGGTTCCCGCACTTCGAGGACGGCATCGATTCCGTTGTCGTCGTCGGTTTGGGCGAACGCCATGTGCTCGGGGCGGATACCGAGAATCAGGTCGTCGTTCGTACTTCGGTCCACGATTCGTTCGGCGAACGACCGCGAAACCGAGTACTCGATATCGTGCCCGACCAGGGTCGAATCCTGCAACCGAACGTCGAAGAAGTTCATCGACGGACTGCCGATGAATTCGGCGACGAACGTGTTCTTCGGCCGGGTGAACACGTCCCTCGGCGTGCCGACCTGTTGTAACTCCCCGTGATTCAGGATGACGACCCTGTCGCTCATGGTCATCGCTTCCTCCTGGTCGTGGGTGACGTACACCGTGGTCGTCTCCAACTCCTCCTGAATCCGCTGGAGTTCGGTGCGCATGTGCGTCCGGAGTTTCGCGTCGAGGTTCGACAGCGGTTCGTCCATCAGGAACGCCGTCCGGGTCGCGGACGATGGCGCGACCGGTCGCGACCCCTGTTGTTGGCCGCCGGAGAGTTCGCTCGGTTTCTTGTCCAACTGGTCCGCGATTCCCATCATCTCGGTGGCTTCCTGCACCCGCCGCTGAATCTCCTCGTCGGACTTGTCCGAGTTGAGTTTTAATCCGTAGGAGATATTCTGCTCGACAGTCATGTGCGGGTACAACGCGTAGTTCTGGAACACCATCGCGATGTCGCGGTCCTGCGGCGGTACGTCGTTGATCCGACGGTCGCCGATGGAGATGGTACCGTCCGTAATGGACTCCAATCCGGCTATCATCCGAAGGATGGTCGACTTGCCGGACCCCGACGGGCCGACGATAGTGATGAACTCGCCGTCCTGAATGGTGAGATCGAATCCGTCTACCGCGACGATATCGCCTCCGTACCGTTTACCCACGTCTTCGAGATGTATCCCGCTCATGAGTAGCTATATCACCGTCTATAATGTATATACTTTTCTGAAGATATCAGTCTCGGTAGTTATTTGAACGACAACGGTGAAAATTATATTCGGTGGGCGATAGAACCCGTCAGGACCGCCGCAGTCACGGTGCGGCCGACAGGATGGATCGACGGCGGGCGATCATCGGACGGAGATTCCGGCCACGTCGACGCCGCCAACTCCGCGGTCAGTACCCCATCTTCGACCGAAACGTCGAGGTCCGTCGCTTCGAATTCCGCCGCGTTATCGACCGTGACTTCCGCGTTCGGAGCATGGTCCGCGAACAGGATCGTCGCGTCGATGTGGTCCGGGTTTCGAGCGGCCCCTTCGAGCGCGATTTCGACGGTCCGGGACCCGCGACAGTCGAGGTTCGTCACGGTGACGTAAGTTCCGTCCTCGTCCGTCGATGCGGACGCATTGACCAACGGGAGGTCGGTACCGTCGTCGAGTTCCCGCGTCGGCGTATCGACCGACGTTCGAACGGCGTCGTTCCCTTTGTGAGAGGCGTAGAGGTCGAAGACGCGGTACGTCGGTCGCTTCCACGCGTCGCCGCCGTCCGTCTCGATGAGACACTGAAGGACGTTGACCGTCTGGGCGATGTTCGCCATCGTCATGACGTCGCTGTTCTCGTTGAACACGTCGAGGACGGCCGCGGCGGAAAGCGCGTCGAGGACGGTACCCGGCTGTTCGAGGCCGCTTTCCGGAACCGACTCGGGATGCCACGCCCCCCACTCGTCGATGATGACGCCGATGTCACGGGTGGTCGCCACGGCGTCGATGGCCGCGGCGATACGTTCGATGTGTCCCTCTATTTCGAGCGCTTCCACGAGGAACCGGTCGTATTGGTCCTCGTCGGCCTCCGCGACGGAGAACGACCGCCCGTAGTAGTGATGCAGCGTGAGGTGGTCGAGTGGGAACTCGACACCCCAGCTACTGCTCCCGATTTCGTCCATGAACCGTCGGTTCCACTCGTGGTTTTCGAACCCGCAGGCGATGAGTTCCAAGTCGTGGTCGAGCATCAGTTTGTCCATACTTCCGACGTAGGTCGCGTATCGACGATACTCACGGGCGTACTGCTCGGGGGTCATCTGGCCGCCGCATCCCCAATTCTCGTTGCCGAGTCCCCAGTATCGCACGCCGTACGGTTCTTCGTGCCCGTTCTCGCGGCGGCGGTCCGCGAGTTCGGTGTCACCGTCGTAATTGCAGTACTCGACCCAATCCGCGGCCTCCTGCGGGTCACCCGAACCCACGTTGGCGGCCATGTACGGTTCGGTGTCGATGTGTTCACAGAGTTCGAGGAACTCGTCGGTGCCGAACGCGTTGGACTCCTCGGGACGTTCGCCGGTGTCCTGTGACCAGAAGAGGTTCCGCCGCCGCGGCCGTTCCTCCCGCGGACCGACGCCGTCCTCCCAGTGATAGTCGTCGGCGAAACAACCGCCGGGCCATCGAAGTACCGGAATGTCGAGGTCGGAGAGGAGCGAAACGACGTCCTCGCGGAAGCCGTCCTCCTCGTCGGCCTCACCGTGCCAGATTCCGTCGTAGATGCACCGTCCGAGGTGTTCCGAGAAGTGGCCGTGTATCTCGGGGGCGATGCGGTCGATAACCGCCGCTGTGTGAACTGTGACGCGAGCGTCTGTCATACACTTCAATGATATTTATTCGCCGCGATATAAATGAATTGGTCATCGAGCAAAAATATATCTATTTCGCCAAATAAAATGGTCGAGACGTCCCCGAGTCGGCCATCCGGTCACCGATACGGGGCGGTGAATCGGGAGCGATACTGCGGAGAGCGTACGATTTTCTCGGATATCGTTGTACGCGATTGCCGCATGTATGGTCCGGGACGAACCTCAGCCGAACCGTTCGAGACCACGGAAACTCGACCTGATCGGTGGACATCCGCAAGTCACCGTCGCGTTGTATCACTGAACAGCCTCAGTTTTCGGTACTCTCACACGAATAATTCCGATAGTATCGGATCACGGGCATCCACCATCGAGATCGTATTCGGAACCGTGTTCGTGATCGAAAACACGATACCATTACAGTACTATTTTCGTAATAGCAGGGTACGTGGACGCGACGTATTCTTCCGATATTGTCGGAACATGTCGAAAGAATTCGTATTTTCATCACCTGTATATATTTTGGGAGAAAGTTATTTCAACACCATCCGCTCATCTCTCTGTATGCGCTATTACCGACTCCCCAGCGGAGAGCGTGCAGCGACAGATATCCTCGTCGCGATGGACGACGAAGGAACCGCCTACGACCTTACGTCGGCCTCGCCAGACCTCGGTTCGTTCCGGGCGCTGGCCCGCGCCGCGAATGCGAGCGACGAATCCATCGACACCATCGCCCGCAGACGCATCGACGAGGCCGACCGCATCGAGGACGCCGCCCTCGCGGATGCGCTTCAACCGGTCGTCGCCGAGGAGGTGTGGGCGGCGGGCGTCACGTACCGAATCAGCGAGGAGGCGCGCAAAGCCGAGAGCGGCAAGCCCGAAGTGTACATCGACGTCTACGACAGCGACCGACCGGAACTGTTCATGAAGGCCACACCGTCACGAACCGTCGGCCCCTCGGAAGCCATCGGGGTGCGCGGCGATTCGGGGTGGGACGTCCCGGAACCCGAACTCGGCGTCGTCCTCCACCGCGGAGAGATAGTCGGCTACACCATCGGAAACGACGTCTCCAGCCGCGACATCGAAGGGAAGAACCCGCTGTATCTCCCGCAGGCGAAGGTGTACGACCGCTGTTGTTCACTCGGTCCCTGCGTCGCAACCGAGGAAACGATCGGCGATCCACACGACCTCGAAATGTCGCTGACGATCGAACGCGACGGCGAGATCATGTACGAAGACTCGACGTCGACGGGAGAGATGGCGACCACCTGCGAGGAACTCGTCTCGTATCTCGAACGGCACAACACGCTCCCCGAAACGCTGGTTCTGCTCACCGGGACCGCACTCGTGCCGCCGGAATCGTTCACCCTCACCGAGGGTGACGAGGTTACCATCGACATCGACCACATCGGTCGACTCGTGAACGGTACCGTCAGCGTTTGAGCCGGCGGCAAACCCGTTTTCGAGCGAACCTACACCGATCGTGAACGAACGTCGACTCGTTCTCAGATTCAGAATTGATCCGTGATGAATAAACAGCGTGTTCGTCGGAACGATGGTCGATACTTCGGAGAACGTTCGAAACGTTGTGGATTCACCGGCGAACGGGACGAAAACTCCGCCGGTCGGCGTCCGAACGCAAAAATCGAAAACGGACCCTCGACGACGTTTCACCATCGAAAGGGGGAACGACGCGTGGGAATTCCCCGCAAGGACGAGTACCGTCCGTTCGCTGCTTTCGACCACCGGTGCTCTAGGGTCGTGTCCGTAGGAGGGTGAGCGACGGAATAACGCCACTCGATCAGCAGCGGGTGAAAACGTTCGTTGGATTAGCGCAGTGGAAACCGAACGAATACCCATCTCAGTCGTACGAAAACGCATACTCGACATCTGCCGGGCGTTCTGTATTCCAGAAAACTACTCCGAAACGAAATCGGACGAGAGGCGGCGGGAACCGAGGAAATCGAAGTCGAAGCGATTTCTGGGAGACGGGCCGCTTTCGTCGCCTTCGGCGTTCGTTCCGTTTAAACCACCAAATCAATCAAGTACACGGGGGGACGTGTAGTAGTATGGTCTACAGAGCTGGTATCATCGGCGCTGGTGGTATCGCGGGGATGGGAATCCTCGGAATGCACGACGAAGCGGATATCGGTCGGAAGAAGTTTCGAGCGAGCCACGCGGGAGGGTACAACGAAACCGACGGTATCGAACTCGTCGCGGTCGCGGACGTGGACGAGGAAAAACTCGACCGGTTCGGAGAAGCGTGGGACATCCCCGAACGGGGGCGCTACGTGGGCCACGACGCGATGCTCGAAAACGAGGAGTTGGACGTCGTTTCGGTTTGCACGCCCTCGTACCTCCATCGTGACCACGTCGTCGCAGCGGCGGAGTCCGACGCGGACCCGGAGGTTATCTGGTGTGAGAAACCCATCGCCGCGAGCGTGGCCGAAGCGGAAGCGATGACGGAGGTCTGTGAGGAAACCGACACCGAACTCGTCGTCAACCACTCGTTCCGGTTCACCGAGAAGGTCCAAGAGCTACGAAGCGCAATCGAGGAGGGTATCGTCGGGGAGACGAAGTCCATCGCGGCGACCTTCCGACGCGAGTTGATGCGAAACTCGACCCACGTCCTCGACCTGCTCGTCTATCTGCTCGACGCCAGAGCGGCCACTGTCAGCGGCTACATCAACGGGGAGAACGACGCCGTCGATGCGCTCGGCGGGACGCGGGAGGTAACCGACTCCGGCGGCGGCGGTCACGTGCTCCTCGACGACGGCACGTTCGCCACCGTCGATTGCACCGTCGCTCGCGAGATATCGTCGATGAGTCTCCAGTTCGTCGGCACGGAGGGGAAACTGTACATCAACAACGACGACGGCGAGTGGCGCTACTGGACCCTCGAAGACGGAACCCACGTGGAACGGCCGATTCCCGGCGTGTCAGGAGCGTGGTCGTGGGACGAGGATTATCGTCGAGCGTTCCCGAACGCTGCGAGCCACATCGTCGACGTGCTGAACGGGGACGCGGAGAACCACTCCCCCGGCACGGACGCGACGCGGTCGCTCGAAATCATCGTGGGATTCTACATCTCGGACTACACGGAAAGTCACGTGGACCTGCCGCTCGATACGCCGCTCAAGGACGTGCGGATCACGTCGTGGTGACCGATGCGACTGATCGACACGCACGTCCACGCGTGGGGAGCGGACTCCGAGCAACGGCCGTGGTACGAACCCGTTCTCCCGCCCGGATGGTCCGGGGAGTACACCCACGAGGACCTCATCGTGGACATGAACCGCGTCGGCATCGACGAGAGCGTCATCGTCACCACGCCGCTGTACGGCCGGGGACGCGGCGCGAACGATTACACCCTCGAAAGCATCGCGGCCCATCCGGACCGTCTCCACGGCGTCGGCCTCGTTGACTTCTTCGCAGACGACGTTCGTGACCGTCTCAGGGCGGTGCTGGACCACGACGGTATGCTCGGCGTCCGAATGCACGCAGCGTTGGAGTACGACGACGCCCCCACGGAACTCGACCGTACCGGCGACTGGATCCTCGACGACGCGCTCGCGCCGGTGTGGGAGGAGATGGCGACGCTCGATGGGTGTGTGTTCGTGTTCCCGAAAGCACAGCAACTCGGACTCGTCGGGCGACTCGCGGCGGCACATCCCGACGTCGCATTCGTCGTGGACCACATGGCGTGGCCGGACGGGACGACGACCCCCGATTCGGAACCGTGGAGCGACTTCCGCGACCTCGCGACGTTCGACAACGTCTACGTGAAGGTGAGTTCGTTGCCCCGTTCGTCCATCGAAGGGTGGCCGTATCGCGACCTCTGGGGGTACGTTCGAAACCTCGTCGAGTGGTTCGGCGCGGACCGCCTGATGCTCGGTTCGGACTACCCGTGGATGGACGACTGGGCGACGTACGACCAGTGTCTCGATTGGGTCGCGGAAGCCAGATTCCTCTCGCCCCGGGACCAGCGCTACCTCAGGGCGCGGACGTTCACCGAACTCTTCGACGCGTAACCCTGCCGCAACGGCAAGGGTTTTGAGCATCCGCTGGAATCGTGAGTACATGTCTCACGTCAGATTTCGCGACCCCGCCGGTGCCGTCCGAACAGGCTCGTGGACGGACGACGGCATCGTCTTCGCCGACAGCACCTACGACCCGGACGAGGTCGATATCCTCCCGCCGACCGAACCGAGCAAGATCGTTTGTGTGGGCCTGAACTACGCGGACCACGCGGCGGAATCCGGGATGGAGATACCGGAGCGACCGCTGTTGTTCCTGAAACCGCCGAACTCGGTGGCGGGCCACGGCGATACGATTTCGCTCCCCGAGGGGAAAGAACAGGTCGAATACGAGGCCGAACTCGGCGTCGTCATCGGCGAGCAGTGCCGAAACGTCGCCGCCGAGGACGCCGACTCGGTCATCGAGGGGTACACCTGCGTCGACGACATCTCGAACCGCGACGACCAGATGGTCGAACAGAACTGGATTCGCGGGAAGGCGTTCGACGGGTCGGCACCCATCGGCCCGGTCGTTGCACCGCCGGAAGACGTTCCGGGCGACGCGACGGTCGAACTTCGGCTGAACGGGGAGGTAAAACAGCACTCCTCCCGCGCCGAGTTCATCTTCTCCGTCCCGGAGATAATCGAGGAGATCACGGCGTACATGACGCTCGAACCGGGCGACGTCATCATCACGGGAACACCGGCGGGTGTCGGACCGCTCGCGGACGGAGACCGCGTCGAGGTCGAAATCGAGGGCGTCGGAACCCTCGAACACTTCGTCAGCGCGGATTAAAATCGCGGAATCACTTCGTCGCCGAACAGTTCCATTCCCGTCGTTTCCGGGAAATCGAGGAACAACAGCTGAACTTTGTCGAACCCGAGGCCGCGAATCGCGTCGATTTGGTCGGCCACTTCGGCGGGCGTTCCGATGAGGAAGCCACCCTTTTCGCGGGCGTCCTCGGCGTTCGATAGCTCGTCGTCCATGTCCGATTCCTCACCCCACGGCAACGGGAAGATGCGATCGCAGTACTCCTGCAGTTCGTCCTCGTCCGCGCGGACGAGGACGTGGGCGAGCCACGAGCGCTCCACGTCGGCCGGGTCGCGGCCTTCCTCCTGCAATACTCGTCGAACTTCCGAACCTTGAATTCGATGGGCTTCCCCCGAGCACGGGCGCTGATTTCGACGTTCCACTCGTCGGCGTACCTCGCGGCGAGCCGTAGCATCCGCGGACCGGCACCGCCGACGACGAGCGGCGGATACGGCTCCTGTACCGGTTTCGGCTCGTTGTACGCGTCCTCGATGTCGTAATGGTTCCCGTGGAAGGTCGGGGCGTCCTCGGTGAACATCGCCCGGAGAATTTGTATCGTCTCCTCCAGCATGTCGATCCGGGTGTTGACGTCCGGGAAGTCGAAGCCGTACGCGGCGTGTTCCGCCTCGTGCCACCCCGCACCGAGGCCGAGTCGAAGACGACCCTCGGAGAGGATGTCCACCGTCGTCGCCATCTTCGCCAACAGCGCAGGGTTCCGATACGTGATCGAACCGACGAGGGGGCCGAGGTCCACGTCGTCCGTTCGCTCGGCGAGCGCGCTCAGCAACGTCCACACCTCGAACTCCTCCCGTCTGGGGCCGAGCATGAAGTGATCGGGTGCCCACAGGCCGCCGAGGCCGGATTCGACGGCCGCGTCCGCCCCGGCGAGCACCGAGTCGCGGTCCAGCGCGTCGTAGAGCGGTGCGTCCCGGTGGACGCCTGCACCGGCGTAACACTGAACCATCCAGTCGAATTGCATGGATACAACGGTTCGCCCCGAGATGTTAAGTGTTCGGCCGGGACGGAACGAAGTGTGAACGGTGACGGAACGGAGTACGGGACGATAGGGGAACGAAGTATGGAACAATGTGGGACGAAGTGTGAGTATGATTGGGGCGATGGGATCGAACCGCGTCCGATTCGTCCTCGACGATGAAATCCCGACGATTCATTCGTTTATTTTGGTAGTTATGGATTCGTAACCAAAACGTTGATTTCCGATCCTCGGCATCTGTAGTAGCATGTCGCACTCGAAGACCTCGGTCCTCGATTCCGAGTTGTTCTGGGAGTCCCTCACCGTCGGTGCCTTTTCGCTCACTATCCTCGCCTATCTCCGAATCGGGTTCGTCGAGAGCTTCCTTCCGCTCGTCGTCGGCATCTACTGCCTCCGTCGATCCTTCGCCGTCAGGGTCGATGGGGGTCGTTCGTCGCCGAACGAGGGATTGACGGAACGGTACGACGTGCCGGAGGAGGGAGAGGTATCGGACGAGCGACGACGCGAGATCATCGACGAGGTGCGAACGGAGTACCGCAAGAAACGGAAATTGTGGGGGGCATTGACGGGTCTCTCCGGAGTTCTCGCCCTCGCTGCGATTCCGGTGACGGTGGCCGTGACGGCCATTGGCGGCGTCATCGCTGGATACTGCTTCCTGCGTCGTCGTCACGCGAACACTATCGTTCGCTATCTGGACGCCGTTCTCGACGAACTGCCAGAGTAGAATAGGCCGAAGGGGTCGTCTCAGAACGAGGCGAACCCGAGGTACTCCAGGATGGAGATGACGCCCGCACCGGTGAGGAACACGCCGGAGATGATCAGTCCGACCGTGAGCGCCCACCCGCTCCGCAGTTCCTCCGGAAGCGCGGTTCGCTCGGCCCACAGCATCGCCCAACACCAGAGGCCACACCCGAACACGCCGCCGATGATGGAAGCCGGGGTGACGATTGCGACGGCGGACAGTCCGGACCAGATGAGAACCAGACCGATACCACCGGCATAGATCATGGTGATGACCCGTGCCTTCGTCATGTTATCCCGCTCAAGGTTACGAGCGCGCGACGAGAACGGTTTGACCGTCTCCAGCCAGGTCCACGTGTACCCCTCCCACGTCGCGTAGAGGGTCCCGAAGATGGCGAAGAACACGCCGATCTTCCAGAGAATGGTCAAGCCCGGATTGATGGCCGAGAACCACCGCGCCTGAAACGTGTAGAGGTCGATGCCGGAGGGGATGAGTTGAGCCTTGTGGAGGCTCTGTGCGCCCAACACCATCGCCGCCGCCGTGAAGAAGGTGATCGCGGTGAACGAGATGATGACGTCGACCTGCGGGGCTCGCAACCACGATTTGGCCCGCTTGAGGTTGTCGTCAGTCAGTTCGAAGGGGACCGTCGTTCCCGGCGCGAGTTCGCGGACGAAATCGGAAATCTCCTCCGAGTCCTCCCGGCGGAGGACGCCCCAACTGCGTTTCTTGGAATAGCCCACGTAGCCGATGTAGTCGTAGATGCCGCCGCCGACCGCACCCATGTAGGTGACGACTTCGATCCAAACGGAGCGACTCGCGACGTCGGGATACTTCTCGTAGACGAACGGCGCGTACCCCGACGGCATGTGGGGGACGAGGCCGCCGAGAACGCCGCCGAGCGACGGTTGGGCGGCGATGGCGAGCGCGGCGATGGTCGCCGAGAGGAACGCCACGATGGCGATCTGTGCGCGTTCGACGTAGTCGTACCCGCCGACCAGTACGAGTCCCGCGGTCCCGACGATCAGAATCGTTCCAATCGTGGCGAACGTGGTGTCGGTCATCGGGAGGCCGAATATCCACGCGATTATCTGGCCGAGCATCTTGGACAACCCGCTGATCCACGCGGGGAAGGCGAGGATTGCGATTCCGCCCATCAGGAGCGAAAACCACCCGCGAGGACCGGGAAGTTTCGCCCACCGTGACATCACGTGTTCGCCGGTCAGGGTGTAGTATCGGACGCCCGAGTAGGTCATGATACCCTTGACGAGTCCCGCCCAGACGAGCGCCCAGATTATCGAAAGTCCGAAAATCGCACCGCCGCGGGGGGCGAACAACGTTTCACCGGAACCGAGCGTCACCGAGGCGACGATGGCACCGGGACCGAAGTAGGCGAGCAACTTCTTCCAATCCCGCGACCCCTTCTGCAGTTCCTTCGGCGGGGTCGGAAACGTGATCGACCGCTCCTTCGACCGTCCTGGTTCTTCAACCGGCCGCTCTATACCTGTCTGTTCTTGCGCTGACTTGGCAGTCATGTTGTAACCTCCGCTACCGTGCGAAACGTACCCATACAGGGTTGATAAATATTTTTGGAAGATTAATTTAATTATTAAAAAGAGATACCGATGTGTTGGCACTCCCGTCGTGCCTCCCTCGGAGATAAGCCGAAACGACGGTGGCGGCGACTGCCACCGTCGCGAGTACCGCGAAGAGCGAGGCGACGCTCGCTCGCGTGAGGACGTATCCGGCGAGCGTCGCGCCGAGTGCCCCGATTCCGAAGACGCCTGCGTAGGTGTAACCGTAGCTCAGACCTCGCGTATCGGACGAGGAGTGATCCGCGACGGTCGCCTGCATGAGCGGTTGCTCTCCGAAGAGAAAGACGCCGAGGAGGACGGAGAGGGGAACGAGACTCCACGAACCGTCCGCGGCGACGGTCGCAAACGCCGTGGAAACCGCGGCCAAACAGAGGAAGACGAGGATCAGTCCGCGGACCGGGTCCGTCCTATCGACGAGCCATCCGCCGACGTACTGGCCGACCACGCCGACGAGGAGCAACCCGCTGTACAGGTACCCGGACACGTCGCGAAGCAAGCCGGAGAACACTGCTCCCGACCCGGCCGCCGTCTCGAACACGTCCGGCAAGAACGTCAGCACGCCGCGGTAGAACAACCCTTCCAGAACGACCAGCAGGAAGATGACGTAAAACCCGCGTTCGAAAAGTCGCTTCGACGAGGACAGGAACGACGCCATCGAAAGGTCGGTTCGAAACCCGTCCTCCCGCTCCACTTCCTCTCGACCGGTCTGGTCGGTGTGAACGACGAGCGTAAGCGCACCGATCAGTACCCCGGGCACGACGAGAAACGCCGCGACGTACCGCCAGGACAGGTCCGCGAGCAACACCGAAACGGCGAGCGGCCCCATCGCGGTTCCCAGGTTCCCGGCGACGCCGTGGACCGCGAGGCCGCGCCCGCGCTCCGAGACGGTGCGGCTGAGCAACGAGAGGCCGGTCGGATGGTAGATACTCGCCGCACCGCCCCACAACAGCAGGCCGACCGTGAGGACGAGGAGGTTCGGTGCGAGTGCCAAGAGGCCGAACCCGGCCCCCATCCCGACGGCGCTGACGGCGATGAGCGTTCGCGTGTCGTACCGGTCGGCGAGGATGCCACTCGGGAGCGCTCCGACGCCGAAGAGGCCGTATCCGACGGTGACGACGACCCCTATCGTCGCCGCATCGGCGGAGAACGAGGACATCCAGAGCGGGATGAGGAGCGGAATGGTCAGTTCGTACGTGTGCACCAGTCCGTGCGCGAACGACGCGACGGCGACGGTTCGGCGGTCGTTCCCGTTCATCCCGTCCACCGTTCGGGTGCGAAGCCTTCACCGCGAGAAATCGAACGCCGACCGAACCGCGACGATGGGAGGGTCGTGAATCGCATCGTCACATCGAGGGGCCGACTCGGGTTATCGCGAACTCGGTCAGACCGTGTTCATCGACGGCGCAGGGTCGCCCATCGGCGACGGCGCGAATCGAGGCGTGCAGGTCGTCGGCCGTCGCCGTCGTCGCGTCCACGTCGATGTCGTCGGCGAGCGCACCGACCGTGGAGCGCTCCCCGGATACCTTGAGCACGGGAGCGGTCGGATGGCCCGCGGGAATCCCGTCGGCGGTGAGATGGACGATGAGTCCGGCACCGGCGGCGACCAGACCGGTCGCCGCCTCCTCGAACCGGGACGGTGCGTCCAGGAGGACGAGACCGGAATCGATGGACGACGGCGACCCGTACTCGACGACTTCCTCGACGTCGACGAACCCCACTCGCGGGTGCCGTCGTCGAAATCGAGCGACGCGGCCCGCATCCCGACGCGAGTCGCTCGCGGCGGCTGGTTTCGATGGCGGGAGAGCAACTCGTCGAGTTGAGCCGCCGCATCGGACGTCGTCCGCGCCCGTGCGGCGTCCGGATGCGCGAGTACGCGCTCGGTTCCCGCGACGACGACCCGTGCGCCCGCTTCCAGTAGTTCATCGACCGCGTCGCCGACGAGCGGTGCGGCGACCTCGCGCGTGCTCTCGCGCAAGTCGCTCGAAACGACGCCGACGGTCAAGTCCCCGAGCGAAACCGCGCGTTCCTGCGTATCGGCTTGCATCCAGAGTTCGCGGGCCAGTTCGACACCGCGTTGAACACAGGCTTCGGTGCCGCCGACGTCCTGAATCGATAGCTCGCGGACGGGAGCGCCTCGTTCGGCGAGCGAATCGGCGACGTCGTCGCTCTGCACCTCCTCACAGCCGAGACCGACGACGACGACCCCCGCCACGTTCGGGTTCGTTCCGATACCCACGAGCGTCCGCGCCGTCTGTTCATTGTCCGCACCGAGTTGCGCGCAACCGTGGTCGTGCGGCGTCGCACGAGCGTACGGGAGTTTGTCCGCGATTCGTTCGGCGACGATTTGGGAACAGATGACCGACGGGACGACGAGCACGTGGTTTCGGATTCCGACGGTGCCGTCGGGTCGTTCGTAGCCGTCGATGGAGGTCGTCATCGGTCGTCCTCCTGCTGGTCCCCCCGCCCCCGCGTGCTTTCGCAGTTGTGCGTGTGGACCCACGTTCCGGAGGGAACCTCGGCGGTAGCGCGACCGATGACGGCTCCGTACTTGTACACCTCGTCGCCGCGGTCGATGGATTCGAGCGCGAACTTGTGTCCGAACGGGATTTCGTCCGCGAGCGTCACCTCCCGCCCGTCGTCCGCGAGGGTCCGCCCGGCGTCGATATCCGCGAGCGCGTCGCGACGGTGTCCTGTCGGTCCATGACGAGGGCGACGTCCTCGATGACGTCGCCCTTCATGCTTCCTCCACCAGTTCGTTCGGCTGAATCTCGTTGATGGCGAACTCCTCCAGTTGACGGCGTTCCGCCTCGGTTCGGCGTCCGTCCGCGACGGCCCGAACGGTCTCGAACAATCGCTCGCCGACGGTGTCGATTTCCTCGCCCTGCACGATTGTCGAGGCGTTCACGTCCATGTTGTTCCGCATCCGCTCCCACGTGTTGGGATTGCCGGTGACCTTGATGACCGGCGCGATGGGGTTTCCGGTCGTCGATCCCCGACCGGTCGTGAATGCGACGATCTGTGCACCCCCGGCGACCTTCGCGACGACGCTTTCGACGTCGTATCCGGGCGTGTCCATGAGGACGAGGCCGCCGCCCACCGGCAACTGCTCGGCGTAATCGACGAGTCCCCTGACGGGCGTGGTTCCGCCCTTGGCGATGGCCCCGAGGCTCTTCTCCTCGATGGTCGTCAGTCCGCCCTCCTGATTGCCCGGGGTGGGCTGTGCGCCCCGGAGGTCCACGCCCATCAGTTCCGCCTGTCCCTCGCGCGCTTCGACCGTTCGTGGAGTCGCTGGCGGACGTCTTCGTCCGCGCATCTATCGGCGAGGATGTGCTCGGCGCCGATGAACTCCGGCGTCTCGCTGAAACTGACCGTTCCACCGGCGGCGACGATTCGGTCCGCGGCGTTCCCGACCGCCGGATTGGCCGCGATTCCGCTCGTCGCGTCGCTCCCGCCGCACTCCGCACCGAAGATCAGTTCTGACACGTCCGCCTCCTCCCGTCGCGCGTCCGCGATGCCTTCGTGGAGGGATTCCGCGAGACGCGTCGTCTTCGAGCACTCGCTTCGTTCCCCCGCAGTCACGGAGCGAAAGCGTCTCGACCGGTTTGCCGGACGCGGCGATGTCGTCCGCGAGCGATTCGGCGTCGATGTCCTCGGTTCCGAGTTCGAGAACCAGCGCCGCGCCGACGTTCGGGTTCCGACCGATACCGGCGAGGACGCGCTCGGTCTGTTCGCGCGCCGGTCTCGGTTGTGTCGTTCCCATCTGGTGGGGCGTCGCCCGCGCCCACTCACCCGCTTCGGACGCGATTCGACGGGCGACGGGGCTGGCCGTCACGGAGGTCGGGATGAGGGCGACGTAGTTGCGGACGCCGACTCGCCCGTCGTCCCGTCGGTACCCTCGAAACGATGTTGACATACGGCTACTTCGTTGTTCGGAGTCCGCAATAGCTTTTACCCCATTATTCGGTGAAAATACAGGAACAACGCCGTTCGACGGTATCGAAGTCGAAACGGCGAACCTCGTCTCCCGGGTCGCTATCGGACGGAGTCCGCGAGAATCTCGACGGGGTGTCGAACGTCGGCGGTCAGGAGGTCCGTGAGCTGTTCCGTACAGGAGGTACCGGAGGCGACGATGGTTCGGTCGGTTTCGTCCGCGAACTGGTCGCGGAGCGTCTCCCCGACGTCCATGCTCAACTCGTAGTACTCCGATTTGTAGCCGAAACTCCCGGCCATGCCACAGCACTCCACGTCCGAGGTGACGACGTCGTACCCGAGTCGTTCGAAGACGGCTTCCGTGTACACGTCGAGTCCCAACGTCCGCTGTTGGCAGTGGCTGTGATAGGCGAGTTTGGAGTCGGAACGCGCGAGAGCGTCCGCGTCGGCACCGTTCTCCAGCAGGCCGAAAACGTATTCGAGGACCTCGTAGCTGTTCTCCGAGAGCGTTTCGTAGGCGTGAGCGGGAAGCAGTTTCTCGTACTCCCGCCTGAACATCGCGAGGTCGCTGGGTTCGATGACGACGACGTCGCGGTCCCGGTCGATGTGCCGACGGAGTCCGTCGAACACGCGTCGGGACTTCGACGCGGCCGTGTCTATCATCCCCTGTGAGAGCGGCGCGCGACCGCTTCCGGGGACGTCCGGCACGACGACTTCGACGCCGAGCGATTCGAGCAGGGAAACCGCCGCCTTCCCGCGCTCCACGAGGACGTAGTTCGTGTACACGTCGGGGTAGAGGACGGCGGTTCGGTCGGCGTCGCGGACGTGACTGCCGCCTCGCGCCGCGAACCACTCGACGAGCGACTCGCCCCGGAAGGTCGGCAAGTCGCGTCGCCTGTCGATACCCGCGATTCGACCCATCGCGGCCTTGACGGGCGAGGAGTCGAGCAGTCGGTTCGAGACCGGTGCAGTCTTGCTCGCCACCTTCGCCAGCGTCTCGAAGTTGCCGAACGCGCGTTTCTGCAGGTCGAGACCCGCGGGTTCCTCGTCGGGCGTCAATCACTCGACGAGGAAGTCGAACTCCGAGGAGTCGTGGTCGTGATTGAGCCTGTCGCGGACGACGGTGTTTATCCACGGGATGTCGATCTTCACCGGGCAGGCGTTGACACAGCGCGAGCAACCGGTACAGAGGTCGTTGAACTCGGCGGCGCTGTCGATGCCGTGGACCCCGGTTTCCCACCCCGTCGCGATGCCGCCGGTGTACGTCTCGCCGCCGAAGGCGTGGCCGCCGACGTGCTGGAAGTTCGCACAGGAGTTGGCACAGGCACCGCACCGGATGCAGTACAGCGTCTCGCGGAGTTGGTCGTCCTCGCGCATCGCCATGCGACCGTTGTCGATGAGGACGAGGTGGAAATCGCGTTCACGCTGGCGTCCGAATCCCGGTTCGTCGGGGTGTTCGAAATCCAACGTGGGCGAGTCGGTCGGCGGACTGAACAGCGAGACGTATTGGGCGATGTCCTGTCCCGTGGCCGACCGGGCGATGAGTTCGACGAACGGCCCGAGTTCGGCGAGCGACGGGATGACCTTCTCGACGCCGGTGACGGCGACGTGGGTGTCGGGCGTGACGGCACACTTTCTGGCGTTTCCCTCGTTGGTAACGAGCGTGATAGTGCCCGAATCGGCCAGCACGAAGTTCGCGCCGGTCATGCCGACGTCGGCGTCGCGGATTCGCTCCCCGAGGTAGTCCCGGGCGAAGTCGGTCAACTGTTCGGCCGTCTCGAACGGTTCGTCCGGGTCGAAGTACTCGTTGAAGAGGTCGGCGACGTCGTCGGTCGTCCGGTGGAACGACGGTCCGATGAGATGGGAGGGCGCTTCATCGGCTATCTGGACGACGAACTCGCCGAGGTCGGTCTCCCAGACGTCGACGTCGTCCGCTTCCAGTGCGTCGTTGACTTCGAGTTCCTCCGTCGTCATCGACTTGCTCTTCACGACGGAATCGGCGTCGGCCTCGTCGACCACGTCTCGGATGTACGCGTTCGCGTCCGCCGCGTCGTCCGCGACGTACAGGTGACCGCCGTTCCTCTCGACGGATTCGCGGAGGGTCTCGATCAGTTCCGGAAGCCGGTCGATGGCGTCCTCCTTGATGGCGCGGGCTTCCTCTCGAACCCCCTCGTACCCGGCGAACTCCTCGACGGCGTCGTATCGACCCTCGTTGAAATGCGTCGTGTTCTCCTGAACGCTCTCACCTTCCGTCTCCAACAGATGTCGAATATTGGCCGCTTTCTCCCGTCGAAGTTCGCCGCTCATCTAGCGACCCTCCACGACGATGACGCGGACTTCGGCGGGACCGTGCACGCCCTCCACGAGCGCACCCATGTCGCCGGTGGCGCTGACGCCGGTGGCGAACACGGCGGAGCGCAGACCCTCCTCGAACTCGCCGTCGAGCCAATCGAGGGCGTCGCGTACGTCGGGGACGATGTCGCTCTCGCGGACCACGGCGACGTGGCGTGGGGGATAGAGGCTCACAGGTTCGGTTCCGTCAGGGGTCGATTGGAGCACCAGACTTCCGTGGGCCGCCACGCCGAGCGCGGCGGGCGTGATACCCGTTTTCGCATCCGCTAGTTGTCCCGTCGAGGGTGAGCGCGTCACGTCGGCGTCGTCGAGCGAGACGCCGTCGATATCCAGGTCAACGCCGACGGCGGGCCGTTCGATGACCTCGTCCAACGCGTCGGGGAAATCATCGACGGTCGTCACCGTACACGGAACGTCGAGGTTCCGGAGCGACGATTCGAACGCCGTGGTCGATTCCGTTGGCATGCACGGACCTTGTGGAGATGGCCTAATAACCATTCTCCTGGCGGCGATATACTATCACCCGTCGATGGACGAGGAAAAGGAAATCGGTGAGGCGTCTTATTCGTACACGTGCACGCTTCCGGTGGCGTTCGATTCGACGTAGTCCCAATCGTACTCCACGCCGAGTCCGGGGCCGTCCGGAACCGGAACCGTGCCGTCGTCATCGACGGCGTCGATCATGTCGGAGTACTCGCCCAGATACACCGGCGGTTGGGTGTTCTGGCAGTTCGGATGGACGAGCGCCATCTCGTAGTAGTTCGAGTTCCGCGTCGCGGCGATGCAGTGTCGCTGTGCCGGACCGGGTGCGTGAAACTCCACGTCGAGTCCGAAACTCTCGGCCATACGGGCGCGCTTCATCGCACCCGTGATGCCGCCGTCGTACTCGGGGTCGGCGCGGACGAAGTCGGTCGCCTCGTTCGCGACGAAGTCGGCCGCGGGTTCGAGGCCGCGAACGTGTTCCGTCTGGAGTATCGGGGTATCGAGCGACTGTCGGAGCTTTCGGTGTGCGTGCTGTGAGATGCCGCCGTCGCGGAAGGGGTCCTCGTACCAGAAGAACCCCTCCTCGTCGAGCGCGCGGCCGAGTTTGAGCGCGTCAGCGAACGTTTCGAGTTCGCAGGCCGGGTCGTGCATCAGGTCCATCTCGTCGCCGACGCGCTCGCCCACCGCGTGAACGGCGTCGATTTCGCGGCTGAGGTCGCGGGAGGTGTCGCCGCCGCCCCAGCCGTGAATCTTGTAGCCGGGGAAGCCGCGTTCCCGGCACTCCTCGGCGAAATCGGCGAACGCTTCGGGGGAGTCGAGACCCCCGTTCTCGTCGCCGTGGTAGGTGGAGGCGTAGGCCGGAATGCGTTCGCGGTACGTTCCGAGGAGTTCGTGAATCGGGGCGTCGTAGTACTTGCCCGCGAAGTCCCACAGCGCGATGTCGATGGGGCCAATTCCCATCCGGTCGTACTTCCGCAGCGCGCGCTTGACCTCGCTCCAATGTTTTTCTCGTTCGAGCGGGTTCTTGCCGACGAGATAGTCGGCGACGGTGTTGTACTGTGCGGCCCCCGGGGAGTTCCCGCCGATGTACTCGCCCGAGATGCCGGTGTCCGTCTGAACTTCGACGGCGAACAGTTTCCGTTCCGTCGTCGTTCCCGGTTCGTAGACGAGGTTGAAGCCGTGTTCGTCGGTGCCGACGTCCTCCAACGGGTAGGCGAACTCCGTACTCACTATCTTCGTTATTTCTGGTCCCACAGTACCTGATTCCGGGAAGGCCGTATAAAATCTTTTTCGTCACTCCAGTAACGAATGGGGACGAACTCTCGTCCCGAACTATTCTGCATCGGGACGGGGCGGCCCGGCGGCCGATTCATCGCCAACACGAGACGACGCGGCACGGAACGACATATTCGACGGCCACTGAACGGGTAGTCGGCAGTACGTACCCGATATCGTACGGACGAAATGTCGTCCCGCGAGGGAAATATACTAGTAGTTCCGAGAATATCGCATCTATAGTTCCTACGTTATGCAAATATTTGGCAGATTTCGTATAATTTCCGGGTGAGGGGTCGGTGTGAGATTCCCGTGGAGATCATCGGTCCCAGATCTACCGCTTAGTCGGGGGTTTATACCGCCTCCTCCCGTCTTTCTCCCATGGCGTACGATTGTTCGTTTCTTGCGGATCTCGCGTTAGAGGGAACCGTCTCGCAAAGCCGATCCGACCGGGGAAACCACGCCGGCGACTTCGGAACCCGCGAAGAGGACGAGACCGAACCGGACAGCGTCGTCTTTGCCGAATCCACCGCGGACGTCGCTTCGGTCGTCGAGGCGGCGAACCGCCACGGTGTTCCAGTTACGCCCTACGCTGCGGGCACGGGGCTTGAACACAACGCCACGCCGGTTCGGGGAGGCATCAGCATCGAC
This sequence comes from Haladaptatus sp. R4, assembly GCF_001625445.1. NCBI lineage: Archaea > Methanobacteriati > Methanobacteriota > Halobacteria > Halobacteriales > Haladaptataceae > Haladaptatus > Haladaptatus sp. R4. Next base: position 23,114 of record NZ_LWHG01000029.1, on the reverse strand, counting down.
ACCACGCGGATGGACGCCGTTCGGGAGATACGTCCCGACGACCTCCAGATCGACGTCGAAGCGGGCGTCATCGGCGACGATATCAACGAAGCTCTCGAACGATACGGACTGTTCTTCCCGCCGCTCCCCTCCTCCGGAGCCATTTCCACGATCGGAGGGATGATCGCCACCGATGCGTCCGGACAACAGACGGTCAAATACGGGGAAGTAGCCGATTGGGTACTCGAATTGGAAGTGGTGTTGTCGGACGGGTCCGTCATCGAGGCCGGAAGCAAGGCGGCCAAAACCTCCAGCGGGTACAACCTGAAGGAACTACTCATCGGAAGCGAGGGGACGTTGGGGATCATCACGCGAGCAACGCTCGAACTCGCCGGGCGGCCCGAGCAGGTGAAGGGCGGTCGTGCCGTCTTCCCGACGTTGAACGACGCCACCGAGGCGATTTCCGACGCCGTGACTTCGGGAGTGGACGTGGCGAAGATCGAACTGATCGACGACCAGACGGCGATGCTGGCGAACGATTACTCGGATACCGATCTACCCGAGCGACCGATGGTGTTCGTCGAGTTCCATGCCAATCACGGCATCGAGGAGGAAATCGAGTTCTGTCGGAACGTCTTCGAAGCGCACGACCTCGAACGGATGGAAATCGCCTCGGGGGAGGAGATGGAACGACTCTGGCAAGCCCGCAAGGACATCACCTATGCGGCAAAGGAGTACGATCCGGACCTCGACATCGGACCGCCCGGCGACGTGACGGTCCCCATCAGTCGGTATCCGGAGATGATCTCCGAGGTCGTCTCAGTCGCCGAGGAGTACGATTTCCCGATTCCCTGCTTCGGTCAGCCGGGGACGGTAACCTCCACTACTTCGTGCTGGCGAACTACGACGACCCGAATGAGGCCGCCCGCGCCGGTGAGGCGTACTCCGAACTCGTCGAACGTGCGATCATGCTCGACGGGACGGCGACCGGTGAGCACGGCATCGGCGTGGGAAAGCGGAAATTCATGGAGTCGGAACACGGCGAGGCCGCAATCGGCGCGATGAGAGCGATCAAGGAGGCGCTCGACCCGAACGATATCCTGAATCCCGGAAAGATCATCCCGCCTTCGGACGAGTCCGAATAGAGCGGGCGCTTCGCTTGTCCGTGTTCACTGGAGTTGCATTTGAGCGGCGTGGTCTACCGCGGCGTCCGCTATCTCGGCCGCGGTGGCATCGGAACGGTCCGCGATCACTCGAAGCAACATCCCCAGTTGGACGGCGGTCATCTCCTGTAACTCCTCGTTTTCCTCGACATCGTTTCCGAAGTAGTACTCCTGTTCGCCACCGTGGTGAACGAGTCCGACGTAGACGGACCTGAGTTCGTCTCCAGTGACCGCTTCGGACGCGCGCTCCTGCAATTCCTCGAATTCGGGGTTTTCCATCGTTCAATGGACGTAACGAAGCTCCGTTAAACCATGGGTACGTTCCATCCGTTCGCAAGCGTTGAGCACCACGGATTGTATCGCGCAACCAGCGCAGGTCACCTCGGATGGGGGCCCGTCAGCGGTACCGCCGAATCCTCCATCGCGGACATCCACTGCGGATACTCCTTCCGTTCCGTCCCGTCGAACGACGGGTCGCCGGACATCGCCTTGATGGCACGGGCGTCGTCGAGACTCCAGACCGCGCCGTCTTCGTGAAACAGGCCGTTCACCACGCCTTGACGCCGGAAATGGAGCTCCGAGGCTGGCCGTACCATCAGCGACCAGAAGAAGTTCCCGACGTTCGCTTCGTGGATGAGCGGGGCGAGCGACGCGTAATCCGGGAAGCGCGCCTCGCCGCTTACGTCCGCGAAAAATCCATCGCCCGGACGGACCCGTTGCCATTCGGAGAGCCACACTTGGCTTTCTTGCTGAACTTTCGTCAGCGCCGCCTGTTGGAGCACACGGCGGAACAACGATGGCGTCTTGACGAAGTTGTAATGGAACTGGAGGATGTCCATCCCCCAGTCGAGATACTCGGCGTTGTTCGCGAGACTAGTGGAACCCATCGTGAGCGGAACCGAACCCCGATGGAGCGTCAGTACCTTCGCCATCGCCTCGACGAACTTCCGGGACGCCTTCCGCCACCCCGGTTCGTTCGAGAGTTCGATGGCGAGCAACCGTTCGTCGCTCCCGTATCGGGTCATGAACCACCGGATGAACTCGCGCGGGGTATCCCAGAGTTGCTTGTCGAGCATCGTCCTCGTCGACGGAGAGAACGTTTGAACGCCGGTGAAAAGGCCCGTGTCGTACAGGTTCTCGAAGGTGGGTTCCTCACCGATGCTATCGAACAATCCGAGAAGAACGCGGAGTCCGTACGTCTCCGCGGTTTCGAGGAAATGTTCCAACCGCTCTTCGTGTGCGTCGCGGTCCTCCACCCAGAACTCGTAACTCAACCACGTTCTGATGGCGTTGAGGTTCAGACTGGCGGCGTAACCGAGATCGCGTTCGATGACCGCGGGATCGTACTCCCGCCACATCTGGTACCGGTTGAACGCCCGTGCCGGAATATAGATGGCACCGCGAACGTCGACCGCATCCGGATTCGAGTTCGATTCGCGCGAGGTGGTTGTACTCCCTGACGCAGTTCGTTTCGTTCCATCGCCGCGCGAGGCGGACCACGAATTACAGCCAGCAAGCCCGATAGAAGACGATGTTGCCCCTATTTGGAGGAAGCGGCGGCGGGAAATCTGGGGGTCCATTCGTAGGGGGCGATTGTCGAGTCGTATGATAAAGACTGTGCCCATGGGTTTTCGATGTGAAATGATACCACTACCCAACGGATCGTAGAAGAAAAGACGATGAATTCGGACGATCATCACACCCGGAATTCCCGTGCGCGGTAATCCCTGTCGGGTATCGAAGTCGGCCAAACGGCGTGGCATGTGGACGGGGCGAGACAGTCGTTCCGATACGCCGCAGTCGAATTCCACTCACCGCTACGAGGACTCCCCATCACTCGGTCGGGGACACGGGTGAGGGGTGGGAAGTGGGAATGGGATGGGGGATAGGAACGCGAGCGAGGGACGCGTATGTCGGTTAGCGCTCCGAATACCACGCCTGCTTTTTCTCGTCGTCCTCGGAGCGTTCGTCTTTCGCGGCGCGCGCCTCCAACTCATTCACGCGCGCTTGGAGATCGTCGATCTCCTCGCCGAGCGTGTGAACCGTTTCGCTGAGGGCACCGATCACTTTCCGCGTATCGGGGTCGATACCGCGTGCCGCCTGCATCTCGTTCAACTGTTGTAGCAGTTCGTCGTGTGTGTCCGTCATAGGCGAGGTATGGAATGGGACCACCACAAATCTTTGGCAAAATATTCGATACCTTCGATTATCAGGTGTGTTAGGGATGAAAACCGTCAGATAATTGGATGACCATCGAATGGCGCTTCGGATTTCCCGTCGCTTCCACGGGCGTTCGAGCGGGAGAGAAACGACAGGAATACACGGTCCGAACCACTCGGTACCGAAATATGCTTCGGGAACCTCTTCGCGATCTCCGGCGCGGCCCGCTCTTCCCCCAGTTACGACGGTTCGTCGCCGTCGGAGCAGTCGCTGCGGGAGTGCAAATCGTTCTGCTTTGGATGTTCGTCGACAAAGCCGGTCTCAACTACTTGCTCGGCGCGGCAATCGCCATCGAGATCACGATCCTGTTTCAGTACTCGCTCAACAACGCCTGGACGTTCCGCGCGACTCGAAATTCGACCACGAGCGACTATCTCGCCGGGTTACTCAAAACGAACGTCGTCCGCGGGTCGGCGATCCCCATCCAACTCGGGATCCTCTATGTGCTCGTCAACAGCGGCGAGATTCTCTATCTGCTGGCGAACGCCGTCGCGATCATGATCAGTGGCGTCTACCGCTACGTCCTCGATTCACGGTGGACGTGGGGGTGAACGATCCATCCGGCATCGAAGGCCGGACCGCGACGAGTCGATCCGCGTCGAACAGGGCAACGATCACCGACCGAGTTCGTTTAAGTAGTTCTCGCGATAAGGAGTAGATACGAGGGAGATTTTCGACGACAATCATTTTCCGGTGAGTCCGTACTATCCCGGTAGTAGATGGAGAGCGGACGCTAGGGGAGTCGTTCGTTTTAGTATGCTCTCGGTCGCATAGCCAACTGAACGATGAGCGAGAACGATAGACGCCTCGTTGCTGGCTGGCACGGGCGATATTTCGAGGATTTCACCGTGGGCGACGTGTACAAGCACCCGTTTGGACGAACGGTGACCGAAACGGATAACGTCTGGTTCACGAACGTCACGATGAACTGCAATCCGATGCATTTCAACGAAGCGTACGCCGCCGAGACGGAGTTCGGCGAACGACTCGTCGACGGGACGTTCGTCATCGCCCTCGCGGTCGGAATGAGCGTCATCGATATCTCCGTCAACGCGACGGCGAACCTCGGCTACGACGAAGTTCGCCATCACGCACCAGTCTTCCACGGCGACACCATCTTCGCGGAGAGCGAGATACTGAACAAACGCGAAAGCGAGTCGCGCGAACACGTCGGAATCGTCACGACGGAGCTCCGTGCGTTCAATCAGGACGGCGATTTAGTGCTCTCGCTCGAACGGACGCCGATGGTACTCAAACGAGCGTTCGCGGAACCGAGCGCGGCGGTACCACCGGGATGGCCCGACGGCGTCGGGACACAACCGGACGATGTCGATTCATCGTGACTCGCACTCGTTTCTATAGCCCTTACGATCTCTGAACGGAATAAACATACACGATTTCTTCGTAGTACAATCACACCCGCTCTTTAACTTTATCCTGACCCTGTCTGTGATCGTTCCCACGCGATCATCGAACTCATTTCTCCTCGTGAGTTTCTGAGATAGCCCGCTCGCTACGGAGGGACTGGTTTCGTGATTCGATGAAGGCACCGTTCCGCTCGAAATCACTTCCGCTTATCAAATCAGGCAGAAGAGCAACTTCATGATGAATAGAAATAGGCACATTCATTACTTTTCTTAGTTCTTCGTAATTATACGTCGCGCTGAATCACGATGGTGTCTAGTTAAGATTCTATACTAAATCGATGGTTCCAGGTAGGATGTTTGCGAGACTTACCGCCCTCTGTAGTCCCAGAATCCAGGGGAGTCTCGGGGGTGGTCTACCCGCGCTTGATTGATCAGGGTCTATTTGTTTCACTGCCTCATGTTGCACTAAGCGGGTGTGGATGAACGGTCTTTTAAATACGCGCAGTACCCTTGCTACTGCCGGCAGTTCTGGTTTCTGACCTGAACATTATGTTCCAGTCACTTTTGATGGATTTCATGTTGTGGCTGCTCGTTCACCACAGAGTGCAACAGGCACCGAAACAAAGCTGCTGCTCAGTATTGACGTGTTTGATCGGCATGGGAGTAACTCGACGGCTGCGTTTCTAACTGGATTGACTGAGAAATACGATCTTTCGGACGCTCTGTTTCTCGTCGATGGCTACGGCTATCGGACTGCAATCATTTGAATGAATTGAGTAGCCGGCTCGACTATATAGAGCGAAAGCGGATCGAAGTGGTTTTACACGCTCAAACAGCAAATCGACCGCCTCCATACATTGTGGGTGAGCAGTCGGTCAAGTGTCCAGCGGTGGCTTGAACAATTTGGGCATTACTAGAACCGCCAATCGTTCGATGGCCGTACATCTCTTGAGGACGAGCTAAACTAGACAGAGCCCGGCTCACTATTGTGTGAGAAAAGTAATTTTTATCTATATGATTACCTGTGAAGTCTAGATTGTCTACCTATGCTTGTATTAGAGAACTTTCCGATTTGCACTTTTATTGATGTTCCCGTTATTGTGTGCAACAATCTCTAATATTGCTTGATTCGTGGATATATGCTGTCCTGCAACCGAGTGGCTGAACCGTAACTTCCGCTTTGCATCAACGGCCCCAGCAGTATCCACATTTGAATAATCTATTCCTTTGTAATGCCACAGAGAGTTCGGGGCATTCCCGTTTGAGGAAAGCGAATTAAAAGAGACATTATTATCACTAGGGTAATAGTGGCAATCGAGAGTCATGGATGCCCTCCAAATTATCGTGTTCGTTTCCTTTATCTTATGTGTGTACGACACGCTAGGTGAGATGGGAATGTATTCGGGAGTAATCGCATTCTCCGAGCTGATCTCCGTTGTCGTGACTCGCTCGTATGCCTCTCGCACCAATTCGAGTTGCTTTTCGTCCAATTCACTGTAAGCTTTGACGACACTATCGGTTTCTCCCTGTTGAAGCGACCGCGTCACGAACTCATCGACCATGTTGGGCTTGTCTTCAACGACCATATCGGCCGAAACTGCGTCATCTTGACCGGACGTTGCACTACTCAAACCGCCAAGTAGACCGATGCTAGCCGTAACTCCAAGACCTTTAACTACGTTTCGTCTATTCAGTTGATCTCGTTTATCTTTCGTCATAGACTGCAAAATTCTATTATTATCGAGATCGCATAATATTTTTCTATTGAATAAAAATAAATACTATATAATATGACACTCGTGCATTCTATTATTACTCAAAGAGGACATAATATGGACAAGAATAAGGATTGGTTTTTGATAGACTAGATCTCATACTCATTCAACATTCTGGAAGGACAGATTTAAGCGATCAGGAGAAGGTTCTAACCGTGAAGGATGCATGTACAATTTACCAAACTACTCTCGGTTTCACGAAGAGAGTACCAAAATATTCTTAGTCGACGACTGTTTATAATCGTCTCCGTTATTGCTTTCTCTATAGGATTGATCACAACTTCATTACGGCCAACGACTGTCCAGATACTCGGTGGGGCAACTCCTATTGCAGACGTTCAGGGGACAATTGCTTTATTAATACCATTCGTTGCAGCGACATTTGGGTATCGTACGATCATTGGCGAGCGGGAGTCCGGAACGATTCGTATTCTCGCGGGAACCCGTCTTAGCCGCTCGGATATCGTCCTCGGAAAAATCGTTGGACAGACCGCTGCAACATTCACACCGGTTATCTTTGGAACGATTTTCGTCGTCGTCGTCGATATATTCTCATTGCATAGGTTTTCCGTTGGAATCGCCCTTGAATTCGTGGTAGTGGCACTAATATACACTTTCGCAGTTGTCTCTATCATCGTCTCGATCTCGACGCTTGCCACCTCATCGGTTCAATCGGCAGTCCTCGTAGGAGTCACCGTGCTCGCTGGGTTGCTCTTCTGGAGCGACTTGATGGTGACCTTTCTTTGGAACATATTCACGGGCACTGTCCCCGGGAATAGTCTACGATATCCGAACATCTTCGAGATGGCTTCTCGATTGTCACCGAATGATGCCTACTACGTTCTCACTAATTGGGTTCTCAACGTGCCAGTCGGAACGGATAGTGCCGTTACTCAACTTACTGGGCCGTTAAACGAAGTTGCGAGAGGAGAGTCACAACCTATCTATCTCGCACCGTGGTTCTCTCTTATACCCCTTGTTGGTTGGCCATTCGTGTTAGTACTATTCTCACTTCGAGCGTTTGAGAATGGATCACTCACTGTCCAACACGATAAAGAATCTAACTGGATTCGTCGACTGCAAATCCTGTGGAGTCGTCCGTCTAACTGGATTTCTTTTGGGAGCATCGTTGGTAGAAGAGAACTCTCCTCTCGGCTTCCCGGACGATGGCAGTCAATCGCACAACGTGAGTTCCGTATCCTCTCACGTTCACCGGGCATCTGGCTCCTCGGCGTTCTCATTTTCGTAATCAGCATCTCCAGTCTTGCTGTTCAAGATATCGTCAGAAACTATCTTGGTTCACTTGTCCCATTGGCTGTTTTACAAACACCAGGAATTACATTGTTCGCAGGTAGTGGAGTCGTGTTTTTCACATTCCGTGCACTGTCCGAAGAGCGTCGCTCAGGAAGTATTCGCTTGACAGCGGGAACAAAAGCATCGCGTGTAGACGTTATCGTTGGTATTCTTATAGGACGTACAATTGCGTTCTCGGTTCCTGTGCTGATAGCAATTGTACTCACCTGTGCCGTCGCAGCTCCTCAGTATGGTGCTGTTCCCCTAGTGGAGTTACTCGGATTTCTCGCGGCGAGCGTAGTATTTTTGTTTGCTATGGCTGCTGTTGGAGTTGCAATCTCTACACTTAGCCGACACCGGGTTGTCGTTGGTGGGTTGGCATTTGCATTCGTTGCTCTCCCGTTTTACTGGCAGCCAGTAATAAATTCATTTTATAGTATCGTAACCGGGCACGCGGTTAATCTTCTTCACCCACCAAATGATCCCGCTTATTTCCTACTTAAATGGTTGTTACCGCAGAACTTGTACCGAGTTCTCACGAACTGGCTACTTGGTGTCCCAAATTCTAGTGGAACTGCTCTATTTGTCATCTCTGATGTTTTACAGCCATCCACCATCTCGAATATCACAACCGTGAGGTCTGTATTTGGGACAGACATACCGGTTTGGTTCCTTCATCCAATTCTGACCATGGTTGGCTTGGTGCTCTTGCTTGGAGTCTCGCAGATCTTCTCAGTTCTTGTATTCTCCCGTAGCGATTTAGGTTAATTCTCGGGTGTATTATCGGCCAGCATGATGAAAGCATCTTCAATAGTCTCTTTTTCGATGTGGAAGTCAGAAACAGAAAGATCGAACTCACAGATTAATTCAAGGATTCTGAACTGGTCTTCAGGTTGGCAGGTGATTGTTACTCCAGTCTCTTTCTCGTCAATTTCAGTGACTGATCCCAGATCTTCGAGACGCTGATATAGTTTCTCTGGGAGTGGCGTGTCGATTGATAGCCGTCGTTCAGTTCTAACAGTTCTCCGGAGTTCTGTGGGAGTTCCTTCGAAAAGAAGTGTACCATTGTCGAGTAATCCAACTCGGTCGCAGACGCGTTCAACTTGATCGAGAACGTGAGATGAAAACAAGACAGTCGCACCGCGATCGCGCTCGTCAGCGACAATCTCTCGGACAAGACGAACACCATGCGGGTCAAGACCGGAGAATGGTTCATCGAGAATGAGCAGATCTGGCTTCCCCGCGATAGCCATTGCGAGCCCGAGGCGCTGTTGCATACCTTTTGAGTAGTCACTAGCATACTCATCGGCTGCGCTGTGGAGTCCAACTCGGTCAAAGATGAGGTCTATATCGTCATGATCATCATTTGCGTCGAGAATGTATTTGACGTGTTCGCGTCCTGTGAGCCGCTGATACACGCCAAATCGGTCTGGGAGAATACCAGTTCGTGAGTGGATCGTTTCAGACTCTGTCTGCACATCGAGGTCAAAGACTGTTGCACTACCACTGGTGGGTCGTGTATAATCCATTAGCATATCGATGGTGGTCGATTTTCCTGCTCCGTTCGGTCCCAGGAAACCATACACTTCTCCACGTTCGATGGTGAGTGAGAGATCGTCAACAACTGTTTTGTTATTATATGATTTTGTGAGATTAGTAGTACTGATCATAGACATATTATATGATAGTAGGGGATTTAAAAAAATGTGACTATCTCTGTTGTCCGAACAGCGTTACCCTGGAGGTAGTGAGACTTTACAGTCTACTCTGTTGAGGAAGTACGATGACGACAGACAGTCTGAGATCGTACGTCAGACATAGAGTTCAGTAAGTACCAAAAGTTCATAGGTAAACAGCAGCAGGCCAACAACATGGCGATGGCCGCTAGACCACAACCTCGACAACAGCCAAACTACCGTTATTCAACACCTGTCACGTTTGATTCTGTACTTGATTGAGAGACTTAATGAGTTGGTATCCTACGATGAATATTATAAAGCACACGAGGCCAGCAATCCAGGATATTAACTTGGCTGGATTGATAGCGATGACCAATATTGCGAAACCTGTTCCCAGAACTCCTGCAAATACAAAAACGTGACCAATCAGCCTCATAATTATTCGATACATCTGAATCTTATCTACTCCTCTGTATGCTTCTGCAATATATCTGTGTAAAGGATTTTCTTAACATACCGATGAATGATTGTCTTCACGAACCGTGCATAGATTGTTGTGCGGATTCTAAGGCCGATCCACTGCCGCTTATACTGCCCAGCGGTAGTCAATCGCCTAAATCGGCGAAATTCAAGAACTCGATCGTACCGCCGTCATTCGTTCTACTTCTGTTATTAAATCAATCAGTCATCTCGAAACGGGGCGTAATCCCAGAAATCAGACTGCTTATGTCTCGATTGTTCGGAGCAGCCGAATTCAATCATTGAAATCGACGACAGTTGACACGCTAAACATGAAACTCGCAACAGAAACCTATGTCATCCGTTCTATTCTGTAAACAGGGAGTGGCTGCTGACAAGGAAACACAGGACCCCGGCACATTACCCTGTCGTGCAATCAGAGAAGTCGAATTGATCTGGTTGAAGGTTCTATTTCGACCTCACCGCCGATCGGAACCGGGCACGTCGGGTACGTATGTCCAAACTCGCAATTAAAGACAGCAGGTGCGTTCGGGTTGTACGTCTCGAGAACGTCAGTAATAGCGTCGCGCTGGCGCTCTCGGTATCCCGCTCGCCATTCCTCTGGGTTGTCCTCGGCATGTGAGCGTGCGGCGGCACGCCCAACGAGAACACCGTCGAATCGTTCAAGGAGACCGCGTTCGCCGAGTGCTCGGAGGTTCGCACGCATGACGGCTGGGTCAGGAATCAGCTCGCTCGTTTCGAGCGCAAGAACAGCGCCGTTCAATGTGTCAGGATTGGGTACATAGCGATCGGCGAGGAACTGCTCGACGAGGACCTCATAGCAGCCACCCCAAATTCGACCCGAGACAGTTTCTTCGCCGCCACGCCAGATTCGACCACCAGATTGTTCGATCTCGCGCGTGGTTTCGACTGAATCGGGGCTCTCCCAATCACCGGCCTCGTCGGTGAATAGTTCCGCTTCGGTCCACTCACCGATGGAATCCTCGAAGAGCGCACGCCGGAGGTACTCCGTGGTGTAGTCGAACATCTCGCCGTCCATTGCGTATTCGAGCAGCGTTGACCCGCCGTAGTACGAGACAATACCCTGATTCCAGAGGAACAGCGCTAGATTCGTGTTGTCTGACCAGCCGTAGAATCGCGTTGGGTGCTTGCGGAGCACGTCACCGTCGAGATACGGGAGGACCGTGAGCTGGTCATGGCCACCGATATTAGCAATCACAGCCGAGATATCAGAATCACGGAAGGCACTCATGATATCTTCAGCGCGCGCTTCTGGATTGTCCGCAAGCCACTCAGGGTCGGCAGTCGCGGTCGGGTACTCGATTGGTTCAAGATCGAAGACTTCACGCATTCGTGTGAGACCGAGGTCATAGACGAACCGAGCACTCTCTGGGGCGTTCGACGCCGGTGCGATAACTGCGACCTGATCGCCGGGTTCGACAGGCTGAGGTGTGATGAAATCAGGCATGATTGGTATCTGTGGAGGCGTCAAATAATTCTTGTCGAACCACGCAACTATCTGGCGGGCCGTGACGATCCTCTCCGGAGGCCGGAGGGCTGCCAGGATAAGCGTGAATCTCGCCGCAGCCTAGTCCAGCAGGCCAGTGCACGCACTCGATCGGACTGACGAATAACACACCCAATTAAATTGTACTTTCTCTACAAACACGAAATTATACCTTCCACGAGAGCCATTAGATTCCTCGCAGGAATCAGAGTCAGTCGATTTCGACCACCAAGCCAAGCGTTCGAAACACTCGATATATAACACACCCAATCCGCACCACGGATTGCGCACAGATCGATTCGGGGGTCCCGGGGTGGTGGTACTTCCGCTTATGGTTCTAAGCGGAAGTTCGTGTGCCGAAGGAAGGATTACAGATATCGGTTGTTTCAGACCCGCTACTGCTCAAAAACGTCCATCCGCGAAGATTATAAATTATATAATGCTATATCAAATTCGCCGTTTCGATCTATCGAGTCCGAGAAGGAGATTTCGACGGGATACACCGTGAAGGAGTGTCGATCGACGCTTGCGGGTGATGATAGCTGACCCTACCCGCGGCAGTTTCAATTAACCATTACACAATTAGTACTGTAAAGTACAACTCCAAGAGAGGGTAATCGCTGACGAAAGATAACCAATTCATGTGATCACTTTTCGTACCCCGACTCGGACGACGCTTTGAATCGGTATCCCGTTCGGAAGCGAAATGATAGTCATGGTCGATTTTGGCGCTCAAATGGTCGGCGAGGAAGAACCACTGTCGAATACTGCTTCCAACAGTGTTGGACAACGGCAGGAAAAGGGAACCATGGTTCGAAGTCTTTGTCCTCGGCGACTGGACGTTCGTCGGTGGAAACCGACGCGCGAGTATCCGACAGTATCGCTAGGAGTAGGTGAGGTTGATTCCGATGATGTTGGCCGTATTCTGGACCAAGTTCGGTAGGTCCTCGCGGAACCGTTGACCGGTCATTCGACCGCGGGGACCCGAGACGCTGACGGCACCGATGACTTGGCCGTTGTCCAATATCGGTGCAGCGACACAACGGAGACCTTGTCGGAGTTCATCCTCGTTGGTCGCGTACTTGCGTTCACGAATCCGTTCCAGTTCGTTCCACAACACGGAGCGGTCGGTGATCGTTTTCTCGGTTCGTGCGGGCAGTCCATGCTTCTCGATAATCTCCTCGACGTGGCGACTCGAGAGATGGGCGAGTATCGCCTTTCCCGCGGAGCGACAGTGCAGATGGACCCTGCTTCCCGGGTAGTTGTGAACGGGAATCGAGTTCTCCCCCTTCGCTCGGTATAGGTACACTCCTTTCCCATTTTCGAGGACGGTGAGACTCACTAGCTCACCCGTCTCCCTCGCTAGGTCGTTGATTTCGGGATACCCGACCTCGTAGACCTGCCGTTGGTTGCGAACCGTCTCCCCCACGTCGAGAAATCGAAGTCCGACGTAGTACCGATGATTTCGATTCACCACGTATCCGATGTCCTCCAAGGTACTGAGGTAAATGTGTGCGGTACTTTTCGGGAGACCGAGTTCGTTTGCGACCTCGGTTACGCCAGCACCATCCGTCTGTTTGAGGTGTTCGATTATCTCGAAAGCTTGTTGGAGCGATTTGAGTGATTTCGTCGTTCCCTGTGACATTGAAACACTGCTTTTCGTAGAATCATAATAAATCTTCCTCCAAAATTACCCTCGATTCCTCTCACTTACGAATTCGCTCTCTCATCCCGCCGACGCGGTGTCCAATATAGTTGGACACCGGTTCTCGGTGGTTTCGACGACGTTCGAAACGACCGTCTCGGTCACTCGTCACTCGCTATACGGCCGTCACCGCCGCTCGGTTGCTGGAGATCCTCCCGAAGCGCGGTGAGGATTCGATCGGTCGTTTCAGCGACGACAGTCTCCATGAACTCCGGATCCGAGTTTCGGGGGTCACCGCGTCCGCCCTGGACGGCCAAATCGGTGTACCACCGATACTGGCGTGCATTGTAGCTGGCCTTCCGCTCCTGTTTTTCCTTCCGTTCCGTCCTGACGAGATCCGGATGGAAGAGTTCGACGGCACTGGTCTCGTGCTCGCCTGCGTGGCTCCAATCCTCCCCGAATCGCTCGTTGAGTAGGTCCCGTGCGTACGACGTCCAATTGACGATGTACACCTCGATTCCCGTGTCGCGTTCGAGGCGGTCGGCCGCGAGTTTCAACGGGGACAGATTTCCGCCATGACAGTTGACGATGAGTAATCGACTCGCCCCGTGTTCGGCGATCGATGAGCCGAGCTCCCGAATCACGGTCTGGTACGTGTCCGGCATCAGGGTCATCGTTCCTGCCCGTGTCATGTGGTGTTCGGAGTACCCGTACGGAAGCGTCGGAAGCCGAAGCATGTTGAATTCGTGTTCCGGTGCACGTTCCACGAGAACTCGCGTGAGGTTTTCCGCCCGGAGGGTATCGACCGACACGGGAAGGTGTAACGAATGCTGTTCGATACTACCGGTAGGGAGGACCACGAAATCGGCCGCCAAAATCGATTCCTCGGCTTCCTCCCACGTGAGACCCCCCAAGTCGTAGTTCTCGTATTCCAATGAAACCGTCATTTGTTTCGATGCCCTCGTGTTCCACTCGTCGTCGTTTCCGAACGCGTGTGAGTACTGAACGCTCTATTCTCCCGAATACGTGTTCTTACCATTTCTGGATCGATCTTAGCATCTGGGCCCCCTCTATAAATAAATTTGCATACGAGGAACTTATTCTCGGGATTTCCGTGTTAGTCTTCTCCGCAACCGATTCGTCGTTTTAGCACGCATATTGACACGAATAATCGCTCAATAGCAAAAATATATATGTAGTTAATTCGATGTCCGAACGTCACGCGACACCAGACCACAGACTATGACAGGGAAGATCATCGAATACGACATGGATAGACGTGAGTTTCTCGGAATCGCCGGGGCTCTCACCGGAGCATCGCTCGCCGGGTGTACAGGAAACGGTTCTACAAACGGCGATACGAACGGGAACGGAAACGGCGGGGGCGGCGGAACAGGGTCGAACGCGACGGTTCGGCTCAACGTGGGAATGCCCGCTGAACCGTGGAACTTCGACCCGGCACTCTGGTCGGATACGTCCTCAAGTATCATCGGCCGATTGATCTACGACGAAGTGATCGAGCTATCGACGAACACGAAATTGCAACCCGGACTCGCGAAATCAGTCCCGAAATCCAAAAGCGGGGGAAAGGCGTTCGAGTACACGCTCCGGGATGGGCTTACGTTTCATAACGGCGACGAGGTCACCGTCGAGGACTTCAAATATTCCGTCGACTGGATTTTGAATCCCGACAACAACTCACCCGTTCGACGGCGTATCCCGTTCGCGAGTGGGACGAAAATCGTCGACGACCGGACGCTTCGTCTCGAACTCTCGAAGCCGTTCACGACGATCAATTGGTGGCTCACCCGCGGTCTCGAAGGAGTCGTTCCGAAGGGGTCGCGCGGGTCGACGTCGAAGGGAAAAGGTCCGTCCGGATTTTCGACGAACCTCACGCGGGACCCGTCCGGCGCCGGAACCGGCCCGTTCGAATTCGTGGAGTGGAAAAGCGGCTCTCACGTACTCCTGAAGAAGAACGATAACTACTGGATGGACGGCATCCCGAAGGTCGACGAGATCAAGTTCCTGTTCATTTCGGAGGATGCGACCCGCCTCTCGAAGCTTCGATCGGGGAACCTCGACCTGACGAGCGCGATACCGGCCAAGGACTACGAGTCGATGACGAATCGACCGAATCTCGACGGAAAGACGACCGCGGGTAACACGACCGAGGTCCTCTATCCGAACTTGATGGATACCGGAAACAATCCGATGGCGAACGTGCACAACCGGCGCGCGGTCCTCTTCGGAATCGATGCACAGGAGATACTGAAGGAGATCTTCTACGGCAACGGCGTGGTACAGAAAGGGCTGTGGTATCCGGACAGCGACTGGACGTCCCCCAATCTCAAGAAGAAGAAGCTGTACGACCCGAAGAAAGCCAGAGCAGAACTCGAGAAGGCGGGTAATCCCGACGGGTTTTCCCTCAAACTCATCACCACGAAGGGCGGCCACTTCAAGGACGAAGCCGTCATCATTCAGAACCAACTCGGCAATATTGGGATCGACGTCGAAATCAGCGTCCTCGAAAAGTCCGCGCTCTTCGATCAGGTGTACGACACGAAGGACTGGCAGATCGCGCTCGAAAACTGGACGAACGCGGTCCCCGTCGTCACGTATTGGCTCAGGTCCGGTTTCGCCGACAACAACCACAACCACGTCAACTGGCACCACGAAAGCCCGGACCTGGACGACAAGTACAAGCCGACGGGTCCGGCGGCACCGTCGGACGCGAAGGGGGACTTTTCGAACGGCCACGAGTGGTTCGTGAAGACGCTCGAAAAGGCACAAGCGTTGGACGACCAGGGGAAACAGAAGAAGATCGTCTGGAAACTCGAAGAGTATCTCGTCGAGAACGCCATTCAGATCGACATCGCGTACAGCAATCGGTATGCGGTGTGGAACTCCGACGTTACGGGCTTCAAGATGGGCAAATTCACCTCGGATATGAGGGGAGCCAGCAAGAAATGATTCAGCCGTCGTGGTACCCACTCGTACGAAAGTAACAGATCAGAACGACCAGTGTTCGCACAGAGATATATATGGAAATCAGCAACGATACGGCCGACACACATCGAACAATGGAGAATCGAACATGACTATCGCCCGGTACGTTCTCAAGCGGGGACTGCTCGCCATTCCGGTATTATTCGGGGTGAGCATCGTGGTGTTCGGAATGGTTCACATCGCCCCCGGCGGTCCGGTTCGACTCCTGCTCGGCCCGTTACAGGACGAGGCGCTCGTCGCGAAGATACGACAGAACCTCGGCTTGGACCAGCCCATGTACGTCCAATACTGGTTGTGGATTACCAAGGTGGTGCAAGGGAATCTAGGCACGTCGTTGACGATACAGCCGGGAACGCCAGTGACGAAACTCATCGCCGACCGCCTCCCACTCACGATCGAGCTTGCGGTCTTCGGACAGCTTCTGGCCGTCCTCATCGGCATCCCGGCAGGGATCATCGGCGCGCTCCGTCAGAACAAACCGACGGACCACGTCGCACGAATCGGCGCGCTCGCCGGTATCTCCATTCCCGACTTCTGGCTCGGCGTCGTCCTCATCATGGTGTTCGGCGTCTTCTTCCAGTTCAAATGGGCGACCGGCGGGTGGGTCCCGCTATGGCAGGACCCCGTCTCGAACCTGAAGCACATCTTGCTACCGACCATCGCCCTCGGAACCGCTCACGCGGCGATCATCCAACGGATGACGCGTTCGGAAATGCTGGAGACGATCAACCAGGATTACATCCGGACCGCGAGAGCGATGGGAATCAAGAAATACGAGATCATATTCAAAGACGCCACGAGGAACGCGCTCATCCCCGTCGTCACCGTCATCGGTACCGGATTCGGCGGGTTGATGAACGGGGCCGTTTTGACCGAGTCCGTGTTCAGCTTACCGGGCGTCGGACGCCTCCTCATCCTCGCGATCAGCCGACGGGATTACCGGGTCATACAGGCGCTCGTCCTCTTCATCGCGATCGTCTTCGTGTTCATGAACCTCGCCGTCGACGTTCTGTATGCGTATCTCGACCCGAGAATCCGTCAGGAGGGGCAGAACTGACATGGCGACCGAAGACGCAACTCGGTCCGAGCGGATCGGACCACACCGAACGCAGTTTCAGCAGTTCTGGCACGATTTCCGGCGGAACCGACTCTCCTTGGTCGGTGGCGCGATCATCGGGATCGCCGTCGTCGCCGCGATTCTCGCACCGGTACTCGCGCCACATCCACCCGCGGCGCAGTACGACGCTCCGGGGATGTCACACAATCCACTCCCACCTGGCTCCACCGTCATGATAAAGAACGAGAACGGACAGGTCGTCGGATCGACTACCGTATTGCTCGGGACCGATAACCACGGGCGGGACATCCTGTCGCGCATACTGTTCGGGCTCCGAACGTTGCTCACGGTATCGCTCGGTGTCGTGATCTTCTCGATGATCGTCGGCGTGGCCGCGGGTGGGGTTGCCGGTTACTACCGCAACTCGTGGCTCGACGAGGGGATCATGCGATTCATGGATATCCTCTTTTCGTTCCCCAGTTTGATCCTCGCCATCGCTGTGGTGGGGGTGCTCGGCGTGGGAACGACGAAATTCGGTTCGTTCGTGATACCGAACATCCTGAAGATAGTGATCGTCATCGGCATCGGATACATCCCGAACTTCGCTCGGGTGATGCGCGGGGCGGTTCTCAGGGAGATGGAGGAGAACTACATCAACGCCGCGAAGTCCATCGGTGCAGGGGATATCCAAATCCTCACCCAGGAGGTCGCTATCAACACCATCCCGGTCATCATCGTTCAAGCGACGCTCTACATGGCGACCGCGATTCTCGCCAGTGCGGGACTCTCGTTCCTGGGGCTCGGGTTGCAGCCACCGACGTCCAGCCTCGGATTGATGCTTTCGAACGCCAGGAGCTACATTTACAGCGGTCAATGGTGGTTCCCGGTGTTCCCCGGAATCGGGATCATGCTGATCATCCTCGGGTTCAACCTGCTCGGCGACGGTCTACGTGATGCGCTCGATCCGCGGTACACCGAGGAGGGTCGAGAATGACGGCCGAGGCGGTTCTCCAAGTCGAAGACCTCGTGACGCGGTTCTACACGGAGGAGGGCGTGGTCAAAGCCGTCGATGGAAACTCGATCACGCTGCACGAGGGAGAGATACTCGGAATCGTGGGCGAGTCCGGGTCGGGAAAGAGCGTCAGCGCCCTGTCGATCATGGGCCTGATCGATTCCCCCGGACGAATCGAATCGGGGACGATTCGATACCGCGGTGAAGACCTGCTGGAGAAGACGGACGAGGAGATGAGACGACTCCGCGGTGACAGGATTTCGATGGTGTTCCAGGACCCGATGAGTTCGCTGAACCCCGTCTACACCGTTGGGAGTCAAATCGCACGGGTCGTCCGAGAGCACCGAGGCGTCTCGAAGCGGGATGCTCGGGAACGAACCATCGAACTGATGCGGGAAGTCGGTATTCCAGAACCCGAAGCGCGCGTGGACAACTATCCGCACGAGTTTTCGGGCGGGATGTTGCAGCGTGCGCTCCTGGCGATGGCTATCTCCTGTGACCCGGACGTGCTCATCGCCGACGAACCGACGACGGCGCTCGACGTGACCATCGAAGCACAAATCTTCGAGGTACTCGACGACCTGCAAGAGAAGTACGGGATGAGCATCATCCTCATCACGCACGACCTCGGCGTCGTCGCCGGTACCTGTGACCGCGTCGCGGTCGCATACGCGGGCCGTATCGTCGAACGAGCCACCGTCGATGCGCTGTTCGAGAACCCACGCCATCCCTACACCCGCGGATTGATGCGCTCGATCCCGCACGTTCGCGGCGGTCGAAGCCGACTGACGCCCATCGAGGGACAGGTTCCGAACCTCACGGCACTTCCGTCGGGGTGTTCGTTCTCCCCTCGCTGCGTCCACGCGACCGAGGAATGTCGGACGTACGACCCGGAGCTACGAACGGTGGAACCCGGACGGGAAGCCGCGTGCATCCATGCCCGGGGATACGGCGCACACGACGTAATCGCTTCGCGCGAGGAGGTGGCCGATGACTGACGACATCGAGGAATCGTTCCTCAGAGTGACGGATCTTCGAAAGGAGTTCGTTCAGAACGACGGCGTCATCGACAGACTGCTTGGGTCGACCCGGGAGGTAAAAGCGGTACGCGACGTTTCGTTCGATATCCAACAGGGAGAGACGCTCGGTCTGGTCGGGGAGTCCGGTTCGGGGAAATCGACGACGGCACGGAGTCTACTCAGACTGATCGAACCGACCGCGGGCACCGTCACGTTCGACGGAACGGACATCACCTCCCTTTCCGAACGGGAGTTGAAGCGATTCCGAAAACGGATGCAGATCGTGTTCCAAGACCCCGCATCCAGCCTCAACCGTCGGAAGACGGTCGATCAGATCATCCGTCAACCGATGAAGATTCACGGGTTGTACGCCGGGGAACGAACCCAACAGGTTCGAGACCTGATGGAACAGGTGGGACTCCCACCGGGGTACTCCAACCGATACCCGCACGAGTTCTCCGGCGGGCAACGCCAACGGATTGGGATCGCACGGGCGCTGGCAGTCGAGCCGGATTTCCTCGTCTGTGACGAACCTGTCTCCGCACTAGACGTCTCGATTCAGGCACAGATTCTGAACCTACTCACTGATCTTCAGGACGAGTACGACCTCACGATCCTGTTCATCGCCCACGATCTATCCGTGATTCGTCACGTGTGCGACCGGGTCGCGGTGATGTATCTCGGCGAGATAGTGGAGGTCAGCGACACGGAGTCGCTGTTCAGGAGCCCACAACATCCGTACACGAAATCGCTCATCCGTGCGATTCCCGAGCCTGATCCGACGCTCGCCCGGGAACGGGAAGCGCTGTCGGGAGAGGTCCCGTCCCCGATAGACCCACCATCCGGATGCTCGTTTCACCCTCGTTGTCCCATGGCAACGCCCGAATGTCAATCACGAGACCCATCCCTCGAACAAGTGTCGGGAGCGAAGACATCACACGAGGTATCGTGCATCCACGTCGACAAGTTCGAAGAAGGGTCGGATACCCGAGTCGATGATCGGTCGGTGGATCGATACGCGCCGGAAGCGTTCGATCACGAGTCAGAAGCGACGCCGATATACGAGGAGGAACAGCGATGAATCTGCGGACGGACGACGTGCTGATGCCCGTAATCCACCTCGGGTTGACGTTCGTGATCGTGGCAGCGTATCACTGGTTGCTCCCCCTGTCCGGGATGGTCGGATTCGTCGTTCTGATCGCCCTCTCGATTGCGACGTGGGTGATCGTCCAGTTGCTGTTTCTTCGTCGGAGCGGACCCCAGCATCGGAACGTGGAATTCCGGTAACGCTCCGATCCGGGTGGGAGTCGGACTGCGAAGTTCGATTCTGCCGGTGCGAATTCGGCGGGTGCTACGCGGTGTCGTTTCGTAGACGTCTCGTAACCTCGTTGCATAGCCGACGAACCGGCCGAGATAGAGTGCGGAACGTCTCGGCCACCGATCCTCGAACGAGATTGAAGGGATCATAAACTCGATGTCGCAATACAGATCGTGGGAAACTGGAAGGCACGAACGGAATGATCGGGTCGGATCGAGGTCCCCGATAGCGCCCCCTTCGGGGAAGAATCGACGTTTTACTGACGGCGCGCTCGATACAAGAATGGTATCAGCGACTGGCTCGATTATTGGTTAGTACAATTGACCAGTTCATCGATGACTCATCGGTCGTAAACTCGAAAAGGGATGGGATCGCTGCTGGATTCGTCCCCTAATCACGGACGAGCGGCATTTCGAAATCGGCACCACTACGCTTTTTGACGACCGGATAGTATGTCTCTGATGAGACCGCTTACGATACACCGACGACGAGCGGTCCACGGGGGGACATGGATGTACGCAACAAGGACGAACGACGGAAAGGGGGAAACGACGGTTCTCACGCAAACCGTCGATGGGGTATGAAACGAAGAACGTTCATCGCCGGTCTCGGTACCGGAGCGGCCGGGGCGACTGGAACCGTCGCTGCCCAGGATTCCGGCGATTCGGGGTCGGGAAGCGGTGCCAATCCGCGGCGAGGAAGCGGAAGCAAATCCGACCCGTACGTCGTGGATATGGTGACGAGTGGATCGAGCTACTACTTCGACCCCGTCGGATTGTACGTCGAGAAGGGCAGTTACGTCCGCTGGGTGATCGAGTCGGGAGGCCACTCGACGACGTCGTACTCCAAGAACAATCCCAACTCGTCGTCGTCACTGATTCCCGACGGAGCGAAGTCGTGGGACAGCGGCGTCATCAACCAAGGACATTTCGACTACCAATTCACCACCGAAGGGACGTACGACTACTACTGCATTCCTCACAAGACCCTCGGCATGGTTGGCCGCATCGTCTGCGGAAGCCCTGGCGGTCCGGCGGAGAACACGGAGATTCCGGACGACGTCGGTTCCGGCATCATGCCGGACGGAAAGACCATCGTGAAGAAACAGTCGCTCTCGTACCCGTACGTTCCGACCACCGGCCACGGTGGGCCGCCAGCGTTGTTCTGGGCGGGGGCAGGCATATTCGGAGCCGTGAGTCTGTACCTGTTCCACATCTACGACGTGAAAACGGGACGGTACGACGAGGAACACTCCGAATACCCGAAAACGAAGTAGATAGTGTCAACCACTCGTTCGGGCAGAAGTGTCAGAGATAGGGACGCGGGTCCGAATCAGTATCCGAACAGTTTCCAGAGCCACTGGCCGGGCGTCCGCGGGCCGAGATCGGCCGGTCGGCGGGCGATCACGTCAGGTCCCGTTTTCACGTCGTAGCGCACCGAGACGTCGGGGTCGAAGTCCGAGTCGGGGGACGTCGCGTTCAGGCGGGCGCGCCGCCGAGGAGGACGCCCCGGTCGGTGTCTACGCGCATTCGGACCCACGCGGAGTGGTAATCGGCGTTTGCTGGTGGGTCCACGCCGACGGCGCGGAACGCCGCGGCACCGTCGAGTTCGAGCGTCTCGGTGTCGTTGCTGTGCGCGACCACGTTCCACGCTCCGGTGTCCGGCCTCGGGACGCCGTACCCCCCGGTCGGACCGTAGTCCTGGCGAAAGACCCAGTAGCCCGGATACGCCCACACCACGTGACCGCGGTCGGTACGTCGGGTACTGACCGCGAGGTAGCGGTCGCCGCCGCGGAGGGCGTACTCAACACCGGCGTCGGCGTAGCCGGTGTTGTTTTCGTTCTCGCTCCGGTACGAAGTGCGGAAGCGCCGGTTCGTGCGGTCGAGGACGAATCCGTTGTACACTGCGTGGCTCCCGTCCCCGTCGTTGGCGAGGTATTCGATCCGGTTGTTCGACGCGAAGGTGTTCGAGACGGCCGTCGCGTACGCCGCCGTGGGATCGCTCGGCAGCGGCGTCGCCGCGTTCGGTGTCGGCCGCGTCTCGGTTACCCGGACCATAGAAGTGCTGGCGACGAGAGCGAGGACGATCAGGCAGGCGACGACCGCTCGTCGAACCGGGACGCGAGGCGAACTCGACCGTCCGCCGTCTGTTCCCCTCGCTTCCGTCGTTGCACCATCGACGACGGCCGCATAGCAGAACGGCGTGACGAGCACGACCGTGAGAACGGGCAGGGTGACGACGACGAGGAAGGTAACGGGCGAGGCGGTCCGGGCAGCGTAAAAGAGGAACGCAACGCCACCGTCGGCCACGACGGCGTTGAGGACGAGGGCGATGCCGACGAGGGTACCGGTCCGGCGCGGGTCGGCAAACGCAGTTCCCACGGTCGCTCGGGCGGCGGCGCGGCGGTCCTCGCCAGCGACGACGCCGGCGAGACCGGGCGTGAGCGCGATCCACACGAGCAGAGTACCGAAGGCGATGCCGACGAGTGGTGCGAGGCCGACGACGACGTACGGGATGACCCGCCGAGTGCGTAGACGGCAAAGCGAACCGGCGTATCGACGAGGATGAACAGCGCCGCGCCGAGCAGCGACTGC